>NZ_BOQD01000059.1 GCF_018332515.1 Bacillus hominis | reverse complement strand
TAGGTGAAAATAGAAATGATTGAATTCCTAAGAAATATAGAAGAGGAATTAGTGAAATTAAGCATCCGAGTAGGAGTATAGAGGGATAACATGTTACAATACAGCTAAGAACACGCAATAAAGGAGAGTATTTTTACGTGAAAATTAAAGCAATTGAACCGACGCCAAGTCCAAATACAATGAAAGTTATTTTGAATGAAGTATTACCATCAGGAGCGCGTAATAATTATACGAATGAAAATAAAGAACAAGCACCAGTGCAAGTGCAAGAAATTTTGAAAATTGAAGGTATTAAAGGTGTATACCATGTAGCAGACTTTTTAGCAGTAGAGCGTAATGCGAAGTATGATTGGAAAGTTTTATTACAACAAGTTCGTGCCGTTTTCGGTGAAGAAATAGTGAAAGAAAGTGAAGAACAACAACTTGCTCATTTTGGAGAAGTAAAAGTGTTTGTTCAAATGTTCTTTACTATCCCGATGCAAGTGAAGTTAACAGATGGAACGACAGAAGAGCGTGTTGGCTTACCTGATCGTTTTAAAGAATCCATTATGAAAGTACAAATGTCTGCACCTAACGTTGTGAAAGAGCGTAAATGGGTAGAACAAAGTACACGTTACGGTAATTTTGAAGAAATCGGGAAAGAAGTAGTAGAGGAGATTGTTGCTGCTTATTCAGAAGAACGTGTAAATGAAACGGTTAAAGAATTATTAAATCAGGCAGGAGCAGTTGAAGTAACGATTCAAAAGCGTGAGCCATATAAAGTAACAGAAGAGATGATGGAGGATTCTGACTGGAAAAACCGTTTTGCAGCTTTAGAGCAAATGGATCCTACTGAAGAGGATATGCCAGTATTGAAAATAGCGTTAGATGATGAGAAAGTATCTATCCGCCGTTTAGCAACAGCATATTTAGGCATGGTAAAAGGTGAAGGAGTATTGCCGTTATTATATAAAGCGTTATTAGATCGTTCTGTAAGTGTTCGTCGTACAGCGGGCGATTGCTTATCAGATGTAGGTGATCCAGCAGCGATGTTCGTTATGATTAAATCTCTGAAGGATCCAAGTAAATTAGTACGATGGCGTGCAGCGATGTTCTTATTTGAACTTGGAGATGAAAGTGCTATTCCAGTATTAAAAATAGCGCAAGATGATCCGGAATTTGAAGTAGCGATGCAAGCGCGTCTTGCGTTAGAGCGTATTGAAGGCGGCGAAGAAGCAAAAGGTTCAGTGTGGAAACAAATGACGGAGTCTCGTAAAGGGGAATAATATATGATCGTTTTCTATGATAGTTGGTGTCCGATGTGTACAGCGGTTGCAGAACGTACGAAAAAAGTAGATAAAAAGGGTAAGATGATATTTGTTTCATTTCGAGATGAAGATGTAGTTGAGAAATATGAACTTTCTCAAGAATTACAAAGTAAGATGGAACAAAGATTGTATATTTTAAAAAATAATAAGTGGTATGCCGGAATTCATAGCATTAACGTATTAGCAAAAGCCGTCCCATCTTATTGGTTTGCAGTGCCTTTTATAAAACTATCTATCGTACTTGGATTTGGAAGTAAAGTATACGATTATATCGCTAACAATAGAAAACTTGTCCCAGTTGGACACTGCCGTGAAGGGGTTTGTGAAATCCCTACAAAAAAATGAAATCATCGTTATCTTTCTTTTGCGCCTATTAATAGAGCGTGATATGATGAATTTAGAATGAAAGTTGAAGGAGAGATTACAAGATGTCAAATGCATATGAAGAATACATGCGCCAAATGGTAATTCCAATGCGCCAAGAATTAGTGCGTTCTGGATTTGAAGAGTTAACTACAGAAGAATCTGTTACAGAATTTATGGAAAGTGCATCAGGTACAACTTTAGTAGTTGTAAACTCTGTTTGTGGTTGTGCAGCTGGTTTAGCACGCCCATCAGCAGGTCAAGCGGTAGTTCGCGCTGAAAAACAACCTGATCATCTTGTAACTGTATTTGCAGGTCAAGATAAAGATGCTACTGCGAAAATGCGTGAATACTTCGGAGAAATCCCTCCATCTTCACCATCTATGGCATTACTAAAAGGAAAAGAAGTTGTTCACTTCATTCACCGTCATGAAATTGAAGGCGCAACAATGGACGAAATTATTACAAACTTAGAACAAGCTTTCGAAAAGAATTGCTAAAGTAGGGGGAGAGTAAATCTCCCTCTTTTCTTTATATAGAGGTGAAAAAATGATAGTAACAACAGCAGGAAGAACAAATAAAGAAATGACAGCTTATGCAAATAAGGTAGCGGACGAATTAAATTGTTCTTTCGTTTTACGTAATGATATACCTGTGCACAAACTGCATGAGCAGTATGAACAAGATGTGCTTGTCGTAGGGAAGAACCGATTAGCTATTTATCCAAAAGGTACGGAAGAGTCGTTCTTCTTTCATCCAAATTCAGCGATGTTTCGTGTGAAAAGGTTAATGCGCGGAGAACACGATCCGTTTGTACAAGCTGCAAAGTTAGAGAGCGGAATGACAGTGTTAGATTGTACGCTCGGTATGGCATCAGATAGTATTGTGGCTAGTTATGTTGTTGGTGAAAGTGGAAAAGTAACAGGACTTGAAGGCAATGAATATATGGCTTATATTATGAAAAATGGTTTGAAAACATGGTCTTCATCCGTTTCTGAAATCGATAAGGCAATGCAAAGAATCCATGTAAAGCAAACAGAGCATTTCGCATTTTTAACGCAATGTGAAGATAATAGTTATGACGTTGTATACCTTGATCCGATGTTTGAAGAAACTGTCATAGAATCAGATGGAATTAAAGGGTTAAAACACTTCGCTTTGTATCATGATATTACTGATGAAACAATTGCGGAAGCGAAGCGTGTGGCGAGAAAACGTGTCGTTCTGAAAGATCATTTTCGTAGTTCTAGATTTGAAAAACATAATTTTCACGTATACAAAAGAAAAAGTGCTAAGTTTCACTTTGGTGTAATTGACCCTTGCTAATTGTTTGAAAAGATGTATAATAAGCAATAATTAATTAAATATACTATCTGTGATGAAGAGAGTAGTCTTTTTCAGAAGGAAAGCGAACTAGGGATGGTGTGAGCCTAGTGCGGAAGAAAAAGATGAAGCGCACTTCGGAGATGCTTCTTGAATGAATAGTAGAGTAAGCCGAGGCCCCCTGTCCTCGTTATAAACGGGAAAGTGGTTCGTAATGAACAACAAGGGTGGTACCACGGGTTAAAACTCGTCTCTTTTTTAGAGACGAGTTTTTTGTGTTTAAAAAATAAGGAGGTTGTAATATGGATTATAAAACGCAGTTTGCGAAAAGTTTATCAAATATTCTTGCGAATGAATTAACACAAAATCAAATTTTAGATTTAATCGAAACACCAAAACAAGATGAATTCGGAGATGCAGCGTTCCCATGTTTTTCACTAGCGAAGCAATATAAAAAAGCACCAGCCATTATCGCGAAGGAAATTGCAGAGAAATTAAATGATCCGTTCTTTACGAAAGTAGAAGCCGTTGGTCCTTATGTAAATGTATTTTTTAATCGTGAAACTGTCAGTGATGCAGTATTAAAAACGGTTTTAGCGGAGAAAGAAGAGTACGGTCAAAACCACTTTGGATGTGAAAAAACGGTAGTTATCGATTATTCCTCTCCTAATATCGCGAAACCTTTTTCAATGGGGCATTTACGTTCTACAATGATCGGTAATTCGCTGAAACATATTGCCGAAAAATGTGGATATGAAGTTGTAGGAATTAATTATATTGGGGATTGGGGAACACAGTTTGGGAAGTTAATTACTGCATATAAAAAATGGGGAAATGAAGAAGTTGTTAAAGAGGATCCAATTCGTGAGTTATTTAAGTTATATGTTCAGTTTCATGAAGAAGTAAAAGAAAACAAAGAACTAGAAGAGGAAGGGCGCTCATGGTTTAAAAAACTAGAAGAAGGAAATGAAGAAGCAGTCGAACTTTGGAATTGGTTCCGCCATGAGTCTTTAAAAGAATTTTCTCGTATTTATGAACTTCTCGGTGTGGAGTTTACAAATTTTCAAGGCGAAGCTTTCTATAACGATAAAATGGAAGACTTTGTTGGGATTTTAGAAGAGCACGACTTACTGGAAGAATCAGAAGGGGCATTAGTCGTTAATTTAGAAGAAGAGGGTATGCCACCTTGCTTAATTAGAAAATCAGATGGTGCGACTATTTACGCAACACGTGATTTAACAGCGGCATTGTATCGTCAAAACACATACGAATTTGATAAAGCTTTATATGTAGTAGGACCCGAACAAAGCTTGCATTTTAATCAATTTTTCACTGTATTAAAAAAGCTTGGCTACACTTGGGTTGATGGTATGGAACATATACCGTTTGGATTCATTTTAAAAGATGGTAAGAAAATGTCCACACGTAAGGGTAGAATTATATTACTAGAAGAAGTACTTGAAGAAGCAGTTGCACTTGCGAAACAAAATATTGAAGAGAAAAACCCTAATTTAAAACAAAAAGAAGAAGTAGCAAAACAAGTCGGTGTTGGAGCAGTTATCTTCCACGATTTGAAAAATGAGCGTATGCATAATATCGAATTTTCATTAGAAAATATGTTGAAATTTGAAGGGGAAACAGGACCGTATGTACAGTACACGCATGCGCGTGCTTGCTCTATTTTAAGAAAAGAAAGTGTAGAATTTGAAACATGTACTTTTGCATTAAAAGATAATCATAGTTGGAGCGTTGTAAAATTACTCAATAAATTCCCTCAAGTAATTGAAGCGGCTTTCAACAAAAATGAGCCATCCATTATTTCAAAATACGTATTAGATGTAGCGCAATCATTTAATAAATATTACGGAAATGTACGTATATTAGAAGAGAGCGAAGAAAAAGACAGCAGACTCGCATTAGCTTATGCTGTGACGGTTGTATTAAAAGAGGGGTTACGTTTACTTGGAATGGAGGCTCCTGAGGAGATGTAAAAAGAAACGAAAAGAATCCATTTAATGTATAATGACAATTATATACGTTACTTTGGTAATGAACTGTGAATGATATATACAAAATAAAGTGTATATAGAAACAAAAAGACAAACCGGATGAATCATTTATCCGGTTTGTCTTTTTGCTTTTTTGAATAAACCTCTTAACTATAAGAAGTTATATGTTACGAAGTGTAACAACTCTATAATTATGTTACGAAATCAATTAAAATATTTATAGAGAGGATGATCCGTATTGATCCGAGATTTCATTTTACATATTCCTTGTCATAGAATACCGAAAAGGAGTTTCCTTAAAGTACAAAAATACATACCTTTATGTGCACGATGCACAGGTATGCTTATTGGTTTATGTATGTTTCCAATTTACTTTTTAATAGCCCCTTCGTTTACTCTCTCATTAATGCTATCCTTTTTTGCTCAAATTCCATTATTAATTGATGGATTCACCCAAAAGCGGAAATGGCGAAGCAGTACAAATTTGCTAAGAGTAACTACCGGCTTATTAAGCGGTAATGGCATGGGACTATTTATTGTATCTAGTATTATATGGATTATATCTTAAACCAAATATCAACGGAGGTAGCTACTTACATGTTTTGGATTTACATAATTCTAATTTTTATATCAGGTGGAAGTGGAATTGGTTGTATCATTCATGAAAAATATACAGAAGCAATAATAGCGTTTGTTATTTGCGTATTATTTATTGGGCTACTATATTATTATCTTAAAAGAAGAAAAAAGAAGAGAAATTTAGATTGTAGCAATTTAGATTGTACTGATTGTTTAGATTGTGATTGCACTGATTAAGCTTCTACTTATCTATATTTCTTTAATAAGTAAAAAAGGCTAGCGTATCTTTAAAGATGTACTAGCCTTTTTATTTTAAAATTCTCCTATATGTGCTTGTAATCCCGGGATATTTAATACTCTTTCGATTTCTTCTTTATCTTCTGTATTAATAAAGCTTTCCTTTTCGTGAGAACACGTTATTAACCATTTTTTTCTGGATTTAAAGAATGATAAATCTTCCGGTAAGTCAGGCATTACCCATTCATATAAAGAATTAGATAATTCCTTCAGGACGTTTTTAGCGTTGGCATCAGCGTAATAGAAATACACTTTTGCTGTTTGATTATCGCCTAAAATAGTACTGGCCCACTCAGATTGCTCAGTCATTTCTTTTAATGAACCTTCTAGTTTCATTAAGATGGGCTCAAAAGAGTGTAACGGTCCCATATCATTTCTTAAAACTAAATGGAATTCATCACAAATGTCAAAAGCTAAGTCTAGTAAATCAGCATAAGTTTGTTGTTTCGGATTGGAATCTATTACTATCATATATTATCCCCTTTCCTCAACCTTACATAATAATGTTATTTATTAGGATTATTATGAATTATATACAATTATTATCTTATCGAACCACTAATATGCACACAAGGTTTTTCTGTATGATTGGGATTAATAATTATTTTTAAAAATTAGTTTATCGATTAGGCGGGGAGATATAAAGTACATGTATTATGTATTGTTTTTATTTGGGCTTAACTATCTAAAATTTCAACAAAAGTGTAGGAATCTATCTATAATATAGAGAATTTTAGTTGTGTATATAAAAGGGGGCCGTTAGACTTGGAAGAGTATGATTGGAATAGTAGGCTAGCGTATTTAAGAAATACGAGAGATTTATATTATAATGATGATTATTTAAGTTTTTTAGTCAATTCAGTTTGGAAGATTACTGAACCTGTACATATTGTTGATTATGGTTGTGGATATGGTTATTTAGGTTTAATTTTGTTGCCTTTACTTCCAAATGGATCAAAGTATACAGGCATTGATAGCGGGGAAGCATTAATAGCTGAAGCGAGAGAGTTGTTTCGTACACTTCCATATGAATCTGAATTTCTTGAGGGGGATGCTACAGAAATTGAAATGAAAAATAAATATGATATAGCTGTCAGTCATGCCTTCTTATTACATATGAATGCGCCCAAAACAATGTTGCAAAAAATGATAAATTCAACTAGGAAGGGCGGGCAGGTAATTTGTTTTGAACCACATTGGATTTCTAATATGTCTTCATACGTACTAGATGGGGAGAAGCAATCGGAAATTATCAAGCTTGGTGTTTTGCAGAAGTTATTTGAACGAGATACACAGAGAAATGGTAAAGACGGTAACATTGGCATGAAAATACCGATGTTTTTAAGTGAATTGGGTGTGAAGAATATTGAATGCAGAGTAAGCGATAAAGTGAATTTTTTAGATTCTAATATAAATCAAAATGATAAACAAGGTTTATATAATTCTCTAAAAGAAGAGGGGATTGCAAGTAATCCCGGTGAGAAACAACAATTTATAGACGGTTTAATGAGTCGGGGCTTAACGTTTGCTGAAGCACTCGCTCAATATGAAGCAGAACTACGATTTTTTGAAGTGTTTCATATACACTCTTCTTTGTTATATGCTCCAAATATGAGGATTACTTTTGGGGAAGTTAAGTGATAAATATCATACTAGAAAAGAAGGGGATATAATGAGAATTGCTACTTTTAATATTTGGAGATTCAACATTAACTTCATCACACGTATTTCCGAGTGATTATTACGGTGTTTTTGTAGATTTAAAATTTGATAAGTGAAGCAAAAGAGAGAGTGTCTTACAAAACAATCTCTCTTTAACATATGAAATAGAAGTAGATATCATTGTGGGAATTCGCTGACAAATCGATATCCTTTGTCGAATCGTTAATATATTTTGAGTTACGGTAGATATGTTTGAAAAATCGTTGATATATTGTAAGTTGCGATAGATATATTTAAATAATCGTTGATATAATTTCATGTACTGATTATCATCCTTAAAACAATCTTTTGAGATAATAAGATATTCCATCAAATTAAACAAAATAACGAGAAAAAGTATCGTTTTTAAGATATTTAGCTGAAAACTTGAATAATATTAAATAATATCGTTCATTATATGAGGTTTTAGTTGAATGCATACTATATGATGTGTAAAATCTAAGCAAGTAGGTTAGAATACTGCTTGCAAATGGCAGTATAAATAATAATTTGAGGTGAATGCATGCTAGATTTTAAGCAATTAGAGATTTGTTTGAAAGAAAAGAGATTTGTAGATGGATTACAGGAGATAAATAATGAAATTGCACATATAAAAGAAACGAAAAAGTTATCATACGTGAAGAACTGGCTTTCTAACGTCTCATCATCCAAGGAGTTTGATACATTAATTCGTCTTGCTGATGAAGGTTTGATGCATCAATACAGCTCCTTTTTAATTCGTTATACGTATAAAAAATTCCCAAATATGAGAACGCTCTCTTTATATTGTGATGAGTTAATTGATGAGCGTAAAATCCTTGATGCTGAACAATTATTAAAAGATTCTTTGGAAGAGGTAAATGAAGAAGAAACTGATGCGGATGTTTTAACGAAAGCATATTTTACGTTAGTTAGATGTTTGTTAGATATGAAGCGCAATGAAGAGGCTTATGCCTATATGCAAAAGGCAGAAAAGTATAGTACACGCGCAGTTTTTGATAAATGGGGTTACTTATATATACAGACTGGTGAGTGGGAGAAGGCAGAGGAGCAACTTTTAGCCGGTCAGCAGCATAAAGATTGTGAAGAGTTAGCTACGTACTTATTGGCGCAATTATATGCATATAAAGGTGAACAGCAGCGAGCGTTACAACTCATTAATGATGCGATTGCAAAGTTCCCTCAAGTACCATATTTCTATTTTGAAAAAGTAAAATATTTATTAGATTTAGAGTGCCATGAAGAAATGTTAGTGGTAATAGATAAAATGAATAAAATGCTTCCGCATCATGCATATACAACTTATTTTGTACATTTACGTGCAGAAGCATTTTATAAAATGAATAATATTCACGATTTGCAAGCACTATTGAAAAGTGAAAAGAGTTTAAAAAATTCTCTATATCATCATATAGAAAAAAATCCTGATGGAAAAAAGGTGCGCTTACCGATAGTTCCGGTTGTACAGAAGGATAACTATTGCGTTCCGACTAGTTTGGAAATGATGTTAGGGGTATGGGGAGAAAAACGTACGCAAGATGAAATTGCACAACATATATTTGATGTAACAGGTTCTAAGTTTTCAGATACAGTTACATATATAGAAGAGCAAGGTTACGAATATCGTTATTTTCAAGGGAATGAGGAAAATTATAAGAAATTACTCAATCAAGGTATTCCCGTTTTATTAAGTATAGATATTGAGCACGCTTCCCATGTACAAGTGCTTTCTGGTTATGACGATGTACTGCAAGCTTTTTATATTCAAGATCCGAATTTCTTGGAACCGATTCTTGTGGAATATGATAAGTTGCAAGAAAAATATCGTTATACAGATTGTTTAGCTATTACGTTTATACCAAAAGATAGAATGGAACAACTTTCATTTTTAAATGAGGAAGAACACACTTATTATAAAACAATCTTTTCTCTTACAGATCATTTAGCTGAGCAAGATAAAGAGGGAATTGAAAAGTTAGTACTATTTTTAAAAGAAACAAGTGAAAATCCAAACACTTGGCTATATACGATTAAACATTTAGATGCTGAAGTAGATAAAGATTTTATTCAGTTTTGTATAGAAAAATTAATGGAAAAGTTTCCGAGCTCTGACTTTGTGAAATTGCATAGTGCACAGTGTTTTATTCGTCTGCAAGATATGGAAAAAGCAGGACATATGCTTCAAAGTGTGGAGAAGAAAAGCAATCAAGCGTTGTATCATTTTATAAATGGACGTTATTCTTTTGAGCAAGATAATTATGCAGAAGCGATTGCTAGTTTTCGTTCATCATTACAATTGGATGCAGATCAACCAGTTGCGTGGAGTTTCTTAGCATTATCATACATGTATATGGATCAATCCGAAAAGGGGCTAGAGTATTCTCTAACAGCTATAGAACGTAGCCCGGAAAGGTTTACACTTGTAAATCACGGTTTAATTTTAATAGATTTAGAACGATATGAAGAAGCATATGGATTCTTTAATGATTTATTAAAAGAATATAAGTATGAAGCGCACATATGGTATGAACGTGCAAGATGTGCTCAGCATTTAGGGAAAGTGTATTTGGCGGTAAAGGGACTTAAAGTAGCAATTCAATTAGATAAAACAGCAGCCTATTTATATACGAAGCTTTCGGAAATCTATGAATCAGATTTGGATGATGAGAAAAGTACGAAGGAAATTTTATTACAAGGAATTCAAAATTGTGAAGATCAGGCATCTTTATATGTTCGTTTAGGAGATGTACATTTTCAAAATGATGAACTTGAAGAAGCGGAAACTATATATAAGCGTTCTTTAGAAGAAAATAATGAAGATGTATATTCTCATTTCGGTTTAATTCAAGTTTATATGGCAAAGGAACAATATGAGGATGCAAAAAACTATATTGTTAGTATCAATAAGCAATTTGAAGACAATCAAGATTTCCTTATGAATGCTGGCATGGTGCTATGGGATGCTGAAATTGCATTAGGTGGAGATGAAAAAGAGTTAAAACTTGCACTTTCTAAATTAGAGAGTGGTATACGAAGAGTATACGCTAATATAGCGACGGTGTTGGATGAGTATGTAAATCGAATAAAAGACACAGTTTTTGTACAACGAGGTATAGCGTTTTTAAGAACATTAGAAAAAGAGAAAACGGAAGTAATCGAATACGGTTGTTACGCTGGTGTTTTATATGAATCTATTGGACAGTATGATCAAGCAATGAAGAGATACAACAAGGCAATAGAACAAAAGAGAACTGCATTTCCATATTTTCGAATTGGCGAAACATATATGGCATTAGGACAATTGACAGAAGCAAAACAAGCGTATGAAACATGTTTAGAGCTTGATGCAAACTTCCGAGGTGTACATTTACAACTTGCAGAAATATATGAAAAAGCAGAGAATCGTTCCAAAGAACAAAATCATATGGTCCAGGCGATGAAAGAAGAACCAATGCATATAAATATGGAATATTTAGCGCAGCTTTCAGTAGAAATGAATCTTCAGGAAGAATTGCTAGTTGAATTAGAAAAATTAGCGGAAGAAGTTCCTGAAACATGGCGTCTAGATGCGATTGCATACGTGTTTGGCGCGATGAATGACATAGATAAAGAAAAAGAATATATCGAATGTGCAATGAAAATAGATGAAGAGCATGTGGAAGTACTATATCATTATGCGAAAGTGCTAGTTAAAAAGCAGAGTGCAGAAGCAATCGAAGTTGCGCTGAAAGTAATGCATAAAGATTTGGAAAGTGAACGTATATTTGGTGTGTACGTAAAAGCAATGGAACAACATAAAAAATTATCCCAAATACGAGACGTACTTCATACGTTAAAGGTGAGAAAAGCAGAAAGAAGTACAGCGTTTATGTATGCAGCTACTGCGGTTGCCGAAAGATTAGTAGAAAGGCAGCAAAATGAGCAACCGAAAAAATCTATATTTACAAGAGCATTTTATCGTATGAAAAATCGTGCGAAGGAAATTTCAATGATTACAGTTATTATTGATTTATTTGAAATCTCCTTGAAGTTAAACCCGAAAAATAGTATGGTAGCGCAGCGTTTCGCAATATTTTATGAGAATGCGGCGATGAATAAAGAAGCGATAGAGGTATTACAAACATCGTTAGAAAATAAGTGGGATTATGATGTAGCGAAGCAACTTGTAAATCTTTTCATTGAGTGTGAAGAAGAAGATATGTTACGAGATGCTTTTGAATTAACGAAACAAATGGTTCGAGAGCTACCGGATGATTATGACACTCTTCTTTTACAAGCGAATGTATTATGTAAGCTAGGCGAAGGAAGAAAAGCCGAAAAAATTTACTTGCAATTAATTGAGAAAACACCATTTGTAAGTAGGGGATTCCTTGCTTTAGCAGAAGTATATCAAAGTCAAGAGAGGTATGAGGATGCGATTTATTTATTAGAAGATGCTTCTGTACATCATCCAAATGAAACAGCAATTCTTCTTGCTTTAGCATCTTCGTATCATAGAGCTGGGCAAACGACAAAGGCAGAAAACATAACAAGTGAAATATTAACAATGGATGCTACTGACTTGTTAGCAAGATACGATCATGCTTGTTATTTAACATTATTAAACAGAAATGAAGAGGCAAGAGATGAACTTGAAATTGTGCTTCGTGAAGATGAAACAGGATTTTTTGCTGAACTTGCAGAGGAAGATGAAGATTTAGCAGGATTGAGAGAATTTGAAAAGTAATTGTATAAGAATAGAGAAAGAGGATATAAATAAAAATATGTTTTGAATTGGTTGACAATTAATTGCCCAATGGCATAAAATAACTTTTAATAAAGTATACAAATCTGAAGACGAGAAAGAGTAAAATAGTGAGCTGTTCCCCAGAGAGCCGGTGTATTGCTGAAATCCGGTGTGCAGACGTTATTTGAAAATCATCTCCGAGGAGCCGTGGCTGAATAAAGTAAGCTCGGACGGATGTCTACCGTTACAAAGAACGCGTATGTTAGTACGTTGCTAAGTGCTATTAGTGAAAAGCTAATAGAATTAGGGTGGTAACGCGGGTAAACCCGTCCCTACTTCATAGGGACGGGTTTTTTGTGTGCTTTTAAAAAATTCAAAGGAGTGATTGTACATGAAAAAAGTAGATGTAAAAGAGTCAGCTGTAGGGAGAGAAACACGTATTCGTAAGCAGTGGAGCGAACAAAGTATTTTCGAGCAATCAATTCAGAATCGAGAAGGCGCACAATCTTTTGTGTTTTATGAAGGGCCACCAACTGCGAACGGATTACCACACGTCGGCCATGCACTTGGGCGGGCGATTAAAGATTTAGTAGCGAGATATAAAACGATGGCTGGATATAAAGTTTTAAGAAAAGCCGGATGGGATACACATGGATTACCTGTAGAATTAGGTGTTGAAAAACAACTTGGCATTTCAGGTAAACATGAAATCGAAGAGTACGGCATTGAACCATTTATTCAAAAGTGTAAAGAAAGTGTATTCACATATGAGAAGCAGTGGCGTGAATTTACTGAAAGTATCGGTTATTGGGTAGATATGGATGATCCGTACGTTACTTTAGAGAATCCATATATCGAAAGTGTATGGCATATTTTAGGGACGATTCATGAAAAAGGCTTGTTATATAAAGGGCATAGAGTTTCACCATACTGCCCAAGCTGTCAAACATCTCTTAGTTCACATGAAGTTGCACAAGGGTATAAAACAGTAAAAGATTTAAGTGCAACAGTTAAGTTTAAAGTGAAAGATAGTGAAAATGAGTATTTCCTTGGGTGGACGACGACACCATGGACGCTTCCAGCGAATGTTGCGCTCGCTGTACATCCGAATATGGAATACGTAAAAGCAAAACAAGAAGAGTCAGTGTATATTGTTGCAAAAGAACGTGTGCAAGAAGTGCTTAAAGAAGATTATGAAGTAGTGTCTGTCCATAAAGGAGAAGAATTATTAAATATTTCATATACAGCACCGTTTCCTATGAAGGAAGTTACAAATGGATACCGTGTGATTGCGGCAGATTTTGTTACTGCAGATAGTGGTACTGGACTTGTTCATATCGCTCCAGCTTATGGGGAGGACGATTATAGAGTCGTTCAAAGTGAAGGGTTATCTTTCTTACATGTTGTAGATGGAAAAGGTGAGTATACAGAGGCAGTACCATTTCTAAAAGGCAAGTTCGTAAAAGAATGTGATGTCGATATCGTTCGTTATTTAGCAAAAGAAGGCTTGTTATACCATAAAGAAAAATATGAGCATAGCTATCCACACTGTTGGCGCTGTGATTCACCGTTACTTTATTATGCAGGAGAAAGCTGGTTAATTCGAACAACTGAGATTAAAGAAACATTTTTACAAAATAATAATTCCGTCACGTGGTATCCAGATCATATGAAGCACGGACGCTTTGGAAAGTTTTTAGAAAATATGGTGGACTGGAATATTAGCCGAAATAGATATTGGGGAACACCATTAAATGTATGGGAATGTGAAAGCTGTGATCATCAATTCGCACCGAAAAGTATTGCTGAATTAAGAAAGCATAGTACAAAAGAAACACCTGAAGATTTAGAATTGCATAAGCCATATGTAGATGAAGTACAAGTATGCTGTGAGAAATGCGGAAGTACAATGAATCGAACACCAGAAGTAATTGATGTTTGGTTTGATAGTGGTTCCATGCCATTTGCACAATATCATTATCCGTTTGAAAATAAAGAGTTGTTTGAAGAACAGTTTCCAGCAGATGTAATTGCGGAGGGAATTGATCAAACACGCGGTTGGTTTTATAGTTTATTGGCAGTATCAGCACTATATACAGGAAAAGTACCTTATAAACGAGTGTTATCACTAGGGCATGTTCTAGACGAAGAAGGACAGAAAATGTCTAAAAGTAAAGGAAATGCACTAGACCCTGTGGATTTAGTAGAGAAATTTGGTGCAGATGCGCTAAGGTGGGCCCTACTCGTTGACAGCGCTCCTTGGAATGCGAAGCGCTTTTCTGAAAGAACAGTACTGGAAGCAAAATCTAAATTTGTAGATACGTTAGTCAATGTGTATAGCTTCTACGTTTTATATGCAAATTTAGATGGGTATAATCCGAAAGAAACGTATGAAGTTAAACGTACGAAATTAGATGAATGGGTGTTATCAAGATTGCATAGCACAACGAGAAAGGTAAGAACTGCACTTGATGATTATCAATTCACAAATGCAGCTCGTGAAATTGCTGCTCTTGTAGATGAAGTGAGTAACTGGTATGTAAGACGTTCACGCAATCGTTTTTGGGAATCTGGTATGAATGCTGAAAAAGCAGCTGCGTATGAAACACTTCATGAAGTGCTTGTAACAATTAGTAAATTAATCGCACCATTTACACCGTTTGTCGCTGAAGATATTCATCTGAATTTAGAGGGTAGTAGTGTTCATTTAGAAGATTATCCAGTTGTAAATGAATCACTACTTCAGCCGAAGTTAGAAGCGGAAATGGATGCTGTTTTACAAGTTGTTGAACTTGGAAGAAGTAATCGTAATCAACATTCATTAAAAGTAAAACAGCCGTTAGCAGAACTTGTATTACTTGAGCATAACGAAAATGATATGGATTGGGAATCTTATCGTGATATCGTTATGGATGAGCTAAATGTGAAATCATTCCATGTTGAACTTGATGAAACGAAGTATACATCTTATCAATTAAAGCTGAATTTTAAAACGGCAGGGCCAAAGTTTGGTAAAAATGTGAATGCAGTAAACGGCTGGTTAAAACAATTATCACAAGAAGAAGTACAGAACTTTGTTTCAACTGAAAAAGCGGTATATGAAGCTGTATCAGGAGAAGAAGTAGTCGTAACGGCTGAAGATGTATTAGTAGAGAAAGTTGCGAGATCAGGATTCTCTAATACAACTAACGGACAATATACGGTTATGTTAGATACGAATGTAACAGAAGAATTGTTACAAGAAGGAGTAGCACGTGAATTTATTCGTGCAGTTCAAGAATATCGTAAGCAGTTGAATTTACCAGTTAATTTACGTGTGGATGTTATTCTTGATACAGAGCAAGAACTACAGAAAACGTTAACGAATCATAAAGATTTGTTGGAAGAAAATTTACTCGTTAAGCAATTTACATTTGATCACTTAACGAATGACGACGATGAACTATCTGTAGGTGAGACAAAAGTCCGCATTAAATTAAGCGCGGCTAATTAAAGAAAAAAGGAAGTTGGAATCATTCCAACTTCCTTTTTGTATGACTGGGAAAGAAATATATTTCTAAAGTATTGTTTTCGTTTTACACATAAATATTGAGAAAATTTCACTCACCCTAAATGGAAAGGTAATAGAATTGCTCATATAGAATTACTCGTAGATTCGCTTTATTTCGTTACTTGTGGACAGTAATAGCCTTATAGAAATGGGGTAAAGGTTTCAATTTATTAGGGGGAGTGGTTTTATGTTAAACAAAAAAATGGTGGCAATGGCAATGACTGTACCATTAGTAATGGGGACAATTTCTACAGCTTCCGCATTGGAAAAACAGCAGCAAGTAAAGGTAGAAGCTTATTCACCACAGAAAAAAGCAATTGAATACTTAAAAGGGAATGCCGATCAGTATGGATTAAAGCCAGACCTTTCAGACTTGCAATATATTTCTACAACAGAAACGTCAGTAGCTTCATATGTTAGGTTCCAACAAGTAGTCAATGGTGCTCCTGTATTTTCAAAACAAATAACAGTTACTATTAATGGACAAGGGCAAGGAGTACTTGCTGTTTCCGATTATCAATCTGTAAAAGGTGTGAAGGAAGTAACGACAAAAATTAGTGAAAAAGACGCAGAACAAAAATCAATGGCGTATGTTGGAGGAGCAAGTGAGCAAAACTTATGGGCTCCTACAGAGAAAGAGTTTGGCTATATTGTTGAAGATGGAGTTGCTATTCCAGTATATAAAGTTGTAGTTCATTCTAATAATCCATTCGGTGCATGGGAAACATTTATTGATGCGGAAAACGGAAAGCTAATCAAAAAGGTTGATATAAACCGAAAAGCAGAAGGAACAGGGAAAGTATTTTTACCTAACCCGGTCGCATCTAGTGGTAGTAAAACAGGATTAAAAGATAATAATGATGCAGATTCAACAGCACTAACGAATCAACTAAAAACGGTTACGTTAAAAGGTTTAGATGGTACGGGATTTTTAATCGGAGAATATGTTACGATTTCTTCAAAAGCGAAGACAAAATCTACAAACCTACAATTCAACTATACACGTGCAAATGATAGCTTTGAAGATGTTATGTCGTATTATCATATCGATACATTGCAACGTTACATTCAAGGTTTAGGCTTTAAAAATATTAATAACCGTTCGATTAAAGTGAATGTTAATGGTACAACTGATGATAACTCATTTTATTCACCATCAACGAAAGCATTAACATTTGGTACTGGCGGAGTAGATGATGCGGAAGATGCGGGCATTATCGCACATGAATATGGACATTCGATTCAAGACAATCAAGTACCTGGCTTTGGAAGTTCAGCAGAAGGCGGAGCGATGGGCGAAGGGTTTGGAGATTTCTTAGGTGCTACTTATGAAGATGCGGTATCGACGACAGGTTACGGAAAAGCGTGTATTGGAGAATGGGATGCGACTGCGTATTCTAGTTCAGATCCGACATGCTTACGCCGATTAGATACGAATAAAGTGTATCCGAAAGATATAACGAACGAAGTGCATAATGATGGGGAAATTTGGGCTCAAGGTCAATATGAAATGGCACAAGCTTTTGGTCGTGATGTAGCAACGAAAATTATTTTACAATCACATTGGTCATTAACACCAAATGCGAAATTCCGTGATGGTGCGAAGGCAATTAAGCAAGCGGATGCACTTTTATATGGTGGACAACACGCTGCTGATATCGATCGTATTTGGGCAGCAAGAGGAATTAGTACGAACTAATATAAAAAGTCGTGGCATTTATAAGCCACGACTTTTTTATTTTTCTAAGAACTGGTATTAGTAAATTAGGTGATATCAATGATAGTGTGAATATATCCACATTCCATTTACTTTTTTGTGTCTTTAAAAACAAAATGCTCTTTAAATTTTCTAGACTCAACTTTTTGACCGTTTCGCATAGAGCGGAAAGGATGTTCTTGCCACGTAATGATAACGTCAACCTCATCTGCTTTTGTAGAAACAGGGAAGTTAGCATGTCTAAATCCAGTTTTTCCACTTGCGAGACGACCTTCTTTCAGGGAAAAGAGTTCGTATTTTGTTTTCATATTTGGTTCATTGCGGAAGACTTCAACTTGTACGTTATATACTTCGTTTTCTCCAACATTTTTTACTGAAAATTGATATATTTGAAATTCATCTTTTTTAGCTTGAAGCATATTGTTGCTTATTTTTTTCGGTTCATCAATATTCACTTGCCATTGATCAGAGTTCTGAGAGGTTGGTAAAGATTTTGGTGAGTATGCGTATGTTTCATTCACTACAATTAGGCATAACAACAGGAGAAAGAAACTAATTGCTTTTTTCATATGTATACCTCCGTTACAATTTTGATATTAATATGTGTGGGAAATACACAAATTATGTAATAAAATGGAAATTATTGAAGGGTATTAAAAAGACTAATGTAAATCTACATGGGTAAATAATAATAAAACGTAAAAAATACTTACTAAATAACTGTAGAGTTTAATAAAAAGGCTTGCATTTTATAAAACTAAGAGTTAGAATACTCTGTAAATATAGAAAGTGATGATCAGGAAAAGTACATGATGCAAAGGTCTACAGAGAGCAGCCGATTGCTGGGAAGGTTGCGATACCGCATGATGGAAAGACACCTGTGAGTGTTGCTTTGAACGTGATAATTAGTAAAAGCAAACGGTACCTACCGTTATCAGGGCTAAGATGGTCATTGTGACAATTTGGGTGGTACCGCGGAAAAATCCGTCCCTATTTATAGGGGCGGATTTTTGTATTCTTTGAAAGGAGGTGAGTGACCGTGGATGATGACGATGACAACAATAACGTAAATAAAAATAAAACTACTGGAGGGAAATATAATGGATCAAATAATGAAGCGTTCACTCACACGAGAATGTACGGAGCATACCGGAAAGACGGTATTACTACAGGGATGGGTAAAAAAGATTCGTCATCTTGGCAATGTTAGTTTTTTATTATTACGGGACCGAACGGGAGTTATTCAATGCGTATTAGAAAGCGAGTTGGCTGGATATAAAGTAGATGTTGAAAGTGTCGTACAAGTGGTTGGTGAAATAGTAGAGACTTCGAAAACAGAATTAGGGGTTGAAGTACTTGCACATAAAGTGAACGTATTAAATAGTGCAGAACAACTGCCATTTGAAATAAATAAGAAGAAGTTACAAGTTGGCTTAGACCAATTATTGAATGAGCGGGTCTTATCATTAAGACATGAGCGAACCACGGCGATTTTTAAAGTGAAATCTACACTTGTTCAAAGCTTTAGTGAATTTCTAATAGAGAACGATTTCACACGTATATTTACTCCGAAAATTGTTTCGCAAGGGGCAGAAGGAGGAGCGAATGTTTTTAAGCTTCCATACTTTCAAAAAGAAGCTTATTTAGCACAATCACCACAGTTTTATAAACAAATGATGGTAGCTGGGGGACTCGAGCGTGTATTTGAAGTTGCACCTGTTTACAGAGCGGAGCATCACAATTCTTCCCGTCATTTAAATGAGTATATTTCGTTAGACGTAGAAGTAGGATTTATTCATGATTTTCATGAAGTGATGCAATTGGAAACGGATGTTTTACGATATATGTTTCAACAAGTAGCAAAAAACTGTGGAAAAGAACTACAACTATTACAAATAGCAGCACCCGTTATTACTGAAATACCTAAAATCACATTGCTAGAAGCGCAAGATATTTTGAAAAGGAAGTACCGGAAAGAATCGCCAATCGGGGATTTAGATACAGAAGGTGAAAAGTTGTTAGGGAAATATGTGAAAGAAACATATAATAGTGAATTTGTATTCATTACACATTATCCGAAAGAAGCGCGACCTATGTATACAATGCCGAATAAGGAGAACGAAGCCATAACGGATTCATTTGACCTATTATATAAAGGGTTAGAAATAACGTCAGGTGCACAGCGTATTCATAATCATGAAATGTTACTCGCATCGTTTAAAGAAAAAGGATTACATCCAGAGAAATTTCAATCGTATGTAGATACATTCCGCTACGGATGTCCGCCGCATGGTGGCTTTGGAATTGGATTAGAACGAGTTGTGTATAAGCTTTTAGAGTTATCGAATGTGAGAGAAGCGAGTGCTTTTCCGAGAGATTGTACTCGTCTTATACCATAAAAAGAATCTTCGCGATAATCGCGAAGATTCTTTTTTAATGCTCTTTTATTTTTACACTGGGTTTAAAAAAGGAAAAAAGTACGTGTTTATATAATATGTAAAACGGTTTTAATCCTTTTGCGACCGCAACGTTTATATAATCCTTTTGCAGTTCATCGTTATAATTTAACAGACAAATTTTGTATAAGTAAATAATCGGTAAAATACTCAGTGTTAATATCGGTAACAAATATGTTTTTTCTTGCATAGTAGAAAAAGGAACCGTAACGAGTAAATTTGTATTTTTATAAATCAAAATGACAAATAACTGTACACAGACGACAAAAAATAAATCTGGCAATGATTCTAGTACGTGTAAGGTTTTAAGAATAAGAGATTGAATGCGTTTAGGAAAGTAAAATGTAAGTATGGTAAAGGTAGTAGAAAGGAGTACGGCGATAAGGAAGGCACAAATCATAATAGTTAATGTATGCGTATAGGATTCTAGTAAATATGGAAAAAGATCACGGTCTGGCGACTGAGTGCCAGCATTGCTAATTCTATAAGTAATACTTGTAGGATGAAACAAAGAAGAAATAACATTTGATATCGAATCTAAATAGTTACTAAAATTAAATTGTAAAGTTGGTGTAGGCGGAATTGCTAGCGATTTTGCTGAATTTGGAGGTGTACCGAAAAATAATTGTGGCAAGGAACAGATCGCAATAATACCAAGAATGATGAGAAATGAACGGATAACAAAAAAACAACCGTTCTTTAATAGTGACATAACGTTTTAATCTCCTTTTATTTTTATTGTAAATATTTTCTATAAATCTATATAAAAATCCTTTTCGACAAAAAAATCAATATATACCTTGACAGTTACAGATATAACCGATATAATTCATATTAATTTAAAAAGTAAATATATTCTAAATATTAAAAAGTGTTGAATAGGAGTAGTAAGGTCATGTATTTGTACAGAGAGCTATGGGTTGGTGTGACATAGTCAAATGACATCCTGAACTCGCCTAGGAGCAGTAAGGTGGAACGGAATTACATTCTTAGTAAATCTTAACGGTTAACCTTCGATATTAGGTTTGTAATCAAACGATTACTACTAAGGTGGATTCATAATGGAATCAATAAGGGTGGTACCGCGTTAAGTAAATGGCTTAGCGTCTCTTTATTTAAAGAGATGCTAGGCCATTTTTTATTTTATAGAAAAAGAAATGGAGGGTTTATTTGGACTGGTTTATAAAATTTAATTATTTATATAAAAAGATTTAATTAGGAGGAAAATAAGATGAAACAGACGGAGCAATGGACTTCGAAATTAGGTTTTATAATGGCTGCGGCAGGATCAGCAATTGGACTAGGCGCAATATGGAAGTTTCCTTATATCGCTGGAAAGAGCGGGGGAGGAGCATTCTTTTTAATCTTTATATTATTTACTGTATTAATTGGACTACCGCTACTAATAGCTGAATTTATGATTGGACGCAGTACACAGAAACAAGCAGTCGGAGCATTTAAAAGTATAGCGCCAAATACAGGATGGCACTGGATTGGACGTCTTGGTGTTGGAACTTGTTTTATATTACTTTCGTTTTATAGTGTTGTAGGCGGATGGGTACTAATTTATTTATTCAGAGGAGTAACTGGACAGCTTATTACTCCAGGACAAAATTATAGTTCATTATTCACAGAGACAATTGGAAATCCCACTTGGGCCATTATGGGGCATTTTGCATTTATGTTTATTACGATATGGGTTGTATCAAAAGGTGTACAAAACGGAATTGAAAAAGCAAGTAAATATATGTTACCGGCATTGTTCGTATTATTTGTCGCTCTTATTATTCGCTCATTAACACTTGATGATGCGATGAAAGGTGTGAAGTTTTTCTTACAACCAGATTTCTCAAAGATTACTTCAGAAAGTATTTTGTTCGCAATGGGCCAATCATTCTTTGCGATTAGTATCGGAATTTCGATTATGGTTACGTATAGTTCGTATTTAAATAAAAAAGAAAGTTTACCAAAATCAGCAGTTACGATTGTCGGATTGAATTTATTCGTTTCTTTATTTGCGGGACTTGCTATATTTCCGGCAGTATTTTCACTAGGCATGGAGCCGACAGAAGGGCCTGGACTACTATTTATCGTACTACCATCAGTATTTAGTCAAATTCCATTCGGCGGATTGTTCTTAACAGTATTTCTTGCACTATTTACATTTGCCACGTTAACATCGGCATTTTCTCTACTAGAGACGGTCGTTTCAGCATTAGCAAATGGCGAGCAAGAAAGAAGAAATAAACTATCATGGATCATCGGTTTCTGCATTTTCCTAGTAGGTATACCATCTGCGTTATCATTTGGAGTATGGAGTGATATTACGATTTTTGGGAAGAATATTTTTGATGCGATAGACTTTTTATCTAGTAATATATTAATGCCGCTCGGAGCACTATTTATTAGTATTTTCGTATCATTCAAAATGGAAAAGAAAGTGTTAGAAGCTGAATTTTTTGTAGGTGGAAATTACGGAAAGAAAGTATTTACTTGTTGGGCATTTTTACTTCGATTTGTAGCACCGCTTGCAATAATTATCGTCTTTTTAAATGTAATAGGGATTATTTAGAACGAAATGTTATAATATTCAGTAAAAAAAGAAGGTGATGATCATAAAGGCGAATTTGATAGAAGCAGGGAAATACATGAATATTAGAGGGAACAAGCTATACGTTGAAACGCATGGAAATCCTAAAAATAAACCAGTCCTATACTTGCATGGTGGACCAGGAGAAAGTTGCTATGATTTTTCGTTTCATCAAGCGGAACGATTAAAAGATTCCTTATATGTAATTATGATAGATCAAAGAGGTGTTTGTCGCTCAGAAAAAATTACTGAGAACAAAGCTTTTGGATTAAATGATTTGATTGAAGACTGTGAGGAACTAAAAAAAGTATTACAAATTGAGAAGTGGTCTGTGATTGGACATTCTTTCGGTGGATACTTAGCGTTATTATATGGGGCGGCATACCCAAATTCAATAGAAAGAATAGTATTTGAAGGGCCGACTTTCGATTTTGCATTAACAAGTAGAGCTTTATTACAAAAGACAGGAAGTTTATTAAAAAAGTATGGAAAAGAATTAGCAGCAAAAGAGTGCTTAGCTTATTCATCTAGTAATGCTAGTTCAGAAGAGTTGCTCGAAGCTTATATAAGATTAAGCGCTGAATTAGAAGAAAAAAGAATGGAGATTTACAATTATAAAGAAGATGAAACAGATGATAGTTTATATAGTGACGAAGAGTGGGAAGTATTTTCAAATCGTTCCAAAATCCATTTTGATAGATTGAAGTCAGAAGGGGCGTGTCATACATCATTATTATCAAAAATAAAAGAAGTAAAGAATCCAATGTTATTAATTGTAGGAAAATATGATGTAGTCACATGTGAAAAACAAATTGAAACATTTAATAAAGATGCTCGAAACGGTAAGTATATCGTGTTTGAAGAGAGTGGTCATACACCTCATTATGAAGAAGCAGATCGATTTGCTGAAACAGTCATTCATTTTTTGAAATAAAATAAGAAAAGATGCCTCGTATAATACGAAGCATCTTTTTTAAATTTCGGGATAAGTGATTGTAATGTTAGGCCATTTGCTTTGCCAATTCTTTTTCATAACTCTTTTTTTGTACATATGTATTCGTTCTTTCGTTTCAAGAAAATGAGATGTAGGTTTCACTTGTAATGAAAGTAAATCTTCAATTCCGCATGGAGCTGTTAATATGACATTGTTTTTCTCGTCAAGCGTAACTCCTAAAGCGGTTGCTGTTTCAGGAAATTTAGAAATAGCATCAACAGAAGAAGAATAAGGTGGCATGTTATTCACTACATGCATACGAGCTTGATTCTTTACTGACCAAGGGATAGTAGTATCAATATTCATTAGTTTCTTTTCTAATGATTGTTCGTATGCCTCATCTTTAAGAAAAGAATCAAAATAAATGACATCAACGTCTGGTGTAGTTGTTCTTACTTCGAAGTTATGTAAAGTATCCCAAATTTTAGAACGAACAAACCCGGCGCAAATCCACCAATCAGGTAGCCCTAGTGATTTTGCCATTTGTAATACATTCATCATCCACGGATCATTTTGTATCAATTGGATAATACCTTGTTCGGTTTTAATAGTCATTTAATATTACACCTACTTTTTTTAGAGAGTGAATTAATGCATAAGCTCAATAATCCATAAAATCCAGTAAGCACCTGGTACAAATAAAAGTTGTGCGAGTAATGTGCCGAGAAGTCTAGAAATCATTAACCAACCATACATTTTACTCATTGCTTCAGCGCCCTTTTCTGATTGTAAAGCTCGTTCTGTTAAAAGAGCAATGCGTGGATCGAGTAGAACTGTTAATAAAATAGTAGCAAAACCATTAACAAGGCCAGAAGCTGTACTTGCATTTGTTGCGTAATCTGGGTTTAAAAAGGAAGCGTAAAGGGCTGAAAGGACACCCGCTGTATAAATTGCAGTAGCAAACATGTTGATAAGCATAATACGTTTTGGGATACCGCCGATCCTCATTCGATGAATCATTTCGAATTTTGGGAAGCGTACATATTTTTTTGTGTACTTTAATTTTTGAATGTTATTCGTCTTCATCATTCGAATGAATGAACCATCTGTTTCAAAGTTTTGAATGACATATCCAAATAGTTTTGTCAAAGTTGGATAGAGTACAATCGCGAGCAATGTACCGACAGAAGCAGATAATAGAACGAGCCGTATAATATGCTCTAAATTAATAGAAGAATCTAGCTTTGCTTCATCGACAATACCACCGATTAAAAAGGCTTGTAGTAAGTTAGATGTTCTTGAAATAAGCAGTACCATTCCTACGACGGATAAGGCAACGGCAATTTTCTTTAAACGTACACCAGCTAATCGAATACTATAAGAGCTAGTTTCAACTGCGTGGATAACAATTGTGAAAGCCATTATAAAAATTAACGTAATTGACATTTGATTCACCAGTTTCTATTAAATTAATTATAACTTTTTCACTTTATCATATCTTTTGTGGTTTTGTAACTGAAAGTATAAGGGTTAGAAAAAGTAATTTTCTGAAAAGTTAAATGGTGATAGTATAGTAAAGGTGTAAGTAGGAGAATGGCCTT
>NZ_BOQD01000058.1 GCF_018332515.1 Bacillus hominis | reverse complement strand
TGAATACTTTCGTAAGCATTTAGAAAACTGCTTTTCTTCTTATCTCGTTTTAGTTCTACTACGCCTACTTCCTTTGCGGTTTCAACTGCCTTTTCATGTAGCGGCACATATGAAATCCCCACGGTGTTTAGAAAATTATTCATAGCGGATTTCGTTCGTTCTGGCGAATCATGAATTGTATTTTTCACAACTTCTAGCATATTGGAAATCTTACTTTCGGAAAATTCATGGTCTTTTCGATTTCCTAAAAGCCAGCAGTAGCAACTCCAGCCCGCTGACATTCTTAGTTCGTCACCACTTGCAATCCATTTATCAGCCACGTCTTGTGCAAAATTTGATTCTGATAAAGTTACTGCCACCACATAATCGGACAGCATATAAAAGTACGCTCCATCCATCCAACGATCAAAATCCGATTCATTCATAGTTTTTGGGTCTGCGATAATGCCTGCAAAGTACATTGCATCGTAGTTACCTGTGGCATAAAGCTCTTCAGCTAAACTTTGATTGATTTTTATTTTCTTTGCGATTGGTTTCATAGCACCTGTAGCTACGCCAAAAAGTGGATCCTTTGCACCATTGGATATGTATATTTTTTTAGTTCGTTCCTTGCTGAGAGTCTCAAGCTCTTGCATTACTGTTTCGAAATCCATAGTGTTGCACTTCCTTCCTTAATATTATAATCAATTCACTTATATTCTTTATCAAGTTCGCTACACTCATAAATTCATCTTTTTAAATCATTTTGCCCATCGATTTACGATTTTCAAAATGAGATTTCGTTATACGTGTTTATCCAGCTAATTCATACCGATTATATAAACGAATCATTAGTGAAGATGCTACTCCCCACTAATGATTCGTTTTTCTTTATTTAAATGATAATCCCTTATCTTCTAAAGCCATTCTCAATTTAGGTAAAGATGCTGGTCCTATACCGTGCAGTTTCAAAATTTCTTTTTCACTATACTTTGAAAGTTCTTCTAAAGTATGAATTCCATAATGCTCTAACGCTCGCCTTGCTGGTGCTGAAAGAAGAGAAAGAAAGCCTTCTTTTGGCTTTCTCTCTTTCTCACAGGTTGGGCAAGTTGGACAATCGCTACTTTTGTAATACTCGTGTCCTTGATCACAAGTTCTTAACGTCGCCATAATCCATAACCCCTCTCTAAGCTCTATTCCTCAATATTTACAACATGATTCCCATCAAAGAAGTATAAACATTTCTCTTTCACAGGATGTTTTAAGCTTTTCTCGAGTGCTTTTGCATATAGTGAAAGCTGTACTTTGTATCGGTCTTCTAAAGTTGGTTTCGCTTGATCAAATCCGCCTGGGAACTTCCCTTCAATCGTATCTGTCTTAAAGTCAATTAAAGTAATTCCGTCTTCCTCTTCAATCATGCAGTCGATAACCCCTTGGACAAGTATCGATTCGTCACTCTTACCTTGCCAATCTTGATACGCCTCTTCTGCTGAAAGCATCATCGTAAATGGTACTTCACGCTCAACACTTTTTGCTGCTAATACCCTTTTACCCAGGTCACTGTCAAAGAATGAAATTACTTTTTCAATCGCTATTTCTTCAGCTTGTTCAAATGTTAATAGTTCTTTATTTACCATTCTTGCAATTTGTTCTTGAAGAACTTCAATTGTAATTGGTTTCTTCAAGTCTACATGTTGCATAACTGCATGGACTGCTGTCCCTCGCTCTGCGTATGTTAGTCCTTTTTTCTCCATAAAGCGCGGACGTGTTTTAATTGGTGCACGAAGTTTTTTAATAAAGGCGTTATCGCTGCCTTCTTCAGATTGATAATTTCTCTTTATTTCTGTAACAGATTGTTTCGCACGGTGAGATGTCGCGTCCTCATACCCGTATTCCCACATTAATCTGTCGTACACTTCTTCTTTTCGTTCACTCTCTAACGGAACAGCCTTTTTCTCACGAAGCGCTTCTAGCAATTCTTGTTTCTCTTCTTGAACTGGTTCTGGTGCAAGTAACGTGTTACCGTCAACAACTTCTACTTTCCAGCTAGTGTCATACCCATAAATTTCACCTGGAATATTTCCTTGCCCTAATTCAAGAAGCATTTCACTATCACGATGTCTATATAATGAAGGTGCAATCCAGTCTAAATAGCAAGACGCTCCGGCACGTATATGGTCTGGTAATAACCATTCACTATGCTCCCTCGCATCGAGCCATTTTTCCATTTCTTTATTTGCATCCTTAACTGTTCCGATTAAAATTAACTTCTCTTTCGCACGCGTTAACGCTACGTATAATACGCGC
The DNA here is from genome assembly GCF_018332515.1 of Bacillus hominis. Classification (GTDB taxonomy): domain Bacteria; phylum Bacillota; class Bacilli; order Bacillales; family Bacillaceae_G; genus Bacillus_A; species Bacillus_A hominis. The sequence continues at coordinate 14,672 of NZ_BOQD01000058.1, read as the reverse complement.
ATTTCTTCCGCAATTAATTCCATCTTCATTTTACGCTTAATCGCTAGTTGCGATAATGTCGTATATTTAATTCGTTTACGCGGATCGATAAATTGTGAACCGAAACCGAAATCTTTATGAAGTAAGAAACGTTTCATTAAGTCTTGTGTATTAAAACGACGCCCAAGTCCAGCTACAAATACGACCGGGAACTCAAGTCCTTTACTTTTATGAATCGTCATAATACGTACAACATCTTCTTGTTCTCCGAGAGCTCTCGCCGTACCCATATCATCACCACGTTCTAAAATACGCTCAATAAAGCGTAAGAAACGGAATAATCCTCTAAACGATGTTGCTTCATATTGCCTTGCACGATCATATAGTACGCGTAAGTTTGCCTGCCTTTGCTTTCCAGCTGGTAAACCACCAACGAAGTCGTAATAACCTGTCTCACCGTATACTTTCCAAATTAAATCGGAAAGAGATTGTTGACGCGCAAATTCACGCCATCCTTGCAGTAAATTATAAAACCACTCTAATTTGTCATGTAGTTCTTGCTCTTCTTCAAGCGGCGCTCCTTTTAAGAACGAGCTCATCACTTCATAAAACGACCCTTTCTTTCCGTGAGCACGAAGCGTTGCAAGTTCTTCATCGTTTAGTCCAACGATCGGTGAACGAAGTACAGCTGCAAGCGGAATATCTTGCATCGGATTATCAATAACGCGGAATACATTCATCATAATATTTACTTCTGTCGCTTCAAAGTAACCAGTCGCAAGATCAGCATATACCGGAATTCCTTGTAATTTTAACTCTTCCATAATTTGCGGCGCCCATGGCATGGAGCGAAGTAAAATAACGAAATCACGGTATTGCACTTGTCGCATACTATCCGTTTTACGGTCATACACTTCATAACCTGAATCAACCATCGCTTTAATACGCTGTGCCATAAGACGAGCTTCTAGCTGTGCTTTTTCTACTTCGGCACCTTCTTCTCCGTCTTGCACTTCTTCTTCTGTTTGTTGAATGCATAACAGTTCAGCCGCTACATCTTCACCTTCTGGATAGCTAGCACCTAGCTTTAATTCCGCGTCAGCATCGTAGTCAATCTCCCCAACTTCTTCACCCATAATTTGTTTGAAGATAAAGTTCGTACCTGCTAGTACTTCATGACGACTACGGAAGTTTTTCGCTAAATCAATCTTCATTCCGCCGCCCGATCCTTCTTGTGTGAAGCGTTTATATTTTCCTAAGAATAAACCAGGCTCTGCTAGTCGGAAACGATAGATTGACTGTTTTACGTCACCAACCATGAATAAGTTTCCTTCACTCTCAGAATCTTTCGTTACAAATTTAATAATCGATTCCTGTACGAAGTTCGTATCTTGATATTCATCGACTAGTACTTCAGCGAATTTATTACGATATTGCAGTGCCACTGCTGACGGCTTCATTTCACCGTCTTCACTTTGCTCACTTAAAATTTGTAAACAGAAATGCTCTAAATCTGTGAAATCAACCATTCCTTTATCGCGCTTCATCGCTTGGAAACGCTCTGTAAATACTTTTACGAGCTGAACGAGTTTTTCTAATACAGGATGCATATCTTGAAAATCTCGTAAGAAACTTTCTGGTCTGCGGCTAAATAGCTCTTCTTGTAATTTCTTCACTTCATCTTTTGCTTTATTGCGAAGAGAGTCTACTTGTTTTACAACATCTTCGTTATAATCACTTTTCTTAATACGCTTTAGCGTTTGCCACGATACATTTTGCATCGCTTCATAAACGCTTGTCCACGATCCACGAGCTGCTGAGGATAACGTTCCAAGTAAAGCTAAATCCGCTTGCAGGGTTTCGACGCGAGGCGCTGGACCATCAGGAAGCATTGCGAGTTCTGTCGCTTTACGAATATGCTTTTCCGCCGTTTCAAGCTGGAATTTCACATCTTCTAATAAATACGAAGCGTATACTAAATCTTCAATTGTTTTTCCTTCCACGTCGTATGCTTCTACTAATTTATCAAGCCACTTCTCCGGATTTGGATGCGCTCTTGATTCTGTATGAAGCGCTAAAATCATTCGTTGTAAGTCATCATCACTACGGTCACTCGTATAACGATCAACTAATTCAAAGAAAATACTATTATCTTCGATTCCATATTCTTCTTCTAATATGTCATCTAGCACTTCTTCTTTTAATAACTCATTTTCTGTTTGGTTCGCAATACGAAAACGAGGATCGACATCAAGCATGTAATAATACCCTCTAATAACTTGTAAACAAAATGAATGAATTGTAGAAATGGAAGCTTTATTTAATAAGCTAAGCTGTTTTCTTATATGCTGTGAACCTGGCCCATCAATTAATACTTTTTCTAACGCTTCCCCAATTCGATTTTTCATTTCTTGCGCCGCCGCATTCGTAAATGTTACAACGAGCAGGCGGTCGACATCGACTGGATTTTCCTCACTTATAATCTTTTTAATAATACGTTCAACTAATACTGCTGTTTTCCCTGATCCAGCTGCTGCTGCGACTAAAATATCACGTCCGTTCGCTACAACGGCTTTCCACTGATCATCTGTCCATTGACTACCTTCTGGTTTCTCAGGCCAATTTTCTATCATTCTCCGCCAACCTCCTCTCTAATTTTCTCCATTGCTTCGCTATCTTTCATATCTTTTAACATACGGAATTGGTTATCTTCAAGTGATTCATCAAATTGACAAACAGATTTGAAGTTACAGAACGTACATGCCGCTTTATTCCCCTTTTTGTAAGGAGCAATATCGATAACACCTTCTGTTATGTCTTTTCCGATATTTTCAAACGAGTGATGTACATATTTTTGAAGTACGTTAAACTCTTGTTCACTTGCAATGCTAGAACGCGCACTAAAACTACCATCTTTTTTCAGACCAGCAGAAATAATATCAGAGCTTCCTGTTGAAAGTTTATTATCCATTAAACGAACAACGTCAGCATCTCCTAGTACGAGTCCTTTCATTTTAAATTTCTTTAAAATTTCTTTCTCAATTTCTTCTTCAGATGCGTCGCCTTTCATCTCAACAATCGGGTTATGAATATGGAAATATAATACACCCGCCGGTGATGCAGTACCGCCCTTTTTCATCCACGTATGTGCATTTGAAGTAACAACATCTAAATACGTTAACATTTGAAGTGCGAGTCCATAATACACTTCTGTTAAATCTAGCGCTTTCGAACTTGATTTATAGTCAATAATACGAAGGAACGTACCACTCTCATCTTCCGCCTTATCAACACGGTCAATACGGCCAACTACTTCCATCTTCACACCATTTTGCAACGCAAATTCCATTGGCGGAAGCGATCCAGTACCACCCATACCGAACGGTACTTCTAAATCAACTGGTACAAAGCCACTCGACTTCGCATGTTCACGAAGAATAAGGGACGTACGGAAAATGATTTGTTGTAGCTTTTGCTTTAAATAGAAATGGCGGTTTGAACTTAATAAAATTTGTCTTTGTAATAACGGTGCAATTTCTTCTATTACTAAAGCAGAAAGATGCTCACACTCTTTTATTGATAAATCCGCCCAAGTACGATTTTCACGTAATAGCTTGTCTGCAATTCTCTTCAGTGCTGCATGGAATAACTCACCGATATCTGGCGCATCAAGTTTGAAAATATCACGCTCTCTTAGCGATAAACCGTGCTGCGCAAAATGAGCGTACGCACAGCGATTAAATAGTTCCATACGAGAAACACTTCCCTTAATTGTATCTCCATATAAATCCCTACTTACATCTGTACTTAGTTTCTGTGCACGATTTCGGTAAAATAAACTTGATAAAACGCGGCTACTTTTTTGCTTCCATTCATCTGAAGTAACGTAGAAGTTATATACGTCCCACCAAAAGTCTAAATTGCCTTCAAATCCGTACCGCTTCCACGTCTGCAGTTGCTGCATAACGTAAGACAACGTTACTTCCGGCGTTGCTACGTATGAAATTTGTTCCGAACGCGATAAGTCATTTACATCATTCGTAATAAACGATTCTTTCACATCAGGGAACATTCTTTTTATTTTCTTAATAAAACTAGAAGCAAGTAACGTCTTCCCTTCTTCATCCGCAAGCGGACAGGAAATGTATAACTTCTCAGATGCTCTCGTCACCATTTGATACATAACGAACTGTTCTTCTAATAAAGTTTGTCTCGTCGTTGGTGCTAATTCGATACCTGCAGCAGTGAGAACATTTCTTTCCTCATCAGAAAGCATACCTTCATCCATAGGTGCTGCTGGAATCACTCCTTCATTTACTCCAATAATGAACGTCGCTTTAATATCTGATAATCTAGAATGATCAATATTAGCAACTAATACTTGATCTAGTGACGGTGGAATGTTAGCGAATTGAAGCGCCTCAAGACCTGTCGACATAACGTCCGTAAACATAGAAAGTGACATTTTCTCTTCACCAAGCATCTCTACAAACGTATCAAGAAGACTCATTACTTCTTCCCATACTTGCTCATGGTCTGTCGCAAATAAGAAATCTCCGCTTTCTTCTGCACGAATACGTAATGCTTCTAGTTTTTTCGGAACGTCAAGCTCCTCTAAAAATAAGTATAACGCTTCACACATTTGCATAACTGTTCCAGCACGCTTTAACCTTTTTTGCATACGAATAACTGGTGTTCTTACAACGTCGCGAAGTCGATTTATTTTCTCTTCCATTTCACGTTCACTGTCTGTTATCATTTCACTTGTATCATCAAGAGAACGATAACGACGATACATCCACGGATCTTCAGAAGTCCATCTCTTCCCTTGTACACCGTACGCTAAACAGTAGTTTTCAAACTCATCCATCTCTTCGCGCATCGCTTCTTTTCTTACGTCTAGTGGATATAAGAGTTCTGTTTTCACACAGCGGAACACGGCATCATAACGCCAGTTCCCGCTAATAATTTCTAATGCAGAACGAATGCACTCTACTAACGGATGATGTGACATCGGGCGTTTTTCATCGATGAAATGTGGGATATTATAATCCGTAAATAACGTTCGCATCACATCATAATAACTTTCTCCGTTACGAAGAAGGACTGCGATATCTCGGTAACGATAATCTTCATCCGCCACGAGTCTTCGAATTTCACGAGCAACGCCTTCTACTTCAGCTCGTAAATTAGCTGCTGTACTAATTGTCACACTCGCTTCACCGTGAAACTTTTCATTTGGACGTGCTTCGTAATGCATTTCTAAATGCGCTAATGCTTGCGAATGAAAACGCGGCTGTTCCATAAGTGGAACCGTTTTTTCAATTTCTATTTTCTCTTCACGTGCTACTTGTTTTATTCTTTCATACGTTAACGTCGTTTCGTAAAATAAATCCAGTTCATTCACTGGCTGCGCTAACGTTTTTTCATCTATCGTTAATGTTATTGTTACTCTAGTTCCTAATTTCATTAACCCTCTAACAATTTCTAGCTCTTGAGGAGAAAATGAATGGAATCCATCTATATAAATTTCCGCGCCTTTTACATAATCAGAGTCTGAAAGCTTCTCAATTAATAATTGTAAGTAGTCTTCTGAATCTAAATACTTTCCGATTAAAGCACGTTCAAAATCATCATATAGTAACTGTAAATCATACACTTTATTCGCTAGCAATTTTTGCTCTGCACTACTGCTATGTGTGTCTAATTGTTGCCACATTTCATATACGTTAGACGGCGTCACATTGTAACGTTTAAACTCCGCAATCATACTACCAAGATGTTCAAAGAAACCGTTTTGCTCCGCTGCTTTTTGAAACACAGATAGTCCATCTTTACGAGACTCTACAATTTTACGAAGCAACATATGTACACCAGCTTCATCAATATGAAGACGACTCGCTCCGCCAACTTCTTGCAACACCTTCCACGCTAATCGTGAAAAACTAAAAACTTGTGCCCGAATAGAACCTCTTACATCCTCGCTCCCAATTAACGCCTGCTGCGTTTGGAATGTCATCTGTTCTGGCACAAGATATAATATTGTTTTCCCTCTCGGGCGTTGTTTTAACTCTTCTTGCACTTCGCGTAAACAAAGTGTACTTTTTCCACTTCCCGCTCTACCAATCACAAATCGAAGTGACATGTAATCCCACCTTTCACTTACATAACGAACGTTAGTTTGCTACCATAATTGTATTATAGGACACAAAAAAAGACAAACTCAGTTGTTTGCCTTTCCCTATACTACTATTCATTATATCAACCTTTTGAAAAATTCGTTTGTACCTCTTGAATCGGCCAATATCGTAAATCGACTTTACCGACAACTGTATCAGCTTTCACAAAACCGAAGTGCCTACTATCCCAGCTACCAAGGCGGTTATCACCTATTACAAAAATAAACCCGGGTGGTACAGACTTTTCTTTCGTTAACTCTTCTAGTTTAAAATCGCCTGTTAGTTGCCGTCCATTTATTTCTTTTTTATATGTCTCTAAATAAGGCTCATCCACAAATTGTCCGTTTATATATAGCTTATCATGCTTATATTCAATATGATCCCCAGGTAAACCGATAATTCGTTTTACATAGTCCTCTTTTTTATTCGCATGAAAAACAACGACATCAAACCTGTTCAAGTCCCCTACTTGATAACTCACCTTATTCACAACGAGCATATTTCCATCTTGCAATGTCGGCATCATTGACTTCCCCTCTACAACGTACGTTGAAAAGAAAAACGTTCGAAAAAATACAGCTAACAGTACACCAATTAAAATTGTTCTTATCCACTCTAGCCCTTCTTTTTTCAAAGTTTTCTTCATTCGCTTCTCCCCTTACCCTTTTAATAATGAAGCTTTTCTTTATAAAGTGAAACTTAATCGGTGGGGGTTTTGTTCATCCCCCACCGATTATTAGTTGAACCAATCGGGCATTTACGGGCAGTTTGATCTCCCACCTAACTTCTTTGCTTCAGCCGAATTTTTTGGTGGGAGTTTTACTGCCCGTTAATGCGGGACAAAGAAGACTTTTCCTAATGTAGTTCTAACTTTACTTCAATTTTTTTACCGACATACCATAAAATAAAAATAACAATACCAACAATAACCGATTTCACGGGCTTATGAATAAATGACACTAAATCATGACCGATATACGTTAAAATAAAAATCATCACAAGTTTTCCGAATGCTAATGCTAGTCCAAACTGTTTTACGCTAACGCGAGACAAACCAGCTACAACGTTTATAAGCGCAGATGGTGTAAACGGAAAACAAAATATAACAAAGATTGGCGCGAACCCTTTTCTTTCAATCCAGCCCATCGCTTTTCGCACTCTCTCGTGCTTATTTACAAAAGAAAAGAAACGACTGCGTCCAAAGCTGCGAATAATGAAAAATACAAGCATTGCACCTATTACTGATCCAATCCATGAATAAAGAAAACCGAACCAAAAGCCAAATGCAACCGCATTTGCCAGCACAAACACAATGAGTGGCAATGCCGGAATAAGCGCCTCTATCATCGGTAAACCGATACCGAGAAGTGGCCCGAACGCACGATAACTTTCAACAATGTGATCCATATTTTCTGGTGAAAAATATTCTTTGATCGTCTGAAAATCCATTCTACACTTTACCCCTTTATCTCATTATTACCTCTACTGTATCATCGCTTAAATGAAAGAGGAAATGGTAGATACGACATATGGAGATGTATTTATTAAAGTTTCCATATCTTTCGTTAGAATTCCTTCATTATTAAACTATGATAATCTTTCAATATTCGACAGGATTTGAAGTTAATTTAGATACTATACCTAAATTATCACTTAACGGTTACATATTATGAAAAAGAAGAATACATAGAAAGTGATAATCAATATTTTTCAAAAATAACCTTACTGCGCGTAAGGTTATTTCTACCTATACAGAAATGAGTAGTGACTAATAATTGTTGTACCTTCAAACAATTCACCTTTTTTAATGACCAGTTCTTACACGTAACTTTTTTAGCAGACCTATACTATCAATCATGATAAATATTAATAGATATAAGAAAGATAGTATTAATACTGTACTCTGAATAGGCAAAATTCGAAATTTGTATAGAAAACGATCGATCATATATATATCTTGCTCACTCGTTATAGTAGTAGGAGTGAATATAAGGTAATCTTTCCAATTATCAATCCAGGCTAAATCAACTGCAGAAAATTGTATCATCCCTAGCCACAAATAAAGAAAAATCGGTATCAGAATCATATATTGAACGCTATGTAATACCTTTCTTTGCTTCTTACATTCAATAATTTGAAAGACGATAAGTGTCAATAAATATACTATCGACAGCAGAAAAACTATAGTGACAAACGGTTGAATTGAAAAAGAAAATAGCAATTTATCAATTTCATAAATTTGACTATAATCTGTTACACTTTGAGGCGTAAAAACAAAATGCTCTTTAGCATCACTTATCATTAACTGACTACCAACAACCCCAGTAAACATAAATAGAATAAAAAATATAGGCAAAACAAGGGTATATTGCGCCCAAAATAAAATGGTCCTTTTCAACAAAATACTCACCCCTTTTATTCAAAAAAAACTAAACTATATTAAACTTATATAGGAAAATAACCCTTATATTGTGATTTTATACCACCTAAAGCTATTAGAGAACTTGCTGTTACATAATTTAGCGCGTAAATGAAATAAAGAAAAGGATGAGTTCCCTCATCCTTTTCCTCTTACACGTCCTCTTCCCTAACAACATACACTTTCTCATAAGCCGGTCTTAATGTTGATTCATCCCTTTTATCAATCTCTTTAAAACAAGGGCTTCCTTGTTTTTTCTTACGGTCTTCATATTCTGTCCGCAATTTCGCTGTACGATTGTGCTGATTTTCAAAGCTACTTTTTGACATTTCTAGTTTCACAGCGAAACCATTTATAAATCTAATAATAAGATTTCCATCTTTTAATTCTTTATTACTTTCAATATGAAAATGAGACAACCACGCACACTCTTTTCGAGAATAAGAATACGTAGGGAAAAAATAAAGTTGATCTGTCGGGCTAATTGCGATAGGAGCTTTATGTGTAATACGAGTTAACTCCTTCGTTCCTTCTTTTCTTCCAAAGAAACTAGAACCATGTTTCCGGCAACTTCTCTCTATAATATCAAGAGGCTTTTGAAATACGAAAAAAGAATCTTCCATTTCAATAATTCGCGTAACAACTCTCTTTTCCCCTAGAACAACAGGAAGTAAGGCCATTGTGTTTTTGCTTACAACATAGTTTTCGACATAACGTTCTACTTTACTTTCCATAGTCTCCTATCTCCTTCTTCATTTTCCATTTATAGTAGCAGCTGCATAAATAATTGTAGCACCTGTAAAAAGGACATGGTTTACATTCTACGATTCTTTACAAATACTTATAATAAATCAAATACAATATAAATCCATCAATGATAATATATGAATAATAACGAAATGACCTGTATAAAAAGAGGATTCTATATACGAAAAAAGAATTTATATCATTTGTAATATGTTTAACACATTCCCCTTTTCACATCATTACAACAATTAACTTTGCTATAATTAAAATATAAAGTGAATGCTAATAATCAGTGGGGTTTACGGGCAGCAGGGCTTCAACCTAACTTCTTTGCTCCAGCTGAATTTTGAGGTGGGAGTCTTACTGCCCGCAAATAGCGGGTTAAATCAAATATACGGAGGTCTCTCATGGAAGAAAAGCAAGATCATCCAACAATTCAAATGAAAAATAGTAGCATTGTTATCGTAAAAAATTCAGCGAGTATTATATTCGGTTTATTTTTTATTTTACTGTTCTTCGCGAAGCCTTTTCGTAAATCTAAATGTCCAGAATGTAAGAAACGCGAAAAGAAAAAAGTTGTGAAAGAACACTAAAAGGCCTTCCTTTACGGAAAGCCTTTTTACATACCGATTACTATTTCCTTCATTCTTCTTCATCCTCAAAAAAACCAATTATTTTTCCTTACTCATATTTACATTTCCTTCCAAGATCCTCTGTATCTCTTTCAACTTGTAATATGACTATATATTGTTCTTGATCTAAATACCGAGAATGAGACTTCCTCAAACCAATTACCGTCACTTTATCATTTTCATAAGTTTTCGAGCACGCCTTTATTTCTTCAATCGTACTTTTTAGGCTGTCTTTATTAATAATATAATCTCTTATATCTCAACAACAAAAAAAGGATGGCATAAGCCATCCTTTTTTCTATAATAAACTATAAAATTATAGTTTGATTACGTTTTTAGCTTGAGGTCCACGGTTGCCTTCTTCGATTTCGAAGCTAACTTTTTGGCCTTCTTCTAAAGATTTGAAACCTTCAGTTTCGATTGCAGAGAAATGTACGAATACATCGTTTTCGCCTGGAACTTCGATGAAACCGAAGCCTTTTTCGTTGTTAAACCATTTTACTTGTCCTGTAACTGTCATAATTATTTCCTCCTACGAAAATACATTTTATTTAGTCTTCATGTATAAAAAAAGAATCCACACATTATCAAATTCGAAACATAAACTAGTTCTCACATACTTTTTCCCGTTCGTTTTCGGCACTTGATAATATATGGATTGCTTAATTTAATTATTCAACTGGTATTATCATAGCATACTTAAAATAGAATGTACAATCCTTTTTGAAAATAAAGTTTCTAAATTTTAGTATTTCTTATAAAATATAACCACACCTATTCTACTAAGCAGGAGTATATGACAGAAATAATCCCTAAAAAAAACATTAAAGGGAATTGAAAAAGATATTGAAAATAACAACCTTGGAAAAGCAAGAGATAGATTACATGGATTAATCGCTACTTATCCGAATGAATTAGCACTTAGAACAAAACTCGGTAATATTTACTTTACATTACAATACCCAGAAATGGCTGGACGGTATTGGTATCTTGAAAAAGAGAAAACAGATGTTATGCACGCGGCATGTCTACAATTTGAAAAATCGATGGGAAACGATCCTTATCATATTGTACGTGCTTTAAAATTCAAAGGAGATTATGACATCATTAAAGATTTACATCCTGACCATACTTTCTCTCCTTTACAGAAAAAAATTAGAGAAACAATAACTGAAGAAATTGAAGAAACGTGGCAAGACAAAATTATTTTTGGGGGATGTCTATCTATATTCATATTGCTTATTTTCTGTGCTTTAATTGGTATTTATACGATATTCAATTGGTTATTTTAATTAATAAACAGGTGCCCGTTATAGGCACCTGCATCTCTTCTTATTTCGTAAACTGTTCTTCTTCTGTGGATCCTTTTAGAGCAGTCGTTGATGAAGTACCACCTGTAATTACTTGTGCTACTTCATCAAAGTATCCTGTTCCTACTTCGCGTTGATGGCGTGTTGCAGAGTAACCATATTTTTCTGCAGCGAACTCTGCTTGTTGTAATTCAGAATACGCTGCCATGCCGCGCTCTTTATAACCACGCGCTAATTCAAACATACCGTAGTTTAATGAATGGAATCCAGCAAGCGTTACGAACTGGAATTTATAACCGTACGATGCAATTTCTTTTTGGAAGCTTGCAATTGTCTTTTCATCTAGTTTTTGTTTCCAGTTAAATGAAGGGGAACAGTTGTAAGCAAGTAACTTCCCTGGATATTTCTTATGAATTGCGTCCGCAAAGCGTTTTGCATCTTCTAAATTCGGCTCCGACGTTTCACACCAAACGAGATCTGCATACGGCGCATACGCTAAACCACGCGCAATTGCTTGATCAAGACCTGCTTTCGTACGATAAAATCCTTCTGGCGTTCTTTCTCCTGTAATAAACGCTTTATCAACAGGATCAATATCGCTCGTAATTAAATCTGCTGCATCTGCATCTGTTCTTGCGACGATAATTGTCGGTACTCCCATTACGTCCGCAGCAAGGCGTGCAGAAATTAAATTACGTACCGCTGTTTGCGTCGGTAGTAATACTTTTCCGCCCAGATGACCACATTTTTTCTCTGAAGATAATTGATCTTCAAAGTGTACACCTGATGCCCCCGCTTCAATCATGCCTTTCATAAGTTCGAATACGTTTAATTGTCCGCCAAACCCCGCTTCTGCATCTGCTACAATCGGTACGAAATAATCTGTATCACCGTTTCCTTCCATATGCTGAATTTGGTCAGCACGTTGAAGTGTTTGGTTAATTCGTTTTACTACAGCTGGTACGCTGTTCGCTGGATATAAACTTTGATCTGGATACATATGTCCAGAAAGATTTGCATCAGCTGCTACTTGCCAACCGCTTAAATAAATTGCTTTTAACCCAGCTTTTACTTGTTGCATCGCTTGGTTTCCTGTTAATGCGCCAAGTGCGTTTATATAATCTTCCGTATGAAGCGACTTCCAAAGCTTCTCTGCACCGCGGCGCGCTAACGTATGTTCAATGTCAATCGATCCGCGCAAACGAATTACATCTTCTGCTGAATATGGACGTGTGATCCCTTTCCAGCGCTTATCTAATTCCCAGCTCTCTTGTAATTTCTCGATTCTTTCGTTTTTCATATGTTCCATCCCCTTTTCACTTTATAAAATTTCATAACCCGGTAATGTTAAAAACGGTACAAAATCATCATTACGAACAAGGTTTGTAAACAGTTTTGTAGCTTCTTCAAATCTCCCCTTCTTAAATGCTTCCTTACCAATCTCTCTTTCTATTTTTGCTAGTTCTTCTTCTTTCAATTCTTCCATCAATTTAAAAGTGATATTGCGGCCATCACTTAGCCTTCCACCCTCATGACGAATCCACTGCCATACTTGTGCTCTTGATATTTCCGCTGTTGCCGCATCTTCCATTAAGTTATAAATTGGAGCTGCCCCTCTCCCGCTTAACCAAGATGCAATATATTGAATACCGACGTTAATATTAGTGCGAAGGCCACCTTCTGTAATCGTTCCCATCGGTACTTCTAATAAATCCTTTTCTGTTACACTTATTTCTTCACGCTTTCTAAAAATTTGATTTGGCGTTTTCATTATGTGATTAAATACTTCCATTGCAACCGGTACAAGTCCCGGGTGGGCAACCCAAGTCCCGTCATGACCATCTAAAGCTTCGCGCTCCTTATCAGTACGCACTTTTTCAAAAGCTGCCTCATTTGCTTCTGAATCATTTTTAATTGGAATTTGCGCTGCCATTCCTCCGATTGCTGGCGCATTACGACGATGACACGTTTGAATAACTTTCAAAGAATACGCGCGCATAAACGGCGCTGTCATCGTGACTTGCGCTCTATCCGGAAGTAAAAATTCATTATGATTACGGAAGCTCTTTAAGAAACTAAATATATAATCCCATCGTCCACAGTTTAAACCAGCAGAATGATCTCTTAGTTCATACAGAATCTCATCCATTTCAAATGAAGCGTGAATCGTTTCTATTAACACAGTAGCTTTAATCGTTCCATTCGGAATACCGATATACTTTTGAGCAAATACGAAAACGTCATTCCATAATCTTGCCTCTAAGTAACTTTCCATTTTCGGTAAGTAAAAGTACGGGCCACTTCCTTTTGCTAAAAGCACCTTCGCATTATGGAAAAAGCACAATCCAAAATCTACCAAACTGCCAGACATGTTCTTTCCGTCAACTTGCATATGTTTTTCTTCTAAATGCCACCCTCTCGGACGCACAATTAATACAGCTGTTTTATTATTTAAATGATATTCTTTTCCGTTTTCATTTTTATGTGAGATCGTTCCCTTACTCGCATCACGTAAGTTAATTTGACCTTCGACAGCATTTCTCCAAGTTGGTGCATTCGAATCTTCAAAGTCTGCCATAAAAAGATGTGCTCCTGAATTTAAAGCGTTAATGACCATCTTTCTATCCACCGGTCCAGTAATCTCCACGCGGCGATCCTCTAAATCTTTCGGCAGCTGGGCGATTGTCCAATCACCTTCACGTATATGCTTTGTTTCTTCTAAAAACTTCGGAAACTGCCCTGTATCAATTCTTTTTTGTTTCTCTACACGTTTTTGTAAAAGTTCTATTCGGCGCTCATTGAAATTTTCATGTAATTCCCTTAAAAAACTAAGCGCCTCAGGTGTCAATATTTCGTTGTACGCTGGTAACATTTCTCCGGTCAGTGTAACCCGTGAAGTTTGCGTCGACATATTAGCATCCCCTTCTTAAACTGTTTTATAACAGATTTAATTTTATGTTTTATATTATATAACAAATCTTCTGAAAAGGAAGTTTTTTTTGAAAATTTAATGATTTTTTTACAAAACTGTGTTTATCCATTGTTATTTCAACAAAAAAAGAGCCAGTGTTATATAACACTGGCTCTTTTTATAAATTATTGTTGCTCATCATTTAAAATTGCTTTGTATAGGAACTGTGCATATTGTTCACGTGTTACTTTCATACCTGGCGCAAAGTTACCTGAACCATCACCTGCTGAAATACCATTTGAACCTACTGCATTAATTGCCTTAGCTGCCCAATGTCCTGCTGGTACATCTTTAAATCCTGGTGTACCTTTTACTTGTAATTCAAATGTTTCCGTTAAAATTTGTGCCATTTCTGCACGTGTTAACGTATCTTTTGGTCTGAAGTTTCCACTACCATCACCTTTAAAGATTTCTAATTCTGTTAATGCTAAAATT
>NZ_BOQD01000057.1 GCF_018332515.1 Bacillus hominis | reverse complement strand
AAAGACGGGAAAACAGAAGTTGAAGATTACGCTTTAGGCACGATGACAAGTTCATATGAGCTTGGGTCAACTGTGAAAGGTGCGACATTGTTAACAGGGTTTGAAACAAAAGCTATAACACCGGGAACACATTTTTATGATGCACCTATGAAGTTTAAAGGAACTAAGGAGAAAAAATCTTGGAAAGATTTCGGGAATATTGATGATTTAAGAGCTTTACAAGTTTCTTCTAACGTTTATATGTTTAATACAGCATTAAAAATTGCAGGTGTGGATTATGTTAGAAATAGTTCACTAGATATTAAACAAGAATACTTTGATAAAATGAGATATTATTTCAGGCAATTTGGTTTAGGTGTTCCAACGGGTATTGATTTACCGAATGAAACAGCTGGACAAATCGGGAGAAAAGATAATCAACCGGGGTTTTTATTAGATTTTTCTATTGGCCAGTACGATACGTATACACCACTTCAGCTTGCACAGTACATTTCTACTATTGCAAATGGTGGGTATCGTATGAAACCACAAATTATTCAAGAGATTAGAGAACAAACTGTGCAAAAAGATGAAATCGGTAAAGTCGTGCATTCAATAGAACCAGTTGTTTTAAATAGAGTGGATATGAAAGAAGATTATATAAATCAAGTAAAAGAAGGATTTAGAAGAGTATTCCAAGAAGGAGATGGAACAGGAGTAAGGGCGTTCCAAAAGGCACCATATAAACCAGCTGGTAAAACAGGGACAGCACAGACAGTATATGGTGGAGAAAGCGACATAGGTAGAAATGATAAAGGTGAACGAATAAAATGTTATAATTTAACATTAGCAGGATATGCGCCATATGATGATCCAGAAGTAGCATTTTCAGTTGTTGTGCCATGGGTTATAAATGATAAGTCAGGTATTAACTCTGATATTGGAAAAGATGTTTTAGATGCTTATTTCGAATTGAAAAATAAGCGATTAAATGGTGAGGCTACAAAAGTAGATAATTCAAAAGAGGGTTAGAAAACATGAACCGTCTCTAGTATTCAAATGGACTAAAGACGTTTTTAAATACACTCGGACTTATTGATGAATCAATTGTGATAGGTAAAGTAGAAATAGTTTAGTATCCATTTGATCAAATGAAAAGAATAAAGTAATTTAGTTCAAGAGTATTCTATTAAGTATTCACCTTTTATATATAAATGCATATATTGATAGCATAGGACAAGCAAAAAAGCTTGTACCTTACCTCACTGAACACTCCTTATCACAGCTAGGCATCTACTTTGGTAGATGCCTTTTTTTATGTTGATGCTTGATAATTATTTATCCCACTATTTGGGCAATAAAACTCCCACCTCTAAATTCGGTGAATGCGGGGAAGTTAAGCGGGAGATCAATTGCTCGTAAAGCCCAATTGGTTCAATTAATAATCAGTGGGGTATGGACAAAACCACCGCTGATTAAAGTTTCACTTTTAAATTGTTATCCGCAAATTGTACAGCTGTATTCGCATGTATATAAGCAGTATCAAAAACAGGAACCGATAGATCACTTTGTGAAATGAGCAAAGGAATTTCTGTACAGCCAAGTAGTATTCCTTCAGCGCCGTTTTTAATTAATGTATTTGTGATTTGTAATAGCTTTTCTTTTGATATTTCTGAAATAATCCCTCTACTGAGTTCTTGTAAAATGACATGATGGATGAAAGTTCTATCTTCTTCATTTGGGATAATTGTCTCAATATTGTAATTTGCTAGTCTTGATTTATAGAAGTCTTGTTCCATCGTTTGTTTCGTCCCTAAAAGCCCAATACGTTTTATATTATGTTCTACCATTTTTTTTGCACTTACATCTCCAATATGAAGGAGTGGTATTGAAATTGCATTCTCTACTTCTTCAGCAAATAGATGTACAGTATTAGAACACATTAGTAAACATTCAGCTCCAGAGCCTTCCACCTTTTTTGCTACTGTGACTAATTCATTTTTCACTTCTTCATATTGATGATTTTGCAATAATGTAGTTACCTCCCCAAAGTCCATGCTATATAAAACAAGCTTCGCATTTTGATCATATTGAGAGAGAGTAAGTGTATTAATATGTTTATAATATAACGCTGTCGATTCCCAACTTAGTCCGCCAATTAAGCCAATTACTTTCATCATGCATTCCTCCCGTAACAATTTTGAATTCATTATTTCATAATTCCGATAAGAATACAATGATTTAGATTAACTATTTACCGAAAAATAAAAATAGTAAGAAAAGTATTGAAATTATTTATTGTTAGTGCCATAATACAGATTACAAATACATACTTATCCAGAGAGGTAGAGGGAACGGCCCTATGAAACCTCAGCAACCCCTATGTAATTACATAGGAAGGTGCTAATTCCGCAGAGGACACTATGTGTCTTTTGAAAGATAAGGGGATTCTTGTACGTGAAAGAAAATGACCTCTTATTTAAGAGGTCATTTTTTGTTGTATAGAAAGGAAGTGTCGATGCATAATTCATTTTCAAAATAAATATAGAGTATTAAAAGTTGAATAATATGAGAGGGGAATTGTAATGAACAAATTAACGACAAAGCTAGTAGTAGCAATTGGAATTGGAGCAGCTTTATACGGGGTATTAGGGCTTTGGGGATTTTCTATCGCACCGAATACCTTTATTAAACCAGCACTGGCTATTTTAACAGTTTTTGGAGCGTTATTTGGCCCGGTAGCAGGACTTTTAATAGGACTAATCGGTCATACCGTTACAGATACGATTGCTGGTTGGGGTATTTGGTGGGGATGGGTTATTAGTTCGGGGATAATCGGATTTTCAATGGGTCTCATACAAAAAAGAACTGGTTTTAGTGTGAAAAATGGAACGTTTAATAACCGTGATATTTCTTATTTTGCAATTGCAGGGTTAATTGGTATTGTCATAGCTATTATATTTGCTGGAGTATTCGATATTATTGTGATGGGAGAACCGTTTGACAAAATTGTTATACAAGTACTAGGCGCAACAATTGCAGACGTTATTGTATTTTTAGTTCTTGGCTTACCAATCACGATCGGTCTAGCGAAATCAAATAAGAAACATACACATTTAAAAATTGAAAAGTAGGGATGAATACATGCAACCAATTATTTCTTTTGAACAATTTACCTTTCAATATAGGCATGCCACGCAGCCTACTTTAAAAGATATTACATTTCAAATATATCCTGGGGAAAAGGTACTTATCGCTGGACGAAGTGGTTCAGGGAAGTCAACATTAGCTCATTGTATAAATGGGTTAATCCCATTTTCTTACGAAGGGATAAGTACCGGTAACATTTTAATAGCTGGAAAGGATCCGAGAGAAGGTAGTGTTTTTGAACAGAGTAAACACGTAGGGACAATATTACAAGATCAAGATTCACAATTTATTGGTCTTACTGTCGAAGAGGATGTAGCATTTTCATTAGAAAACGATTGTGTAAATCAAATAGAAATGAAAAAGATTGTTACGGATTCTTTAAAAAAGGTAAGCATGCAGGAGTTTCATGCACAAAGTCCACATGAATTATCAGGAGGTCAAAAACAGACAGTCTCTCTTGCAGGTCTGCTAACGACAAATACAGATATATTATTATTTGATGAACCGTTAGCTAATTTAGATCCTGCATGTAGTTTGAATACTATAGAAATCATTAAAAATATACATGAAAAATATAACAAAACAATTTTAATTATTGAACATCGAATTGAAGAAATGTTAAACCTTGATTTAGATAAAATTATTTTAATAGATGAGGGAGAAGTTATTGCGATTGGTTCACCGGATAGTATTCTAAATTCTAATATATTACCAAATATCGGACTAAGAGAACCTATTTATATAGAAGCTCTAAAGAAATTAAATTTTGACAGTAATAATGTTGAGGTATTTCCAATTGAAAATCTACGTAATGCAGGCGTTCATAACCTATTAAAGAACTGGATGCGGAAGCAAGTGTCATCTAAAAACACGTATATTAAAAAAAACTTATGCAAGATAGAAAATTTATCATTTACGTACAATAACAAACATACAGCCTTAGAAGATATCAACCTTTCAATAGGAGAGGGAGAAATAATAGCGTTATTGGGTCATAATGGAGCAGGGAAATCGAC
>NZ_BOQD01000056.1 GCF_018332515.1 Bacillus hominis | reverse complement strand
GATTCGGGGCCCCGAATCTTTTTCCGCTTATATTTAATTATTAAACAAGAACTTTCATAACGTTACGTACAGATTCTACAGAGCGATCTAACGCTTCTTTTTCATCTTCAAGAAGTTCTAATTCAATAATTTTTTCAATTCCGTTACCACCTAGAATTACTGGTACCCCTAAGTAAAGGTCACTATAACCATACTCACCATCAAGGTATGCAATAGCAGGTAATACACGGCGTTGATCTTTCAAGATTGCTTCTGTCATTTCAACTAAAGAAGCAGCTGGCGCATAATATGCACTACCGTTTCCTAATAAGCCTACAATTTCGCCGCCACCTTTACGTGTACGTTCTACGATTGCTTCTAAACGCTCTTTTGGAATTAACGTTTCTAACGGAATGCCACCTGCATAGGAATAGCGTACAAGAGGTACCATATCGTCACCATGTCCACCAAGAACAAATCCTGTAATGTCTTTCACAGAAAGATTTAATTCTTGTGAAATGAATGTACGGAAACGAGCTGTATCTAATACGCCCGATTGACCGATAACACGCTCTTTCGGGAATCCTGCCTCTTTAAATACAGAATATGTCATTGCATCAACTGGATTTGTTAATACAACAATAATCGCATTTGGTGAATGTTTTGCAATGTCGCGCGTAATACTTTTCATAATTTTAGAGTTTGTTGCTACTAAGTCATCACGGCTCATACCAGGCTTACGCGCAATACCTGCTGTAATAACAACGACGTCAGAATCAGCAGTATCTGCGTAATCAGATGTACCAATAATGTTAGCATCAAAACCTTGTACTGGGCTCGCTTCTAACATATCTAACGCTTTCCCTTTTGTTGGATTTTCCAGCTGTGGAATGTCCACTAATACAACATCTGCTAGTTCTTTTTGTGCTAATAAGAATGCTGTTGTTGCTCCTGTAAATCCTGCACCGATGACTGAAACTTTCTTGCGTTTGATTGTCATAATTTACCCCCTGCTTTAATTATGCGTTTTTGATTATCGCTACATCCATGTTTTTAATAAGTTCATTAGCAAATTCAGAACATTTTACTTCTGTTGCACCTTCCATTAAGCGTGCGAAATCATAAGTTACTACTTTTGATTCAATTGTTTTCTCAACTGAAGCAGTTACTAAATTCGCAGCTTCGTTCCATCCTAAGTGCTCTAATAATAATACACCAGAAAGAAGAACAGAAGATGGATTTACTTTATCTAAACCTGCATATTTTGGAGCTGTACCGTGTGTAGCTTCAAAGATAGCATGTCCAGTCACATAGTTAATGTTTGCACCAGGTGCAATACCAATTCCACCTACTTGTGCAGCAAGTGCATCAGAGATATAGTCTCCATTTAAGTTCATTGTTGCAACAACATCGAACTCACGTGGACGAGTTAAAATTTGTTGTAAGAAGATGTCTGCAATAGAATCTTTTACGATGATTTTCCCAGCAGATTCTGCTTCTGCCATCGCTTTATTCGCTGCATCTTTACCATCTTTTTCAACGATACGATCATATTCAGCCCAAGTAAATACTTTGTCGCCAAATTCTTGTTCAGCTACTTCGTAACCCCAGTTTTTGAAAGCACCTTCTGTAAATTTCATAATGTTTCCTTTATGAACTAATGTAACAGAAGAACGTTTTTCGTTAATTGCATATTGAATCGCAGCGCGAACAAGACGCTTTGTCCCTTCCTCTGAAATTGGTTTAATACCAATCCCTGATGTTTCTGGGAAACGAATTTTATTAACGCCCATTGCTTCTTTTAAGAATGCAAGAACTTTTTCCGCTTCTGGAGAACCTTGTGCATATTCAATACCAGCGTAAATGTCTTCTGTATTTTCACGGAAAATAACCATATCAGTATCTTCCGGACGTTTTACAGGTGAAGGAACACCTTCAAAGTAACGAACTGGACGTAGACATACATATAAATCTAATTCTTGACGAAGCGCAACGTTTAGAGAACGAATACCACCGCCAACTGGAGTTGTAAGTGGACCTTTAATTGCGATTAAATATTCACGAATTAAATTTAAAGTCTCTTCTGGTAACCACTCGCCTGTTTGGTTGAATGCTTTTTCCCCTGCAAGCACTTCTTTCCAAACGATTTTCTTCTCACCATCATATGCTTTCTCAACTGCTGCTTCTATTACGCGAGATGCTGCCGCCCAAATATCAGGACCAATTCCATCTCCTTCGATAAATGGAATAATCGGATTGTTTGGTACATTCATAACACCATTAGTTACAGTAATTTTTTCACCTGTCGTCAATGTGATAACCCCCATGTTTGAAATTTCATATGTATGAAACTGAGGGAGTAACCCCTCAGTTCAAACCGTTAGTCAAATTAAAATATTCTAATCATTATATCTTTCCGAAAAAATCAGACTTTTGAAAGCGTATTTTCACTATCAAAATAGTGTTTTCACTTATCGTTGTGCGATTGGAACATACACTTGATGCGTAGGTCCATTATAATCAGCACGCGGACGGATTAAACGGTTGTTTTCATATTGTTCTAGAATATGAGCTAACCAGCCTGACATACGGCTAATCGCAAAGATAGGTGTAAATAAGTCATGGTCAACTCCTAAACAATGGTATACAGAAGCTGAATAGAAATCAACATTTGGTGGAAGACCTTTTTCTTTTGTTACAATGTCTTCAATTTTGATAGACATATTATACCATTTGTCTTCTCCTAAAAGCACGCATAATCTCTTAGACATTTCGCGTAAGTGTTTCGCGCGTGGATCACCATGCTCATATACGCGATGACCAAATCCCATAATTTTCACTTTATTTTGAAGAGCATTATGAATATATGATTCTACATTTTCTTCTTCGCCAATTTCAGTTAGCATCTTCATTACATTTTCATTTGCTCCGCCGTGAAGAGGACCTTTTAATGCACCGATGGCTGCTGTAATACCAGAATACACATCTGAAAGTGTAGCTACGCAAACACGTGCAGTAAATGTAGAAGCGTTTAACTCATGATCCGCATGAAGTACAAGTGCCTTATCAAAAGCCTCAATTTCAACTTCATTTGGCTCACGATCATTTAACATGTACAAGAAGTTTGCAGCTAATGATAGATCTTTTCTTGGCTCAACAACATCTAACCCTTTGCGAATTCTTGCATAAGCCGCAATTAAAGTTCCTACTTGAGCCTGTAATTTAACCGCTTTCAAATAATTAGACTTTCCATCCATTATTTCAGCGCTCTCATCGTATAATGATAGCATGGAAATCGCAGTTCGTAAAACCGACATCGGATGTGCGACTTTTAAATCTACTTGTTTCAAATACGTTAAAATCTCACCTGGTACTTTATAGTATTCAGATACAGTTTCACTAAATTCCGCTAGTTCTTTTTCGTTAGGAAGTTTGCGGTGCCATAATAAGTACACTACTTCTTCGAACGTAGCATTCTCAGCTAAATCATCAATATTATACCCAACATAAGTTAATGTATCATCAATAATAGAGCTCACAGATGATGTTGTTGCTACTACCCCTTCTAAACCTCGAATAACAGTCATGACATTCTCTCCTTTTCCTGAAAATTCTCCCAACCTTGCTCCTTATATTTATTTGCTCCCCTTATAAATTATGAACGCTCGTTCACTCTTTAGGCAAGCAAAATGCACGTTCATGCAAATTTGTTACGATGTTCCCCTCTTATTGTCCATTACTTACATGGAAAGCATGAGCGTGAATGTCTCCCCGAATCCTCACGCTCAGAACAACAAGTTAGTGAGGAAAATGAATTCCGAAGAGTTTTATGATAAAAACAACATAAAACA
>NZ_BOQD01000055.1 GCF_018332515.1 Bacillus hominis | reverse complement strand
CTTCCTCTAACCCTTCTTCCTCGGGGCTCTCTGGGTCTTCTTCCATTCCTTCTTCTTCGGAAACCTCTGGATCTTCTTCTAACCCTTCTTCCTCGACTTTTCTGCCTTTTCCACCGCCTCCGTCATCTTTATACTCTTCTTTATTTAATCCCTCTTTTTCTTTATGTTTCGATGTTTCGATTAATGTATCTACAAGTTCCTCAGTTATATCATCTGCTTTTTCCCATACATCATGAATTCCATCATGTATATCTTCTTTTATTTCCTCTACCTTATCTTCGAAATCCTCTTTTATTTCTTCTACCTTATCTTCGAGATCTTCTTTTATTTCTTCTACCTTATCTTCGAAATCCTCTTTTATTTCCCCTACATTATCTTCGAAGTCTTCTTTTATTTCTTCTATCTTATCTTCGAAATCCTCTTTTATTTCCCCTACCTTATCTTCGAAGTCTTCTTTTATTTCCCCTACCTTATCTTCGAAGTCTTCTTTTATTTCTTCTACCTTATCTTCGAAATCCTCTTTTATTTCCCCTACCTTATCTTCGAAGTCTTCTTGTATTCCCTCTGCTTTTCGTCCTGCTTCTCTTTCCTCTCGCTCTGCTTCTTTCTCTGCTTCTCTTTCTTCCCGCCCTGCTTCTTTCTCTGCCTCTCTTTTTTCTCGCTCTGCTTCTTTCTCTGCTTCTCTTTCTTCTCGCTCTGCTTCTTTTTCCGCTTCTCTTTCTTCTCGCTCTGCCTCTTTCTCTGCTTCCCTTTCTTCCCGCTCCGTTTCTTTCTCTGCTTCCCTTTCTTCTCGCTCTACTTCTTGGTCCGCTTCTCTTTTTTCTATATTCTCCTCAATTTCCTTTTCTTCCATCTCCTCTTCAGTCAGCTCTCTAGAAGCATTCCCCAGGGGATCGTCAATTAATTCGTCAATAAATTCCTCAACATCATTTACGAGTTCTTCGACTTTTTCTGTTAGATTATCCATCAAATTCATAGATTCTCGCTCTGTTACTTCCGATACATCCAGACCGTCATATAAATCATGTATCGTATTAGAAATAGGTTCTTTTGCTGCATCAAATACTTCAGCAGCTGCTTCTCCAGGTGAAATAGGGACTGGAATAATAGGTTTAATAAGGTCTTTTGTTAAAGCTTTATATACATTATTAAACTTTTTTGATTCTTCTCTCAAACCTTTAAAGCTTACAGTAAACCACTCTTTTTTATAAAATCCCCAATCTAACTTTCCATGTTGCTCTTTGTAAGCCTCTCTAGCATTCATATATCGTTGTGCCTCTTTTAAAGTCGGGCGCACTAACAATGCTCCTGGACCTAATAAACCAACTCCAATTGCCTCTGTAATAGCATACTTTCGCGATTCAAAATTTTGATTTCGAAACCATGACATATGCTATCCCTCTTTTCTTTCTACTAAAGTCATCAACCCACAATAGACAAGAAAAGGTACAAATTGATATATAGCTAATAACGCTTCTTCATCCGTACATCCAGTTTCTTCTTGATACATCATTTGCAACTGGATTAAAGTTGCATTAGGAGTCGCCTTACTCCATAAAAGGTATGTTAAAAAAGGTATTTCTTGTATTTTCCCCATTGTACACGTCATCATTTTTATTTTTTCCTTCATTCCAACAATACTTAATCCCACTGGATT
This sequence comes from Bacillus hominis, assembly GCF_018332515.1. Lineage (GTDB taxonomy): Bacteria > Bacillota > Bacilli > Bacillales > Bacillaceae_G > Bacillus_A > Bacillus_A hominis. The sequence continues at coordinate 3,173 of NZ_BOQD01000055.1, read as the reverse complement.
AATACGTATAGAACTATCTAATCTTACTCTCTCACTTGTCCATACAGTGAGTAATCCTCTTTGTACCATTGGCTTCACAAGCTTATTAAAAATCTCTTCTTCATCTCTTTCAATTACTTCAGACAAATCAATTGTATTCACTGAATTTTGTTTTACCATCGTCCATATAACATATTCATCTGATGATAATTCTATTAAATCTCCATTAATTGTAAGGAAATAATTTCCGGAATCATTTAACACCCCAACTTCTTGCCCGATTGGTAAGAGTGTAGAACTAATTTCAAGTTCTTCTAAAAATATTTTGTGAGGAACACCAATTACTTCTTGGTATTCTATACTCCATAACCCTTTCTGAATAAACACTTTTACATTTTCCTTAAACAAATTAAAAGCTTTCTTAGATGAACATTTTAATATACTCTTAATATTTTCGATTACTTTTGGAATGCTTGTTGTCCCGTCAGCACAAGCCCATACTAAATATTGTTCTCTTTTCATATTGATTTTTTGTTCACTATCATATGAACCAACAAGCCAAAATTCACCATCATAATTCCCTATTCCCATGCCATTCCTTGTTACTCGAAATCCGCTCAGTTTCCGAACATCATAATCACGAATTTTTACCAATAAACATCGATTTTCAAAATAACTCAATACATCTTCGAATTTTTCATTAAAATCTTTTATGTTTTGAATGTTTTTTTCCCATTCTTTTAATGTCATAGATTTTTTTAACAATTCCCAAACTACGGATTGCTCTTCAGGTAGTTTATACACTCCATGAGCAGATCCAATAATACAAGTATTGTTTTCCCATTTTCCGAACTCTCTACTAGTACTTAATAGTAACTCCTCTTTTTTCTTAAAAAACATGCTTCATCACTCCTAAAAAAAAGCCTACTAAGGATAGGACCTTATTCGGCTTTTTAGCAAAATTATTTATATTCTCTTTCGATATAATTGATAGGATAAAATAAGAATGGCTCTCCATTGAATGGGGACACAATACATTGTCCGATTTTTAAATTCACCAAATCCCAATCTTCAATAGCACTTCCATCTATCACCAAATCCTGTACACCCTTATTCGCATTAGAAGAAACGATACTAACTATTTTTTTCGTTCTGCCATGTCGTGTGGCTACCACATTTCTACTTTCTTCATCAAATAAACGAAATGCAAAGACTGTACCAAATCCACTGATAATACTTCTTGCAAGCGCTTGATCATATACGTACTCCACTTGGCCAACGTTTTGAATCCCCGCAATAACCTTCACCCCAAGAGATCTCCCGAAGTTCAGTGCGTTGTCCATATAACTTAGCTTTGGTATTAAAGGAAATTCATCTAAAATAAAGTAAACATTTCCTTCTGAAGTACTTCTTCCAAGAACATCTTTCATCGCTAAATCAAGCATCAGTGTATATACTGGTTTTAGTACATTCCCATTCTCAAGATCGTACTCTAAGAAAATTGCCTTACCACCTTTATTCCTTAAAGCTTCCTTAATTGAAAAATCTCCAGCTTGAGCAAATCCTCCTGAAAATACATTAAATAGGTTTTGATATAGATGTACAATATAACTTTGATTTGTAGAAGCACTATTATCTTTATTAATATAATTACGTACCCATTTCAAATCTTCATAAGGCTTTAAAAGATTACGAATAGTAATATCAGTTGCTTGTTTTAACCATTCAACAAGTTTTGAATGATCCCATTCTTCTTGGTTTTCTTCTATATTTCGTACTTGGCATGTTAAAATAGCTGCAAATAAATCTCGCGCGCCAGTAGCAAAGATAGGTGATGAACTATTCTTTATGTCTTCTTTAAATAATACAGTTGCAATTTCACGAATTGCCTCATCACGTTTTTTAGGTATTATTTGCAAAATATCACGGTATATATTCCAATAAACTGTACCATCAAGTTCTTCGCCTTGATTGGAAATAACATAATCACCTGATTCGTAAAATTCTTTTAAGTAATCTCCTTTTGCATCAAAAAATACAAATACATCATTATCTGTAGCCTTTTTTCTTATCGCATTAACAATATGATACATTGTTACAGATTTACCACTACCAATTGATCCAAGACATAAAATATGACGCGCCAATAGTTGCTCATGAATGACAAGTCCCGTATTATTTAGTCCTCTTATACCGATATTCGCTGTTCCTTTCCAGCGCACCTCACCGGCATGCAAAGCTCCTAGCCTTTGCCCATCCATTACTTCATTCTGTAAATAGCTCATTAACTAAAGAACTCCTCATCTTTAGATACATTTTGTGAGCGTTGAAGACGGCCTTCTGATTTTGAAATTGTTAATTCTCCTCCACACTCCCCACAAAATTGCTCGTCTCCCCCATATGATTTTTTACATTTCACACAAACTTTTCCATTTTCTTTTGTTTGCTGAGAAGACTTAGGTGGTGTACGATAAACTTCTTTATTCTGCTTAACAGGTTTTTCCCAATTTTTAATAGCATGCTCACCTTGTGCTTGAATATCAAGGACAAGTGCTCCCAATTCTTTAATCATAATAATCGTATCTTTCCCTGGCCCAGCTGCTACTGATAACCATGCATGATCTCCGTGAAAAGTACCTCTTTTACTAAACAAACCTGCTAGGAAACTACCTGAAGAAGCCGTAGCTGCTATATTGATAGAGCTTGGCGTTTGATTATCTGCCATAACAACCATATTCATTACACTATTTTTCCATGGATTGCTTATTAACTTATATACTGTATAAGCTGGGAATAATAGAGCTACGTACAACATTTCAGAAATTTGAGATAATAATAAAATGATAATAGTAATTATAACAACAGAAAAAATCTGTGCAAAACTCTTCCCTGCCCCCATAAAAGCATGAATACCTGTAACACGATCAATTTGGACATCTTTTACAATAACACTTTCTCCTGAAATCCCTTTTGCTTCACCACTAAAAATTAGCCTACGATTAGTAGCAATTAAATATCCTGTTGTTTTTGGATCATCTAGTTGCGTTGCCTCATATTTGCGGATTACTGTTTCACCATTGGCTAAAGCAATCCCATTTGCATGTTCCATATTATGTATCACCTTCCATTTGTTTTTTTCACTTCAAATTATATTACTATTTATATGATAATTACAATATAAATAGTAATATAAT
>NZ_BOQD01000054.1 GCF_018332515.1 Bacillus hominis | reverse complement strand
TATTTAACAATTTATGTAGCGCATACCGATATCCATCTCCCACCTAAAATTAGTGTTTCACATTTTTGAGGAAGAAGTCTTTTGTCAGAAAACAATAAAATCTTATTAATTTTTATAATTAGTAGAATTTTTATAGAAATAATCTTCTTAATCTATTAAAATTATATCGAATGATGTCAGATTGTATCATATGATGTCAGATTGTAATAAGGGGAGAGAAAATTTTATGTTGAAAAAAATCATTCCAGTTGCTTTAGCATTAAGTACAATTACTTTTTCAAGTGTATTTGCTGCGCCTTCGGCTCAAACAAATACAGAACCAAACCGCTACATAGATGTACAAATGCTCGGTATTAACGATTTTCATGGGCAACTAGACACTGTAAAGAAAATTAACAATAAAGATGCAGGGGGAATCGAGTACTTAGCGGCTTATTTACGTGATCGTGAAAAACAAAATCCAAATACATTAAAGGTTCATGCGGGCGATATCGTTGGAGCAAGTCCTCCTGTTTCAGCATTATTACAAGACGAACCTACGATTGAATTTCTAAACGATTTAAAATTTGATGTCGGAACCATCGGAAATCATGAATTTGATGAAGGTGTTGAAGAAATGCACCGCCTTATTTATGGTGGATACCATGAAAAAACAGGGAATTTTAAAGGAGCAAAATTCCCATATGTTGCCGCAAATTTCTATAATAAATCCACCGGGCGTCTATTTTTACCACCATTTACTATAAAAAAGGTACAAGGAGTTCCTGTTGGCTTTATCGGAGTCGTAACAACAGATGTTCCTAACGTTGTTATGCCTACTATGCTAAAGAATGTAGAAATTACAGATGAAGTTGAAGCCATTAACAAATCCGTAAAGCAATTGAAAGAACTAGGCGTTAAATCTATCGTTGTTCTTGCGCATAACGGAGGTACAACAGATGAGAATGGCGTAACAAATGGTGATCTCGTCCGATTAGCAAATGAGACTGATCCAGAAGTCGATGTTATTTTTGGGGGGCATAGCCACACCTATGTAAATGGAACTGTTAATAATAAACTTGTCGTACAAGCAAATTCTTATGGAATGGCTTTTGCTGATGTTGATGTAAAGATTGATCGTAAGACAAAAGATATTGTCGAGAAAAAAGCAGAAATTGTTACAACTTACCATGAAGGCATAGAGCCTGATAAAAAAATAAAGAAGAAGATGGAGAAGTATCAAGCTAAAATCGCACCTCTTGTCAATGAAGTTATTGGTAAGTCTACCACTCCACTAGATCGCAAACTAAATACGGCTGGTGAATCTACTCTCGGCAATTTAGTTGCTGATGCCCAGCGTGCAACAATGCAATCCCAAATTGCTCTTATGAACCCTGGTGGTATTCGTAATGACTTAGATGCTGGTGATATTACATGGGGAGAAATATATGGCATTCAACCATTCGGAAATCAATTAATAAAGGTTAATTTAACGGGTCAAGACATACGTGATATTTTAAATCAACAATGGCAAAAAGACATCACAAGAATGCTTCAAATTTCAGGGATCCAATACACTTGGGATGCGAACAAGCCAAATGGAGAAAAAGTCACAAGTATTCGCTTAACAAATGGAGAAGAAATTATTCCTTCTAAAACTTACAGCGTTGTTGCGAATGCATTTCTAGCTTCAGGTGGAGATGGATTTGTGTCCTTTAAAAATGGGAAAGACGCTGAAACAGGACCAACTGATTTTGAAGCATTAGTAGATTATATAAAACAAGCAAAAGAACCAATTCAGCCTATTATTGATGGAAGAATCCAAAAAATAAATTAGCTTTCATTAATCTCAAAACACCTAACCTAGATTACCTGTTCGCTATACTTTTTAGTGTGCAGGTAATCTTATTTTTCTTGTGTGGGTTTGAAACAAAGTCCTACCGTGGTCAACGAATTTACCATCGATATGCAAAGCACCAAAAAAGTAAAGTCAACGTCAAATAATTTGAGCTGATTTGAATTATCTGGATATGTTTTCCACCTACAATACTGTATAACTCTCACCTGTTCAGAAAAACGGTTTTTCTTTTAATAACTTTGCTTAGCGTACGAAATTCGCGTTTTGTTGGCGCTACCCCATGCCCATCAACCTAAGATAAGTGTATATACCCAAAACAAGTAAAAAGAAAATTTCATTCAATTAAGCGCTTATTAGCATCTTTCATACTGAGAGATGTTATTTTCTATTCTGTTATGTTGTTTTACGACATATGTCGTGTTACGATATGGTTAAGGGGGTGGAAAAATGGACAAAGAGATGATGAAGGGAAGTATTGATATACTTGTGCTCTCTATAATTTCTCACCATGATACTTACGGTTATGAAATTATTCAAAAACTTAAAGAACAAAGCAATGACGTTTACCATATGAGTCAAGGTACACTTTATCCAGCACTCAAACGAATGGAACAAAAGAAGTTGATTGAATCTTACTGGGGAGAATCAGAAACAGGAATGAAGAGAAAATTTTACTCGATTACTGTGGCTGGAAAGCAGGAACTAGAGAAGAAATTAGATTATTGGGGACAAATCACTGCACTTATTCAAGCTTGCAGGAAAGGAGACTTCGCATGAAAGATTTTGAAAATTACATAGAATGTATTGTGAAAAATACTAATCTAGATAGGTCAGCCCGAGAAGAACTAGCTTTAGAATTACTTGATCATCTCACTAGTTTAAAAGAAGAATATATTAAAAAAGGGATGTCTATAGAGCAAGCAAAACAATTGGCGATACAACATTTTGGAGAACCAGATTCTATTGGAGTGGAGCTTCAAAAATCTATTTTTCCATATGGAAAATTCATAAAGCGTTCTGCATGGTCTTTATTTGTTGCTTATATATTGTTCTTTATTTGGTATCAGTACTTAGGAAATGGCGTTGGGCGTGAATGGTTTCTTGGGACCATTGAACAATTTTCAAGAAATCATGATGTAATGTGGTTGCTTCGTACTTTTATTGATATTACACCTTTCTATACTCTTTTTCTGTATAACATACCTGTTTATTGGATAGCTCATGCAGTTAAACCGATTATCTTATTGATTCCATTGGGATTTTTAATTCCTATTCTATTTCATAGGTTCCGTTCTTCTAAAGCAGCTTTTATGCTCTTTGTTAAATTAACTTTATTCATTGAGTTGTTGTATATTGTCATGTTAGTAGGTACTTTTGACACTACCAGTATTATTTTTCATTTGGTTGGCCTCTTAGTTGGGTTTATGGGATGGAAATTACTACAGAAACTGCAGGTTAAAAAATTCCTTACACCATCTAATATGAACTATGTGAAGTGAAAATTTTATTGTGATTAATTCAAAGAAGATCTTGGAACCAAATAAAAAAAGTACAAGAATTTAATAATGTTTTGTCTTTATTATTCAGGTAGCAATTTAGACTATTCCTTATATGTAAAAAAACGCTATTCTTTTGTTAACCACATACACGAAAGGATGGCGTTTTTGTATGAATTTATCGATTTTAGATGAGCTAGAATTGTTTTCTAAAGAATTACAACGATATATGTCACCACATGTTTTAGAACAGTTAGCTAGAGAGATAGGATTTGTTCAACGAAAAAGTAAATACCGTGCTCAAGATTTAGTGGCCCTATGTGTTTGGTTAAGTAAAAACGTTGCTCACACGTCATTGACACAATTATGTAGTCGCTTAGAAACGAATACAGGTATTTCTATGAGTCCAGAAGGACTCAATCAACGATTTAATGCCCGGGCTGTGCAGTTTTTACAACAAATATTAACCTATTTACTTCACCAACAACTCTGTACACCTAGTAAGATTACAACTTTATATACAAACCATTTTCGTAGTATTCGTGTATTGGATTCTACACATTTTCAGATTCCAGATAAATTTGCTTCTACGTATCAAGGTTCAGGAGGTAGTGGTCATAGTGCTGGTGTAAAAATTCAACTAGAGTACGATTTACTTAGTGGTCAGTTTTTACATGTTCATGTAGGATCTGGAAAGCACAATGATAAAACTTATGGTTCTACTTGCTTAACGTCTCTTCAACCGCACGATGTATGTATACGTGATTTAGGATATTTTGATTTGAAAGATCTGCATACGATAGACGAGTGTGGTGCTTATTTTATTTCTCGATTAAAGCTTAATACTCGTATATATCAGAAGAATAGAGAGCCTGAATACTTTCAAAATGGAACCATAAAAAAGCATTCTGAGTACATCCAACTAGATATGGAGCAATTTATTGACCAATTACAGTCTGGTGAAACATATGAGATTCCTGAGATTTATATTGGAATGTATCAAAAACTTCCTGCAAGACTTATTTTGTATAAATTAACTGAAACACAAATGAAACGTAGACAAAAGGACTTAGCTTCTAAAGAACACAAGAAGCAAATTACCTATAAAGAACGCAGTAAGCGACTTAGTGCAATCAACTTTTACATTACGAATATTCCTTCGGAATACCTACCAAGGGAACAAGTATACGATTTTTACTCCTTACGATGGCAAATTGAATTGATATTTAAAACATGGAAATCATTTTTTCGTATTCATCATTGTAATTCTGTAAAATTAGAACGGCTAGAATGTCATTTATATGGACAATTAATTAGTATCCTTCTTTGTTCCTCCACCATGTTTCAAATGCGTCAAATACTCCTCACCAAGAAGAAACGAGAGCTGAGTGAATATAAAGCGGTTTATATTATTAAAGATTACTTTCTACTTATTTATCAAGCTCTACAAAAAGATACTCAAGAACTATCAAAAATCTTGCTTCGTTTGTTTAATTTTTTACAGAAAAATGGAAGGAAATCTCATCGATATGAGAAGAAAACAGTCTTTGATATATTGGGTGTCATGTACAATTGTTTCTTTACTCATAATCATGTAGCTTAATTAAAAAAATGAAACCCGTTAGGGTTTATTTGGTATGCAGATTTTTAGATAGCTGATATCACCTCTTTAGAAAACAGAAAAAATCTAGTTGAACGGACTTTTACTTAATCTTAGGTTGATGGGCATGTGGCGCTACCCCAATTACTACTTTGACATCATTTACCGTATTCGTGTTTCCCCTACATTTTAGCTCCTTGGTTAAAAAGTCCTAATTGATTTTTGTTCCATAAAAGGGACATATAAATATAGTAACTGATCGCATAAATATAATCATAATATTTCCGCATTTTCATTGGATTTAATAATAATAAATTATAAAATGAAAAAGACTTCTATTATCCCTCATAATGAAAGGAGTTATTACAATCAAAAACAACAATAATCAACATCCGCCGGACAAAATCGAGAAGTGGTTGTTTTTTACTGGTTATGCAGCTTTTGTTTGGTCAGCTCTATTTGGGTTAATCCACATTTACTGGGCGGCAGGAGGTACTTTAGGATTTGAAGGCAGGACAATGGGCAAAGTGTTATTCATCATTAATCTAGTTGCAATTGCTCTATGTATAGTTGCTGCATTTACTGCACTTGCACTTGTTCAAGCATGGGGACGAAGATTTCCATCCTGGTTGTTGCTCACTGCAGCATGGGGAGCATGTGCGATTTTAGGTTTGCGGGGTGGCGTAGGGATAACTCAAAGCTTGTTGGACTCAGAATCCCTTTCTTTACTATTGGTAATTGTTGAACCGTTTTTCTTGTTAGGAGGAATCTTATATGGACTTCTTGCTTTTCTTTATATTTACACCTCCAATAATAAGAAAAAAATAAAACAAGACGGGATAAATCTATAACAATATGGTTGGCTATGTCCATACCGTTTTGTTATACCTTTATTTCAAGCTTATTTCTCTTTAGGAAGAGTAAAACACAACACTTTAATCGATATTTTAGCGCATTCATAATAAAACAAAAACCACCTAAAGGCTCTCCTTCAGGTGGTTCTCTATTTTACGCTAACGCAGCTGCCTGTTCTTGTTGATCGACAGGAATTACAGCGTCTCTTAATGCTTTTTCTAGTTTTGCTGTGACGCTGTCATCATTTATAGCACCCATAAAGACTGATTATGCACCCGTTTCATAACAGTATGAATAAACAACGAACAACACCTATTGCGAATATAAAAAATCCTCTCACTATATAGTGCCTATATTTTCAGTGATACTCTATTACCATCAAGCTAAATTTATATAATTTTAACTACACGATAGCAAGTTAATTTTCAAATATCTTCTTTCGCATAGCACTAAATTTATTATCCATTTGTATCATGCTTACAAATAAAAGATATCCTACCGATGCACCGAGCATATTTATAGCAATCCGCCACACATCAAAAACATCAGACAAAGTTAGTAAATGTACTATCTCCCAAACAAGAAAGGTCATAGCATACCACTTACAAGCTTTCTTATATTTAGTCACTTTATTAATCAACACTGGAACGAAAAATCCAAATGGAACTACTAATATTATATGTTGTAAAACGCTTAACCAATAAGTTGAGTTTCCCCAAAAACCTGGATGCGTAATAAAATCTTTAACTTGCCAAAGTGTTATTCCAAAAAGTTGTAATAACGTTTCTAAATCAGATATATGTAAAAATTGCTGCCAAAATTCAATGGAATGATAGACAGTCCCACCTGTCAAACTACGAACAGAGTCAAATGTAGAAGTTGAAATAAATGCTCCAATAAAGACAATAACACAAATGATTATATAAGGAATACATAAAATTTTTGATAATACCTTTAACGGCCTAGGAACTTCGTATACCGATTGATTAATCCCTAAGCCAATAACTTTTGATTCTCCAAAACTTTGAATCGCTTTATAAATCGCTTCTTTTTCATTCATACCTTGTTCCATATATTCTTCTTTCAAGCTGTTCAAATGGTCATACATTTCTAGAAATAGCTCATCCTGTTCAATATTACTAAGTTCTGAATAAGCTAAAATAGACTTAATATACTCATCAAATTCACTCATAAATAACTCCTTTCTGACAAGCTTGAATTAATGATGTTACACGCTCCCAAGAGTTCAATTTCTTCTGCAATTCTTTTTTCCCTTTACCTGTAATAGTATAAAATTTCCTTTTCATCCCATTCTCAGATTCATTCCAATAAGATTCAAGAAACTCCTTTTTTTCTAATCGCTTTAAAGCCGGATACAAAGTTCCCTGTCCCATACTATACAAATCTTCACTTGCATCCTTTAAACTTTGGGCTATTTCATATCCATATGTATCACGTTTTGCAATGATAGAAAGTAATAAAATATCTATACTGCCCTTCAAGATTTCTTTGTCCAACAATACCACCTCCTTATATACATCGTATAACAACATATGTCGTTATGCAACACAGTTAGAAGAATAGTCCATAAAAAAACCACCTAAAGGCTCCCCTTCAGGTGGTTCTCTATTTTACGCTAACGCAGCTGCCTGTTCTTGTTGATCTACAGGAATTACAGCATCTCTTAATGCTTTTTCTAGTTCAGCTGTGTATTTCATTTGCTCTTCTTTGCTCCAGCCTAGTTTCGCAGCCATGTAGTTAATTACTGCTTCTTTCCACTCGTATACCCAGTGAATGTTGAAGAATACAGCGCCTCTGCGGCGTACGAAGAAGTCAACTGGTTTTGCTGTCATTTCGTAATCCATTGCGTATACAAGCGGGATTAGAACGTCAAGCGGCATGTTATATTCTTTCACTTCGTCTCTATGTTTTTTCGCTAAGTCGAACAGTACGTCAACGTTAGAGCCATAGAATTTCGCGAATTCTTCCGCTTGCGCTGTCGTTAAACCGTATTTCGTACCTTCGCCTGCTTTTTTCGCGATAAATGCCGGGAATCCGTGTGAACCACTTACATGTCCGCCAGAGATTGGCATATGTTTCGTGTCGCTCTTCGGATATGAGCTGTGACCTTCTTTTTGTAGTAAGTTCGTTACGTAGTCTACTACCATTTCAGCCATTTTGCGGTATCCTGTTAATTTACCGCCCGCGATTGTAATTAAACCAGATTCAGAAGTCCAAATTTCATCCTTACGAGAAATTTCAGATGCATTCTTACCTTCTTCATAAATTAACGGACGTACACCAGCCCAGCTTGACTCCACATCTTTTTCCGTAATTTTCACGCTTGGGAACATGTAGTTAATCGCATTAATGATATATGTGCGATCTTCTGTTGTCATGTGCGGTACAGCTGCGTCTTTATCATAGAACGTATCTGTTGTACCTACGTACGTTTTTCCTCCGCGAGGAATCGCGAACACCATACGTTTATCTGGTGTATCAAAGTAAATTGCTTGCCCTAATGGGAAACGTTTTTGGTCAATTACTAAGTGAACACCTTTTGATAATTGAAGTACTTTCCCTTTTTTAGAGTTATCTTTTTCACGAAGTGTATCTACCCAAGGACCAGCTGCGTTTACAATTTTTTTACCGTAAACTTCATACACTTCTCCGTCTAGTAAATCGATTACACGTACACCGCATACTTTTCCATCTTTATATAAGAAACTGTCTACTTTTGCGTAGTTAACAGCTTTCGCGCCATGTTCAATCGCTTCTTTCATTACTTCAATTGTAAGACGCGCATCGTCTGTACGATATTCTACGTAGTAACCGCCGCCTTTTAATCCTTCTTGTTTTACAAGAGGTTCTTTATTTAGCGTTTCTTCACGGCTAAACATCTTTCTGCGCTCGCTTCGTTTTACACCTGCTAAGAAGTCGTATACACGAAGACCAATTGATGTACTGAATGACCCGAACGTGCCGCCTGTATGGAACGGAAGTAACATCCACTCTGGTGTTGTTACATGGGGACCGTTCTCATATACGATCGCACGCTCTTTCCCCACCTCTGCTACCATTTTCACTTCAAGTTGTTTTAAATAACGTAAACCGCCGTGTACAAGTTTCGTTGAACGACTTGATGTACCTGCTGCAAAGTCCTGCATTTCAAACACAATCGTTGATAAACCGCGTGTTGCCCCATCTAATGCAATACCAGAACCAGTAATACCTCCACCAATTACGATCACATCTAACTCTTGTTTATTTACTCCGTTTAATACGTCTTTACGTTGTTTACTTGAAAATTTCATGGTAATTCCTCCCTTTGATAACGAAAAAAGAGACCACGAACTCCGCTATAGATTTCGCCTCTATAGCGTGTTGTGGTCTCTCCAAATCTCCTACCGAATTATTAACTTGTCACCATTATAACACTGTTTATGATTATTTGAAAGCTTTAGTTGCTTCAATTGCCTTTTTCCATCCAGCATATAACTCTTCGCTTGTTTCCGCTTCCATTGCTGGTGTAAAGCGTTTATCCATATGCCACTGTTCTTTAATTTCGTCTTGGTTTTTCCAATATCCAACCGCAAGACCAGCTAAATACGCTGCACCTAAAGCTGTCGTTTCGTTGATTACTGGACGCTCTACAGGAACGTCTAACATATCGCTTTGGAACTGCATTAAGAAGTTATTCTTAACTGCTCCGCCATCAACGCGTAATGTGTTCAGTTCAATACCTGAATCTGCTTCCATTGCGCATAATACGTCTTTCGTTTGGTAAGCTAAAGATTCTAGCGTTGCACGAATGAAATGCTCTTTCGTCGTACCGCGTGTTACGCCAAACATCGCGCCGCGTACTTCGCTATCCCAGTATGGTGTACCTAAACCTACGAATGCTGGTACAACATATACGCCTTCAGTTGATTCAACGCGTGATGCGTACACTTCACTCTCACTTGCATCTTTAAACATGCGCATTCCGTCACGTAACCACTGAATTGCAGAACCTGCTACGAAAATACTTCCTTCTAATGCGTAATTCACTTTACCATCTAAACCCCATGCAATTGTTGTTAATAGACCGTGCTCAGAAGCAACTGCTTTTTCGCCTGTGTTCATTAACATAAAGCAACCAGTTCCGTAAGTGTTCTTCGCCATACCTTCACCGAAACAAGCTTGTCCAAATAATGCCGCTTGTTGGTCACCAGCTACACCTGCAATTGGTATATTTTGACCGAAGAAGTGATAATCAACTGTTTCTCCATATATTTCAGATGATTGACGTACTTCTGGAAGCATGCTCTTTGGTACTGTTAACATGTCTAGAAGCTCATCATCCCACTGTAAGTCGTGAATGTTAAACATTAATGTACGTGATGCATTTGAATAATCTGTTACGTGCGCTTTCCCGCCCGATAATTTCCATACAAGCCATGTATCAATTGTTCCGAATAATAACTCGCCGTTTTCTGCTTTCTCTCTAGCACCTTCAACGTTATCTAAAATCCATTTTACTTTCGTACCAGAGAAGTATGCGTCAATTAAAAGACCTGTTTTTTCGCGAACCATTTCGCTATAACCTTTTTCTTTTAATTCATCACAAATTTCAACTGTTTGGCGAGATTGCCATACGATTGCGTTATAAATTGGTTTGCCAGTCTCTTTATCCCATACAACCGCTGTTTCACGTTGGTTCGTAATACCGATACCAGCGATTTGTTCTGGTTTTACATCTGCTTCGCTTAAGCAAGTTGCGATAACTGCTAAAATAGATCCCCAAATCTCTTGTGCGTTATGCTCTACCCAACCTGGCTTTGGAAAATGTTGTGTAAACTCTTTTTGAGCTGAATGAACAATTTCACCTTTTTTATTGAATAGAATTGCACGTGAGCTTGTTGTTCCTTGGTCTAATGAAAGAATATATTTTTTCATATCGGTTTCCCCCTTATGCTACTTTTCTACTATTTGTATTAGTTTCACTTTTTTTACTTGTCATATAAGAGATTGCTAGTACAATCACAGTTGCAATAATCACATAAATAAGTGCCACATTTTGTTTTCCTTCAAATACAACTTGATGGAATAATCCTGCAAGTGATCCGCCTAAAATGGGACCAACTACTGGAATCCATGCATACTTCCAGTTTGAACCGCCCTTACCTGCAATCGGAAGGAAGAAGTGTGCAATACGCGGACCTAAATCACGAGCCGGGTTAATTGCGTATCCTGTTGTTCCACCTAATGATAAACCAATACTTACAATTAAGAAACCTACGATAAATGGATTTAAACCATCTGCAAATTTATTTGCTCCAATTGCTAATATACCAAATACTAAAACGAATGTTCCAATCATTTCACTTAAAAGGTTTGTAAATGTGTTCGGAATTGCTGGACCTGTTGCAAATACACCTAACTTTGTTCCTGGATCTTCTGTTTCTTTCCAGTGTGGTAAGTAATGTAAATATACAAGAACTGCCCCGATAATTGCCCCAATCATTTGTGCTGCGATATACATAGGTACGTCACTCCATGGGAACGCTCCCTTAAAAGCAAGTCCTATCGTTAAAGCCGGATTCAAATGTGCCCCACTAATTGATCCAACTGCATACGCTGCAACCGCTACTGCTAAGCCCCAGCCCATTGTAATGACAATCCAACCAGAATCTTTCGCAAACGACTTCTTTAAACTTACACCAGCGCAAACGCCGCCACCAAGTAAGATTAACAACGCAGTCCCTATTAACTCTCCTAAAAATGCTGACATAGTATCCCTCCGCAATCAATTTAAACGCTTTCAAAAGTGATAGAGGTAAAATGAATGGCCATTCGTTTTTTTTTCAAAAGAAAAAGATCCACAGCTTACATGCTTCTATAATAATATATATAGAAACAATAAAATGTGGATCTCTTCTTTTCTCCGTCACGTTTATTAACTTGTCTATAATGTTAACCTCTCGTGAAAGCGGTGTCAACATAATTTTTTCACATTTCCGTCACTTTTTTTGGTAATGTTTCCATAATTCTTTTTTCGATGTCGTAATTGCTGTCGCACCAGCATTTAAAGCTCTTTCAACATCTTCTACAGTACGGATGAAGCCACCTGCTAAAATCGGTACACCTGTACGCTCTTTCACTTCAGCAATCACATCCGTTAACGCTCCAGGAAGCACCTCTATATAATCCGGCTTCGTCTTTTCTAGCAAATTACAGCTCTTTTCCATTGCGCTAGAATCAATTAAAAAGATGCGCTGAATTGAGACGACACCCTTTTGCTTCGCCTTCATAATTACGCTCGCCTTTGTTGACAATAACCCGTACGGTTTATATTCTTGGCATAAAAACTCCGTCGCATGCCCATCACTTTGTAATCCATGGATCAAATCAACATGTAAAAACACCTTTTTACTATGCTGCTTCGCAAGTGACACAACACTCTTCAATTGCCCAACATGAATATCTAAAATAACAATATACTCATACGAACTATGTAATAGCTTTTCCAAATCTTTAATTTGCCTCACTGCCGGCAAAATCTTTTGTTCATGAAATTCCATTCTATATGTCCCCTTTCCGTCTATTCTTTATAGTACACAATTTGTATGAAAAGAACAGCTAGTGTAGGGGAATTTCTTTCAATTTACTCACATAAACAAAAACGCTATCCCTTCCTATACTTCTACAGAAAGAATAGCGTATATCTCCATTTCATTCATCCGATTTCGGATTATATGAAAACCCCGGATATTTCACAACAGGCCATTTTTGCTTACGTAAGGAATCCATCAATTGCGGGCCAACATGTACATTACTTTCCACTATTTCTTTAGGAGTCAGTGCCATCCATTGATTTAACGATACATCTTCAAAACGGTTACTTTTAAACATCTCTAAAAACCATAATGTTTCATTGCCTGTGTTTTGAATATAGTGTCCAGTCGCAAACGGTACATATCCGACATCACCAGCTCTATAATCAAATGTGCGAGCTGCACCATCCCCAAGAAACACAGTCATTCTTCCTTGCCCAGTAAGATAATATTGCCATTCATCATTGTTAGGATGCCAATGGAGTTCTCTCATTCCGCCAGGCTCAATTTCAACGAGCGCTGCTGCGATTGTTTTTGAAATAGGGAAATTCGTAGAATCTACAATTCGAACACTACCACCAGGGGTCTTGATAGGTGTTTGTTTTAACAATTCGTGCTTGAAGGTTAAAGGAATTTCTCCTTCAGGTGACTGGACTTCCTGACTCTCAAGCGAACCCGGTACCTCTCCTTGATAAATATAGATTTGCTCTGAAGGAATAGAGTTAAAAGCACTCTCTGGTACTCCAAAATTAGCCGATAGAATCTCTTTTGGAGTATGTGCGAACCAATCGGAGATGGATAGGGTAGATAGATCAGAAAAATGTCCATCATCGAAAACGAGCAGAAATTCACAGTGTTCCAATCCTTGAATCGAATGCGGGATGCCAGGGGGAAAGTACCAAAGATCACCTGGACCAACGTCAGCAATGAAGTTTCGCCCTTCTTGGTCAACGGCAGTTATGCGTGCCTTTCCTAAAAGCATATATGCCCATTCTGCTTGTTTATGCCAATGGAGTTCACGTACTCCTCCGGCCGTTAAACTCATATTTACCCCAGCAATCGTAGTCGAAACCGGAAGTTCCCTAACAGTAATCTCCCGAGACCACCCACCGTGTTTTAAAATCATAGAAGTGTCTGAGAATGAAAATTTCAAGTTAGGGACTAATCCAGCATCAGTTATAGGCGGAACGAGCATATTCGGATTTTGAATATCCCGCATAACATTACGAGGTCCAGAATCAATCGCACCTGCTCCATCGCTACGGATTGGCTGTGGTATACTCCCTCCCGCTTCATTAACAGTACGTTTTTTCATCATTACACTCCTTTTTCATCTGACTATTAAGTAAAAAGCCTCTATCATAGTGTATGAATTGGGCTTTGAATGGTTACTATGCCTATGGATACAAGGGTTTCTGCCTTAACAATCCAATACAGCTTGATTCGACCTTAATTTAAAAGGAAGCATCCAACAAACTAACATATAAAAAAGAAGAGAAATCCCTTTCTCTTCTTTACAAGTTTCTATTAAAGTAATACCGAATCTTTATCACTATCCTGATTCCGTTTTTCTCGCTCTTCTTCTAAACGTTTCATATATACTTCGCCTTCTTTTTCAATAAACTCATTATCCATATCTTGCTCTTTTTTCGAAGTATATAAAACCATGTAGCCACTTAGTACAATCCCAACAATTACAAGATAAACCCACCATGGTAAAGTTTCCAAATCACTTCATTCCTTTCCTTAGACAAGCCTTATTAGTTTCACTGTATGAGGAAAAAGGTGGATTTATGCTTAAAATTTTTCATTGTGGATTCTTCGCGAAGAACGCTTGTACATATTCCATAAATTCAATCGGCTCTTGACGAAACGGTGCGTGATATCCTTTTTCAATAATATGAAACGTACTATTTGCAAATAACTCGTGGTACAGTTCACCATTTTTCCAAGAAACACTCTTATCGTGTCGTCCCCATATGATTAAAGTCGGAACCTTAATTTTATCAGCTTCCATCGCAATGCGGCGCTCTTTCATTTTCGTAAGCTGATCATAATGCTCTTTATCATCGCGGCTATTTTTCACTTCATTTTTATTATAATCCGTAATCTCTGTCACAGTTTGTAAGTCCGTCGATAGTGGCGGCACTTCATAACTGTCTTTTTGCTGGAAAGATTCAATTCCTGTAGAATCCGCTAAAATGAGATGAGTGACTGCGTCCGGATATAAATACGCTAAATTAAGGGACATCTCTCCGCCCATAGAATGACCGAGCACCGCAAACTGATCGTATCCGAGCTTCTTCATTAACTTATAATATAAATTCACTTGCGCAGGAAACGAATACTGAAAATCAACGGGCTTAGAAGAACGCCCAAACCCTAAAATATCAACCGCAATAATCGTATGGTCTCTCACAAGTTCCGGATAAATATCACTAAACCCATCTGAAGAACCACCAAACCCGTGAAGCATAAGTAAAGGCGGTTTCCCCTCACCAATTTGCTTAAAATAAATCGTCTGCCCATCAATTTGCGCCATACTCTCTTTCGTATGTAGCTTCATCATAACAGTATCTTTCACTTCTCCAACCTTCGCAATCGGCTTATCAACGAAGTTACATACTATAAGCAAAACGAGCACAATACCACTAATCATATAAAACTTAAACCGTTTCAAATTTCCGTCTCCTTTCTCAAATTGCTATTTAAAGTTTTTACATTTTTTGGTTGTTTTATGTTCTCTTTTTGTTGTAACTTTAATGGTTACAATTATATTAAAAAAATATTACTCATTCCCATTACTGATGGTTATTTTGTAACTATTATAGTTACATATTTAAAGTAAGTCAATTCTTTTCTTTACGTGTATGATTTCAACTAGCTTTTTTCTTACATTCTACATCGTAAGCTACTCTAATTTTGCCCATAGAAAAATCCCCTCCATAGTAAGTAAACAGGTTAATGTGCTTTCTTTTCCTGTCTACTATAAGGGGATTTTTTAATGGTATAATATTAATTATAACTTCAGTTAAAGGTGGGGTTTTTGTTCATCCCCCACTGATTATTAGCCCACACCAATCGGGCGTTTATGGGCAG
>NZ_BOQD01000053.1 GCF_018332515.1 Bacillus hominis | reverse complement strand
AAACAAATAACATTCCTGTAATCGGAATAAAGCGTACGCATGAAGGAATAGATTTAAATGAATTAGAGATGATATTCCGAACAGAAAAAATTAAATTCTTTTATACAATACCGAGATTTCATCATCCACTTGGTACTTCGTATTCTAAAAAAGATAGAGAGAAGATTATTCAACTTGCGAAGAAATATAATGTATTTATAGTGGAAGACGACTATTTAGCTGACTTAGAAACTAATTCAAAAGTAGATCCGTTTTACAGCCAAGATAATTGTAATCATGTTATATATTTGAAAAGTTACTCAAAGATTATTTTTCCAGGTTTACGAGTTGGTGTTGCAGTTATTCCACCAGCTATCGCAAATACTTTCAATAAATATAAAAAGATATTAGATATTGATAGTCCGATGATTTCTCAAGCTGCTTTAGAAATTTACATAAAGAGCGGAATGTTTGATCGGCATAAAAGTAAAATTAAATCTTCCTACTACAATAGATCAATAAAATTAGCAGAAGCATTAGAAAAAGTGCAAAATGAAAATCCATCATTATTTACATATAATAGACAAAACACATTGGGAATACACACTTGTTTAGAAATAGAGAAAAACATAGTTACAGAAACATTTATAAAAAAAATAAGAGAAAATCAAATAAGTATCGATTCAATTGATAGAAATTATTTAAATGATTTTCATAAAGAAAAGTTGTTAAAGTTAAACGTATCGAATGTAAAAGAAGATAAGATTGAAGAAGGTATTCGCAAAGTAATTGAGGAAATCAAACAATCGGGACAGTTAAATTTTCAATTTAAAAAAGAATAATATGTATAAGGAGGTTTGTTGTGAGACGCAAAATAATTCCCTTGTTTATATGTATTGCTATAGTAATTGGAGCAATGGTTGTGACTAAATATTATAAAGAAGATGATCAATGCATAGCAGTTGCTAAGTATTCAAGAGGTATTATCGTAGCTCAAAATAACGAACCTATATTTAATGTGAAAATTTATGAAGATTCTATTGAAAGTAAGGAACGTAGTATTTCAAATGAACAAGGTGAATTTGAAATTGTAAATGGCGTTTGTGGTGAAATTACGTTGCAATTGGTTACTCCAGATGGCGAAACCTATACGAGAATATATGATAGTAAGCATATACCAAAAGTAATAAAGCTAAATTATAAAAGTAAGTAGAATTAAAACCATAACAAGGAAAAGGTGTAAAATTAAAATTTACATTTTTTAGAGCACTCAATGGCTGAGTGCTCTTTTTGTTTGTGACATAATTATTAAAATGGAAATAAACTACCAAAAAATGATATTCTTAAAGTATAGCTTTTATTTTGAATAGGAGGGTGATGGAGTCTATGGCGGTTCGTATAGTCGATGATTTACAGCAATTATCGTTGTTACTCATGTTTTTAAGTACATTTATATTTTACAGATATTTAAAGAAGGTTAGACGAGAGAGAAAATTGACTGGTTTTGAATGGACAATGTATTTTGTCACTCAATTTGCGACATTAATTTGGGCAATTACTTATTTTATTAAACACTTAGCTGAATCGTAATTTCTATTCATTCAATCTAGTTTACTGTTATCTATTAGGGATATAAATATAGTCTGTATCTAAATCAATGACAACATCGCTTGTAACATTTTCCTGTAAGGACTTTGGAAGGTGTTCATATTGATAGCGTACACAAAATAAACTAACAATATCATCATTTGATAACTTTTCGTTTTTTACGTTAAAATACATTATTTTCAACTCGCTGATAGAACAGCTATGGCTAATAACATACTCATTTATTCCATATCCATCAAATTCAATTATCATGTTATCACTGTTGGTTGCTAGCCAACGTTATAGCTTAAATTTTGGATGAATCTTTCATATTGATTATTATAGCTTAAAGTTTAGTGTGAATATATTTTTATAAAGTGAGAGGATTTCAATGAAACAATATAAATTAGTTTTAGAAGGATCTAAACAGTTAAAGTGGGAAACGGTTGAAATTAGGCCCATACAGGATGATGAAATTATCGTTAAAACAATCGCAGGTGCAATAAGTATTGGGGCAGAGTTACCACAGTATAAAGAATCGGACATTTCAGATGTTAATCCTTTATATCCGAGAGAAACTGGATATGAAAGTTATGGTGAAGTTATTCAAGTTGGTAGTAAAGTAACAAATTTAAATGTAGGTGATAAAGTAGTTTCTTTTTATGGTCATCAAACGATAAGTATAGTTAAGGGACATAAAGTAATTCGAGTACCTAGTTATATAAAATCTAAAGCTGCCTTATTATCCATTCTGTCATGTGATGCTGCTAAAGGAGTATTAAAACTAAACCCACGACAGGATAAAAAAGTACTAATAACTGGCATGGGGGTTATGGGTTTACTAGCTTGTTATTTCTTAAAAAACTATGCAGGTGTTGATCATGTGGATGTTGTTGAACCTAATAGAAATAGAAGAGGATTTGCAAAGAAATTTGGTGCAAAAAACATATATGATTCAGAAGAACGAATAATAGAAACATATAATTACGGTTTCGAATGTTCAGCTACAAATAGCGGATTCCGTACATTGCAAAAAGCTCTTAACAGTAATGGTGTAATATGTATACTTTCTGATGGTAATAAAGTAGAACTAACATTAACCGCCGACTTTTATCGGAAAGAATTGCAAATCATTGGGTCAAGTGACGGATATGATTATCAAAAACATGCAGATTGGTTTTTTAGAAAAATAGAACAAACACCATTTATAGAAGAAATTTTTCAACATGAAATACATTATACTACACTCATACAATGTTTTGAGGAACTGAGTCAAGGGATAATTAATCCTTTAAAAGTATACGTTTCATATGAATAATGAAAAAACTAACCAAATATTTGCCACATACCTTATATATGTTTTTTCTCAATTATGATATTCAAAATAAGAAGGAACACATATGAAAATTTTTGTAGCAGGTGCAACTGGTGTAATAGGACGTTCTTTATTGCTAATGTTAATAAGAGAAGGTCATATGGTGTTTGCAATGATTCGTAATGAGTCGCAAGTAGAAGCAATAAAGAAAGTTGGTGCTATACCAGTAATAGCTGGGAGAGAGGGGCTTCAAATAATAAAGCACATAAAGAGTATGGATGGATACCTTTACATCCTTCATGGTCTGAATAGTGTGTGAAATATCATAAAAATCCTTTAATGGGAATACTAGTAACATTCACTATTAAAGGATTGGGCTGTAATGAATATACTTTTTGAAAGCATTATTTTAATCCTCACTGGAATTATTGTTTTAAAATTGACAGGTAGTAAATCTGTTAGCCAAATGACGAGAGCTGAAATTATTATTGTTGTTTCTATAGGTCGTATTATTGTAGAACCTATATTAAGTAGGAAAGTAATCCCATCTATTTTTACTGCGTTTATTTTTGCGAGTGTTTTACTTATCATTCATTTTTTTGAATTGAAATCACGAAAAGTAGAAAAGTTTCTAAATGGAACTAGCATTATTGTTATAGAAAACGGAGAAGTTTTAAAAAAGAATTTATTACGTGCAAAAATGTCAGAACAACAATTATTTATGCATCTGAGAGAGAAAGGTATACATGAAATCAAGAATTTACAACAAGCAACCGTAGAAATGAACGGACGGATTGGGTATCAATTAACTACTAAGGCACAACCAGTTACTTTGGAAATGCTAGAGAAGTTTCTAGAGCAATACAATCTTAAAAAATAGTTGTAGGCTGAAAAGCGTTTCCTGTACTTTTCGCAAACATGTAAAAGTCCCTTCAGGATTACTGAAGGGACTTTTGTGTTATCTAATGTATATATCAATTTAATTTGTGTCTATTAAGATTGGAAGGTATGATTTTTAACGGTCTCATCATGTCATGGTCTTCATGCTCTAAACGATGACAATGCCATACATAATCTCCAGAATAGGGTTCAAACTTCATAATAATTCGAACGATTTGTTCACCTGCTACTAGAACAGTATCTTTTAAACCGAAATCAGCTGGGAGAGGATCTAACAAGTTTCCATTCAAATCATGCCGATCAAGAACTCGAAAATTAACTAGATGTATATGAATAGGATGAATCCCAACGGTCAAATTTACTAACTCCCATATTTCAACAGAATTTAATAAAGGTGTTTCTGTCACTGGATCGTCCCATTCTTTATCATCTAATAAAAGCATTAGTCGTCCAAATTCATCCTCTGAGTCATTTAATGTTAATCGTCTTACTTTCTTTACTTTTTCTACGGGAATAAAGTCAATGTTACTTAATTTGCATGGGATTTTACTTTTATCTGGGCAGGATAATGGTTTCGTTACTTGGAACTCCAGTATCTCACCAGTTGGATTATCTAAGTCAATTCCATTTTGTAAAACTACTTTTTTTCCTTCAAACCTTGAAAAATCAATAATAATGTCAATACGCTCTGCTGGTGAAACATCTAAACTTTGTACTTTAATCGGCCGTTTAAGAAGGCCTCCATCAGTTCCTATTAAAAAGAATGAGCTAAGGTCACTTAATTGGAACTTGTATGTGCGAGTATTAGAAGCGTTTAATAAACGAAATCTATATTTGCGGGGCTCCACTTTTAAAAATGGCCATACTTTCCCGTTGACTGCAATTGTATTTCCTAAAAATAGAGAAACAATAGAAGGGTATGGTAAACCTGGTGATGGATCTTCAGGTTGAGCAGGATAAAATAGGGAACCGTCCGGATTAAAAGATTTATCTTGAACGATAAGGGGTATCTCGTATTTTCCTTTAGGTAGGGGTAGTGATTTTTCTTCTTTATCACGAATCAAGTAAAGTCCTGCGAGACCCGCATATACATTTAAACGAGTAATCCCAAGTGCATGATCATGATACCAAAGGGCAGTTGCTCGTTCTCGATTCGAATAATAATAAATCTCTTTTACGAAACTAGGTCCTGTTTGTTGAAAGTTTTTCGTAAACCATGCTTCAGGATGACCATCACTATCGGGTTCACTTGGGCTTCCATGTAAATGTACAACAGTTCGTACTTCTGGGTTATCATGCGCCCCGTGAACGGTTGTATCAACAGGTAAGAAGTGTTTTTTAGGTAAATCGTTTGACCATCTCACATATACAGGATGATCTTTTTTTACCTCAAACGTTGGACCAGGTACCATTCCATTATAACCCCATACTTTCGTCTTTGGTAAATCACTATGAAACTTGTGTAGCGTTTCAATCATACGTACATCATAAAACGGCTTACCTTTATATGTTCCTTTAGGTTTTATTACAGAGGGAATTGGAAGGGGATCAATAAATTTTTTTAATTCCAAATATCGCTATCTCCTTTCGTGTAATATAGTATATTCTATTACGTGAATGTCATATTGTTTGTATACTTGACCAACAAAATCATTGATATATCCCTTATACATGTGAAGCTAATATGACTTAAAATAATATACAGAAAAATTTAGTGGTCTAACTGCTTCTTCAGGGGTTTTAGGCTGTGGACCATCCGAATTTTCTTGGAATTTACAGAGGAAGGTATTTTACTGGACATAACAGAAAATCTATTTGATTTAGTATGTGCTTGTATTTTACCAAGGGTGATGACGATCAATATTGCGATTAACAACAACAATTAAAGTTTATAATAATAAACAGGATGAATAATTGACAAAAAATGAGAATAGTAGTAATCTAACGTAAAACATACGCTACCGTATTTTATTGGAGAGATGATATGCAATTAACGAGGGAAGACTGGATAAAAGTAGGATTACAACAATTAGCTAATGAAGGAATACATAAAGTTCGCATTGAAGCACTTGCTCGATTGCTAAAAATAAGCAAAGGAAGCTTCTATCACTATTTTCGTGACCATCAAGAGCTTTTAGATTCTATGCTTGACTTTTGGGAAGTACATGCAACAAAGCTGATTGTTCAAAGTATGGAGCAACAGGATGCCTCTTTAGAACAGCTATTACAGATTAGTTTTAATCGAGATAAAAAAATTGAGAATGGTATTTATGCTTGGGCTAAATATGATCCTGTTGTGGCAACACGTTTAGTAGATATAGAAGAACAAAGAATTTCTTGTGTTGCAAAATTGTATCAAAAAATGGGTGTAGACGAAACTGAATCAATTGATCGAGCGAGACTTGCCTATTTAACGTATGTAGGATGGATGACAAGGTTTGAAGCAAATCCTAATTTTGATATTGATAAAATGGTTGAGCTTTTAACTTCTTTCAGCGGGTGTCCAAACATCGACTGAAAGAAGTTAAGCTTCCGGACGCAATTATGCTGAGGCATAATTGATTATTCGATAATAAATGTCCCTAATATGGTTATAAAACCTGAAGGGACAAAATTTTCACTGTAACATACGGTAGTGTATGTTATTTTTGAAGTTACGACATTGGGGGCGAATAAATGAAATTACTATTAACATTAGTAGCTGTAGTGCTTCTGTGTTTTATCAGTTTTTTGCATATTTATTGGGCTTTTGGAGGTCGATGGGGTTCTGCCGCTGTTATCCCAGTAAAAGAGGGAGAACATAAGCCCGCTTTTACTCCGAGAATATGGGGAACATTATTCATAGCCATTCTTATTCTACTAGCTAGTGTCATTATTGTTGTTCAAGTAGGTTATTTGCAGGGGTTCCAAGCAAATAGTTTATCTAAAATCGGAAGTATTGTCTGTGCTTTAGTTTTCATTATTAGGGCAATTGGTGATTTTAAGTTTGTTGGATTTTTCAAAAAAATTAAACATTCTCAGTTTGCTAGATACGACACTTGGTTCTATAGTCCATTATGTTTATTCTTTGGCTTTGTCTATATCATGTTGTTGTTTTAATATGTATAATGAATTCCCTATAAAATAAATTTTATACAGGAAGAAAACACCTCTTATTGAACAAGTAGTAATAAAAAGAAGTTTGAGCATAGCAATAGAGCAATACGGGTTCTGTTGACAGCGAAGTCCGTTATGATTAGTCATTTGTGGTTAAAAAGAGGATAGAAAGGGCGAATTCATTCAAGCTCTTCTATCCTTTTAATTTTTATACATATAATGTATGACATTAGATAAGAGTTCACTATTAATAATAGGTTCAGCTTATATCTTGACTTTTAATAAAATTTTAAAGTGTTGGTTTTTTATTGTGTGAATAAGAGGTTAGTTGTTGTTTTGGAGTTTAAGTCATTGATTTAAACTTGGCAATTGTATCATGTAATCTTTCTAATCCAATCAACATATCTTTTTCATTTAACATTGAATAACTAATTCGTAAATGATTATATTGAGTTTCATGGCTTAACAGACAAGCTGTGCCGGATAAAAAAGAAACATCTACTTCATTCGCTTTTTGTAATAATGTAAAAGGATCGATTGACTGAGGGAGTGTAACCCATAAGTTAAATCCTCCATTAGGTATTTCAAATTCTAATTCTTTTAATGGAGATAATATATCAATTGTTAAATCGCGTCTAATTTGTAAAGCAGTACGTAATTTTTCTAAATGATTTTTCATTCGTTCCGCTCGTAAAAAAGGAAGTAGTGCTTTTTGTGTTAATAAGGGACTACCTATATCCATCGAAGCTTTCACGGCATATAACCATTCAAAAATAGGACCTTCAGCTGCAAGCGCTGCGATGCGAAGACCTGGTGCTAACGTTTTACTAAACCCTTTTAAATATATAACATGACCATTTGTATCAAAGCTTTTTATTGGAGGAGGAATTTTAAAATCCTCAAAATATATCTCTCCGAAAGAATCATCCTCTAAAATGAAAAATTGATATAGCTCTGCTAGTTCTACAAGTTCCAGTCTTCTTTCTTTATTCATCACAGTACCTGTCGGGTTCTGAAAAGTGGGATTCACATATAACAAAACAGGATTCTTTCTTTGGCAAATATCATCAATTAAATCTGATCGAATTCCGTTGTTATCAAGACTAACAGGGATAATCTGAACTCCTTTATTAACAAATACATCAAGCGCCGCTCCGTAACATGGACTTTCTACTAACACTAAGTCTCCGGGCTTTAATAATGTTTGAGCGATTAAATCAATTCCTTGCTGGGCACCACTTATAATTAATAATTGAGATGGATCTATAACTAATTGTTGGTGTTCTTTTAAGTAGTTTGTTATTTCCACTATAAGCTCTTTATCACCTTGAACAGGTCCGTAAGTTGCTAGTATCATTTGATCTTTATTAAGTAATTTATGCATTTCATCTGAAAGAAATGGATTTGGTAATAAACGTGGATAAAGGATCGCCTGTGAAAAATCGAAATATTTACGATGTTGGCTCATTACATATTGAGAACGCATAACATTAATGGATTTCATTTGTTGCCATTGATATGGAATTGGTTTGAAATCTTTATTCACACGTTTATGTATATAGGCACCTTTTCCTTGCTCGATCCGTATATAACCTTTCGTTTCTAACTGTTTATAAGCTTTACGAACAGTTAATAAACTAATTTGTAAATCAGCGGCCACAGAACGTAAAGAAGGGAGGTAATCGTTATGTGAAAGCATCCCGCTTTGAATTCTTTCAACAATTTGCATATATATTTGTTGGTAATAGGGTATGTTGGATTCTTTACGCAGTACTATCTTCATAGAATCACCTGTTTTTCTTTTTAATTTAATTAAAGCGAAAAACATTCTGGTAATCAACTATATTTTTATTCAACTGTTATATGCGTTGATACACTGTTATACACCATATCCTCTATACTCATTTCAAGAGTAAAAAGGAGGTAGAAAAATGGTCATTTTAAATTATATTTTAGTATGTATTATTTTTGGAACGACATTTTTAACGATAAAAATTGGAATAGAAGCGGGCGCACCACCATTATTTTCAGCTGGAATTCGTTTCTTTTTGGCGGGCCTTATTCTCATTATTATTTTTAAATTAAAGAGAAAGGATATTATGCCTTACTTATTATCAAAACGTATTATATATGCTGGTTTTTGTTTAACATTTATGACATTCGCGACCCTTTACTGGGCAGAACAATATATTTCTTCTGGATTAGCTGCAGTTCTATCCGCTACGGCCCCGATGATGATCTTGCTATTACAATCAAGGCGAACCAAAACAAAATTGCAAAAAGAACAACTTGTTGCTTTAGTTATAGCACTCCTTGGTGTTTTTTGTATTGCTTTACCTGGAATGCATCAAGAACTCACATTCATATGGAGCATCGCTTGCCTAGTTATATTAGTAGGAGAGTTGTTTTATGGAATAGGTTCTATTCGCTCAAAAGAAATACTTTCAGATTTACCGGATGTATCACCATTTCTCATTAATGGTATTCAAATGTTTTATGGGGGAATGTTGCTGTTAATTGTATCTGTTGTAATGGAACAGCCAAATCTGGCTGTATTAACATCTTGGAATGTACAATGGCCAATTTTATATCTCATATTTATAGGATCTATCGGTGGACACGGTTTATATTACTGGCTCTTATCAAAAACAAATCCAGTATTTCCATCGACGTGGTTATATGTATCTCCGTTAATCGCTGTTATTGTAGGTTATTTTGTATTAGGTGAACCATTAAATCCAGCAATGGGTATTGGAGCTTGTTTGATATTAATCGGTGTATTTTTAGCAAATCGTGTTACACTTGGAGTTTATTTTAAACAAGGAAGGTTGTTAAAAAAAGAGATGTAGTTAAAATTTAATGATGTGGAAAACAGTAGAAAACAGCGGAAAACATATTCGAATTTTAGAAGGAAAAATAGTTAATTTGAAGAAAATGATTAACACATTAGAATAAAGATTAGAGATAGTAAAATCAAAAACACAGTTGGGGAAATAACCAACTGTATTT
>NZ_BOQD01000052.1 GCF_018332515.1 Bacillus hominis | reverse complement strand
GTAGGACGTCGCCAAGCAAAAACCTAAGTCGTTTCGACTTAGGTTTTTTTATGTTTATTTTTATTTACCAAATGTCATAATCCATATATTTAATAACGCTAAAGAAGAAAAGAGAATGAAATAGAGACTGTTTAAAATAATGGCAATGATGTTTTGTATTCCTGATTTTCCGAATGTCCCTAAAATAATACCTAAGATAGGAAACATTATTTCTACGAGAAGTATATATTTTAAATAATGAGCGTAGAAAAAATGAGATGGTATAAATAAGTATTCAATAATTACAGCAATTACTGCGATAGAGAAAAATAAATAGGATAATAGCACAGTTATTTTTTTCATGACTATTCCCCCTTAGAAATTAAATCGCTACAATATAAGTTCACAAGAGTGTATATATTTTGATTAAAACATATTGAAATACTATATAAACAACTATACACAAAATAGATCTCTAGAAATATATATTCTAATTCCCTTTCCTTCTTGCATATAGTTGCAATTCTCCTTTTGAATATAACTAAAACACGAACGTTATCGATGACTGTTAAAAAAACATTCGATTATTTGTTGACATTGTTTATGAAATATTGTTAATATAGCCATAGAAACAATAATATATAAGACCTCATATAATCGCGGGGATATGGCCTGCAAGTCTCTACCTAACGACCGTTATTCGTTAGACTATGAGGGAAAGTCACTCGGTATTTTTCTATTCACAAGGGATACGTATGCCTGAGTAGAGCGCTTTCTCTCATAGTAAAAGAGAAACTGTTCTATTTCAGGCTTTTTTTATTTGAATCGGGGGGATTCTAATATGAAATCACTAGTTGGAGTCATAATGGGAAGTACGTCAGACTGGGAAACAATGAAATATGCTTGTGACATTTTAGATGAATTAAATATACCGTATGAGAAAAAAGTTGTATCCGCTCATCGGACTCCGGATTATATGTTTGAATATGCAGAGACGGCTCGTGAACGTGGATTGAAAGTTATTATTGCTGGAGCTGGCGGGGCAGCACATTTACCAGGAATGGTTGCAGCGAAGACGAATCTTCCTGTAATCGGAGTTCCAGTTCAATCAAAAGCGTTAAACGGCTTAGATTCATTATTATCCATCGTCCAAATGCCAGGAGGGGTTCCAGTTGCAACTGTTGCAATTGGTAAGGCTGGTTCAACCAATGCTGGTTTACTTGCTGCACAAATACTTGGATCATTCCATGATGACATACATGATGCATTAGAATTGAGAAGAGAAGCAATTGAAAAAGATGTGCGCGAAGGTAGTGAGTTAGTATGACGAGAATCATTTTACCTGGAAAAACAATCGGTATTATTGGAGGCGGCCAGCTAGGAAGAATGATGGCGTTGGCAGCTAAGGAGATGGGATATAAAATTGCTGTTTTAGATCCTACAAAAAACTCACCATGTGCACAAGTTGCTGATATTGAAATTGTTGCATCATATGACGATTTAAAAGCAATTCAGCATTTAGCAGAGATCAGTGATGTTGTCACATATGAATTTGAGAATATTGATTATAGATGTTTACAATGGCTTGAAAAACATGCTTACTTACCGCAAGGCAGTCAGTTGTTAAGTAAAACGCAAAATCGTTTTACCGAAAAGAATGCAATTGAAAAAGCGGGACTACCAGTAGCAACGTATAGATTGGTTCAAACTCAAGAGCAGCTTACTGAAGCAATAGCTGAGTTATCATTCCCTTCCGTCTTAAAAACAACGACAGGTGGATATGATGGGAAAGGGCAAGTTGTTTTAAGAAGTGAAGCTGACGTTGATAAAGCGCGAAACCTTGCGAATGCAGCAGAGTGTATTTTAGAGAAATGGGTACCTTTTGAAAAAGAAGTATCAGTTATTGTAATTCGTAGTGTAAGTGGTGAAACGAAAGTATTTCCGGTAGCGGAAAATATTCATGTAAATAACATTTTGCATGAATCCATCGTACCAGCTCGCATTACAGAAGAGCTTTCTCAAAAAGCAATTGCTTACGCAAAGGTACTTGCGGATGAATTAAAACTTGTGGGAACACTAGCGGTAGAGATGTTTGCTACAGCTGACGGTGAGATTTACATTAATGAATTAGCACCAAGACCTCACAATTCAGGGCACTATACACAGGATGCATGTGAAACGAGTCAATTTGGTCAACATATTCGAGCAATCTGTAATTTACCTCTTGGAGAAACAAATTTGTTAAAACCAGTTGTCATGGTTAACATTTTAGGCGAACATATAGAAGGGGTCCTAGGACAAGTGAATAGATTAACCGGGTGCTATTTACACTTGTATGGAAAAGAAGAAGCAAAAGCGCAGCGAAAAATGGGGCATGTTAATATTTTAAATGATAATATTGAAGTCGCTCTAGAAAAAGCGAAGAGTTTGCATATTTGGGACCATCAAGAACAACTGTTGGAGGGAAAAAGATGATTAATCGTTATACACGCCCTGAGATGGGTGCGATTTGGACGGAAGAGAACAAATTTAAAGCGTGGTTAGAAGTTGAGATTTTAGCTTGTGAAGCATGGGCTGAGCTTGGCGATATTCCAAAAGAAGATGTTAAAAAAATTCGTGAGCATGCATCATTTGATATCGATCGTATTTATGAAATTGAAAAAGAGACACGTCACGATGTAGTTGCATTCACTCGTGCTGTATCAGAAACACCAACATTAGGTGAAGAACGCAAATGGGTTCATTATGGTTTAACATCTACAGACGTAGTAGATACAGCTTTATCTTACATCTTAAAACAAGCAAATGAAATCTTGTTAAAAGACTTAGAAAACTTTGTTAGCATTTTAGCTAATAAAGCGAAAGAGCATAAATACACGATCATGATGGGAAGAACACACGGTGTTCATGCAGAGCCAACAACATTTGGTTTAAAACTTGGTCTTTGGTATGAAGAAATGAAACGTAACGTAGAGCGTTTCAAACAAGCTGCTAATACAGTTCGCGTTGGTAAATTATCTGGTGCGGTTGGTACATACGCGAATATTGATCCATTCGTAGAAAAATATGTTTGTGAAAACTTAGGATTAGAAGCAGCACCAATTTCTACACAAACATTACAACGTGATCGCCATGCACATTACATGTCAACACTTGCACTAATCGCAACATCTATTGAAAAGATGGCAGTTGAGATCCGTGGTTTACAAAAGAGTGAAACACGTGAAGTTGAAGAGGCTTTCGCAAAAGGTCAAAAAGGTTCTTCTGCAATGCCACATAAACGTAATCCAATTGGATCTGAAAATATGACTGGTTTAGCTCGTGTTATCCGCGGTTATATGATGACAGCTTACGAGAATGTTCCGTTATGGCATGAGCGTGATATCTCTCACTCTTCTGCAGAACGCGTAATTTTACCAGATGCTACAATCGCGTTAAATTACATGTTAAATCGTTTTGGTAATATCGTTAAAAACTTAACTGTATTCCCAGAGAATATGAAACGCAATATGACAAGAACATACGGCTTAATTTACTCTCAGCGCGTAATGCTTACACTAATTGACAAAGGTCTGGTGCGTGAAGAAGCTTATGATATCGTACAGCCTAAAGCAATGGAAGCTTGGGAAACACAAGTACAATTTAAAGAGCTTGTAGAAGCTGATGAGCGTATTACAAGTAAGTTAACGCAAGAAGAAATTAACGAATGCTTTAATTATGAACATCATATGCAACACGTTGATACAATCTTTGAACGCCTTGGATTAAACGAAGCGTAAAATTTCATATGGCACAGAATAGAGTCATTCTGTGCCATTCTTTATAAAAATATTATTCACATTTTTCAAACTACAGGGGGCTTGCGAAATGCAAAAGCTAGAATTGCTGTATGAAGGTAAGGCAAAAAGAATTTATCGTACAGAATCAGCAGATATGGTTTGGGTAGAGTACAAAGATAGTGCGACTGCTTTCAATGGGGAGAAAAAAGAGACGATTACAGGAAAAGGTCGTTTGAACAATGAGATTACAACTTTATTGTTCAGAAAGTTACAAGAAGTAGGAATTAAAACACATTTTGTTGAGAAGTTATCTGAAACAGAGCAACTTGTTAAAAAAGTGAGTATTATTCCCCTAGAAGTTGTCACAAGAAATGTAATTGCAGGAAGCCTTTCAAAACGTTTAGGAATGGAAGAGGGAACTGTACTTGCAGAACCAATCGTAGAATTTTACTTCAAAGATGATGATTTAGGAGATCCGCTTGTAACGGAAGATCATATTCGTGTATTAAACGTTGCATCACCAGAGCAAGTAAGCGTATTACGAGATATGGCTCTACAAATCAATCAAGTGTTGATTGATCATTTCGCAAGCTGTCGTGTAAGATTAGTAGATTTTAAATTAGAGTTTGGTGTAACAGATGAAGGAGAAATCATTTTAGCGGATGAAATTTCACCAGATACTTGCCGTTTATGGGATGAAACGAGCAATGAAAAATTTGATAAAGACGTATTCCGTCGTGACCTTGGAAATTTAACAGAAGCTTATGAAGAGATTTTAAAACGTTTAGGGGGAATTTCACATGTATAAAGTTAAGGTATATGTAACGTTAAGAGAAAGCGTATTAGATCCACAAGGAACAGCGGTAAAAGGGGCACTTCATAGTCTTTCGTTCACAGAAGTACAAGACGTTCGAATCGGAAAATATATGGAATTAACAATTGATAAATCAGTATCTGACCTTGACGCAAAGGTAAAAGAAATGTGTGAAAAACTATTAACAAACGTTGTAATGGAAGACTTCCGTTATGAAGTTGAGGAGGTTGTCGCACAGTGAAATTTGCAGTCATAGTATTCCCAGGTTCGAACTGTGATGTCGATATGTTCCATGCAATTAAAGATGAGCTTGGTGAAGAAGTAGATTACGTTTGGCACGATAGAGAGAATTTAGATGAATATGATGCAATTTTACTACCAGGTGGATTCTCTTACGGTGACTATTTACGTTGTGGTGCTATTTCTCGCTTTGCTAACGCAATGAAAGCAGTGCAAAAAGCTGCTGAGCAAGGAAAGCCAATTTTAGGAGTGTGTAATGGATTCCAGATTCTTGTTGAATCAGGATTACTACCAGGAGCATTAATGAGAAACGAAAACTTAAAGTTTATGTGCCGTACGGTTCAGTTACGTGTTGAAAATAATGAAACTATGTTTACATCACAATATGAAAAAGATGAAGTAATCAATATTCCAATTGCACATGGTGAGGGGAATTACTATTGTGATGAAGAAACTCTTAAAAGATTAGAAGAGAATAATCAAATTGCATTCCGTTACGTGGAAAATCCGAATGGAAGCGTTTCAGATATTGCTGGTATTGTAAATGAAAAAGGAAATGTTCTTGGTATGATGCCACATCCAGAGCGTGCTGTAGATGAACTACTTGGCGGTGCTGAAGGGTTAAAAGTCTTTCAATCTATCTTAAAACAGTGGAGGGAAACATATGTCGTTAATGCTTGAACCAAATCCAACACAAATTAAAGAAGAGCGCATATATGCGGAAATGGGGCTAACAGACGAAGAGTTTGCCATGGTTGAAAAGATTTTAGGACGTCTGCCAAATTATACAGAAACAGGATTATTCTCTGTAATGTGGTCTGAACATTGTAGTTATAAAAATTCAAAGCCAGTTCTTCGCAAGTTCCCAACGACAGGTGAGCGCGTTCTGCAAGGACCTGGGGAAGGCGCTGGAATTGTAGATATCGGTGATAATCAAGCGGTTGTATTTAAAATGGAAAGTCATAATCACCCTTCAGCTATTGAACCATATCAAGGCGCAGCAACAGGCGTTGGTGGTATTATTCGTGACGTATTCTCTATGGGAGCACGTCCAGTAGCTCTATTAAACTCACTTCGTTTCGGTGAATTACAATCACCACGTGTGAAATATTTATTCGAAGAAGTAGTAGCAGGAATAGCAGGATACGGTAACTGTATCGGTATTCCTACTGTTGGCGGAGAAGTACAATTTGATCCATGTTACGAAGGAAATCCACTTGTAAATGCAATGTGCGTAGGTTTAATTAACCACGAAGATATTAAAAAAGGTCAAGCGCACGGTGCTGGCAATACAGTAATGTACGTAGGAGCATCAACTGGTCGTGATGGTATTCACGGTGCAACATTCGCATCTGAAGAGCTATCTGAAAGTTCAGAAGCGAAGCGTCCAGCAGTTCAAGTAGGAGATCCATTTATGGAGAAGCTTCTTATCGAAGCATGTTTAGAATTGATTCAATCTGATGCACTTGTTGGAATTCAAGATATGGGTGCAGCTGGTTTAACATCATCTTCTGCAGAAATGGCAAGTAAAGCAGGAATGGGTATTGAAATGTACTTAGATGATGTACCACAGCGTGAAACAGGAATGACACCATATGAAATGATGCTATCTGAATCACAAGAGCGTATGTTAATTGTTGTGAAAAAAGGTAGAGAGCAAGAAATAGTAGATTTATTTGAGAAGTATGGTCTTGCAGCGGTTACGATGGGGAAAGTAACAGAAGACAAAATGCTTCGTTTATTCCATAAAGGTGTGAAGGTAGCTGAAGTTCCAGCAGATGCTCTTGCAGAAGAAGCGCCAATTTATTACAAACCATCAAAAGAAGCAGCATACTTTGCTGAGTTCCAGCAGATGAAAATGGAAACACCAAAAGTAGAAGATTATAAAGAAACGTTATTCGCTTTACTACAACAACCGACGATTGCAAGTAAAGAGTGGGTATATGATCAATATGATTATCAAGTACGCACAAGCACAGTTGTTACACCAGGTTCAGATGCAGCGGTTGTACGTGTACGCGGTACAGAAAAAGGATTAGCGATGACGACGGATTGTAATTCTCGTTACATTTATCTAGATCCAGAAATGGGCGGTAAAATTGCAGTAGCAGAGGCAGCACGTAATATCGTATGTTCTGGCGGGGAGCCACTTGCAATTACAGATTGCTTAAACTTTGGTAACCCAGAGAAACCAGAGATCTTCTGGCAAATTGAGAAATCAGTAGACGGTATGAGTGAAGCTTGTCGCACATTACAAACGCCAGTTATTGGCGGAAATGTATCAATGTATAACGAACGTAGTGGCGAAGCTGTATATCCAACACCAACTGTTGGGATGGTCGGTCTTGTACATGATTTAAAACACGTAACAACACAAGAATTTAAACAAGCTGGCGATTTAGTTTATGTAATTGGAGAGACGAAAGCTGAGTTTGGCGGAAGTGAATTACAGAAAATGATTCACGGTAAAATTTTCGGTCAATCACCAAGTATCGATCTAGATGTAGAATTAAAACGCCAAAAACAAGTACTAGAAGCAATTCAAGCTGGCCTTGTTCAATCTGCACATGATGTTGCTGAAGGTGGTTTAGCAGTTGCAATTTCAGAAAGTGCAATTGGTGCTAACGGTTTAGGTGCTACTGTGAAATTAGACGGAGAAGCAACAGCAGTATTATTTGCGGAATCACAGTCTCGCTTCGTTATAACTGTAAAACGTGAAAATAAAGAAGCGTTTGAGAAAGTGGTAGAAGCAATTCAAGTTGGAGA
This sequence comes from Bacillus hominis, assembly GCF_018332515.1. Lineage (GTDB taxonomy): Bacteria > Bacillota > Bacilli > Bacillales > Bacillaceae_G > Bacillus_A > Bacillus_A hominis. Next base: position 17,485 of record NZ_BOQD01000052.1, on the reverse strand, counting down.
AGTGACAAATACAAATGAAGTAACAATTCATAATGAAGAAAATGAAGTATTACTTACAGCAAATGTAGATGAAATGAGAAAGGCTTGGAAAGGGGCAATCCCATGCTTGCTGAAATAAAGGGGTTAAATGAAGAATGTGGCGTTTTTGGAATTTGGGGGCATGAAAATGCAGCACAAGTTTCGTACTACGGATTGCACAGTTTACAGCACCGTGGGCAAGAGGGCGCAGGCATTGTTGTAAATAATGGGGAAAAAATCATCGGTCACAAGGGGTTAGGTTTAATATCAGAAGTGTTTTCAAGAGGTGAGCTAGAAGGCTTAAACGGAAAATCAGCAATTGGACACGTACGATATGCGACAGCTGGCGGAAGTGAAGTTGCTAACGTTCAACCATTATTATTCCGTTTTTCTGATCACAGTATGGCACTAGCTCATAACGGAAATTTAATTAACGCAAAAATGCTTCGTCGTGAATTAGAGGCAGAGGGAAGTATTTTTCAAACAAGTTCAGATACAGAGGTACTTTTACATCTTATTAAACGTAGTACAAAAGATTCTTTAATTGAAAGTGTAAAAGAGGCCCTAAATAAAGTGAAAGGTGCGTTTGCATATCTTTTACTAACTGGAAATGAAATGATCGTTGCGCTAGATCCGAATGGATTCCGTCCTCTTTCAATTGGAAAGATGGGGGATGCTTACGTTGTAGCATCAGAAACATGTGCTTTTGATGTAGTAGGTGCAACACACATTCGTGATGTAGAACCTGGTGAATTAATTATCATTAATGATGAAGGAATTCACGTAGATCGTTTCACAAATGATGTAGAACATGCAATTTGTAGTATGGAATACATTTACTTTGCACGCCCTGATTCTAATATTGCTGGCGTTAATGTTCATGCAGCACGTAAAAATATGGGGAAACGTTTAGCGGCGGAAGCTCCTATTGAAGCTGATGTTGTTACTGGTGTACCAGACTCTAGTATTTCGGCAGCAATTGGTTATGCGGAGGCGACAGGCATTCCATATGAGTTAGGACTAATTAAAAATCGTTACGTTGGACGTACGTTTATTCAACCTTCTCAAGAACTGCGAGAGCAAGGGGTTAAGATGAAGCTTTCAGCAGTAAGAGGTGTAGTTGAAGGAAAACGAGTTGTTATGATTGACGATTCTATCGTAAGAGGAACGACAAGTAAGCGAATTGTTCGTATGCTTCGCGAGGCTGGAGCGACAGAAGTTCATGTAAGAATCGCTTCACCACCTCTTAAGTATCCATGCTTCTATGGCATTGATATTCAAACGAGAAAAGAATTAATTGCAGCAAATAATACAGTAGAAGAAATCCGTGAAATGATCGGTGCAGATTCACTAACATTTTTAAGCGAAGATGGATTGGTAGATGCAATTGGACGTCCGTATGAAGGGAAATATGGCGGCCTATGTATGGCTTACTTTAATGGGGACTATCCGACAGCTCTTTATGATTATGAGCAAGAGCTTTTAGAAAGCATGAAATAAGAAGAAAAAAGCTTCTACTTCTTTTGATGTAGAAGCTAGCTTCTTTCTTAAAACGGCCGCCCTGGATGGGGAGAAATTAAAAGACGAGGTGTAAATAACGATGGCGAATGCATATAAGCAAGCAGGAGTAGATATTGAAGCTGGATATGAAGCGGTATCTCGCATGAAAAAACACGTACAAACAACAATGAGAAAAGAAGTACTAGGTGGTTTAGGCGGTTTTGGAGGTATGTTTGATCTATCAAAATTTGCATTAGAAGAACCTGTATTAGTATCTGGAACAGATGGCGTGGGAACGAAATTGATGCTCGCTTTTATGGCAGATAAACATGACACAATTGGTATTGATGCAGTAGCAATGTGCGTAAACGATATTGTTGTCCAAGGAGCAGAGCCGCTTTTCTTCCTTGATTATATTGCTTGTGGTAAAGCTGAACCTAGTAAAATTGAAAACATCGTCAAAGGTATATCAGAGGGCTGTCGCCAAGCTGGTTGTGCATTAATTGGTGGAGAAACAGCTGAAATGCCAGGAATGTATTCTACGGAAGAATACGATTTAGCTGGTTTTACAGTTGGAATTGTTGATAAAAAGAAAATTGTAACAGGTGAAAAAATTGAAGCTGGTCACGTATTAATTGGCTTAGCATCTAGCGGTATTCATAGTAACGGTTATTCTTTAGTACGAAAAGTATTACTAGAAGATGGAGAACTATCTTTAGATCGTATTTATGGACGCTTAGAACTACCTCTTGGTGAAGAATTATTAAAACCAACGAAAATTTATGTCAAACCTATTTTAGAACTATTGAAGAAACATGAAGTATACGGTATGGCACATATTACAGGTGGAGGCTTTATTGAAAATATTCCACGTATGTTGCCAGAAGGAATCGGTGCAGAAATTGAACTAGGATCTTGGGAAATTCAGCCGATTTTCAGTTTACTTCAAGAAGTTGGGAAACTAGAAGAGAAAGAAATGTTCAATATTTTTAACATGGGTGTTGGTATGGTAGTAGCGGTGAAGGAAGAAGAGGCAAAAGATATTGTTCGTCTTCTTGAAGAGCAAGGAGAAACAGCTCGTATTATTGGACGTACTGTACAAGGTACTGGTGTTACCTTTAACGGGGGCACAGAACTATGAGTAGATTAGCAGTTTTTGCTTCTGGAAGCGGATCTAACTTTCAATCTCTCATTAATGCAGTAGAAGAAAAAAGATTGGGTGCAGATATTAGTTTATTAGTATGTGATAAACCAGAGGCACGCGTTATTGGACGGGCACATTATCATCATATTCCGTGTTTCGCCTTTTCAGCGAAAGCATATGAATCAAAAGAAGCATTTGAAAAAGAAATATTAAAGAGGCTAGAAGAGTATGAAATTGATTATGTTATTTTAGCTGGATATATGCGTTTAATTGGGCCGACTTTACTAGAAGCATACGGCGGGAAGATTATTAATATTCACCCATCACTGCTACCTAGTTTTCCGGGTAAAGATGCTGTCGGTCAAGCGTTAGAAGCAGGTGTAAAAGTAACTGGAGTAACAATTCATTATGTAGATGCAGGTATGGATACAGGTCCAATTATTGCACAAGAAGCAGTAGTTGTTTCTGAAGGGGATATGAGAGAAAGCTTACAAAAGAAAATTCAACAAGTTGAACATAAATTATACGTAAATACAGTGAATCAAATTGTTCAGTCTGCGAAAGAAACAACTGTTAACTAACATACAACCAGGGGTGAAGGATAAATGAAAAAGCGTGCATTAGTAAGTGTTTCAGATAAAACAGGAGTAGTAGAATTTGTTAAAGGTTTACTAGAACAAGGGATCGAAGTTATTTCAACAGGTGGTACGAAAAAATTACTAGAAGAGAACGGCTTACAAGTAATTGGTATTTCTGAAGTAACAGGTTTCCCAGAAATTATGGATGGCCGTGTAAAAACATTACATCCAAATATTCATGGTGGTCTATTAGCGGTTCGTGATAATGAAACGCATGTAGCGCAAATGAATGAACTAGGCATTCAAGCAATTGATTTTGTTGTTGTAAACTTATATCCGTTTAAAGAAACAATCGCTAAGCCTGATGTAACATTTGCTGATGCAATTGAAAATATTGATATCGGTGGCCCAACAATGATTCGCTCTGCTGCGAAAAATCATAAATTTGTATCAGTAATTGTAGATCCAGTAGATTATGATGTTGTATTAGCAGAACTAAAAGAGAACGGTGAAGTAAAAGAAGAAACGAAACGAAAATTAGCAGCGAAAGTATTCCGCCATACAGCGGCATATGATGCGTTAATTTCTAACTACTTAACAGAGCAAATGGGCGAAGAAAGCCCAGAAACATTAACGGTGACATTCGAGAAAAAACAAGATTTACGCTATGGCGAAAATCCGCATCAAAAAGCAACGTTCTATAAAGCGCCATTCGCAGCAACTTCTTCTGTTGCATACGCAGAACAATTACACGGTAAAGAATTATCTTATAACAATATCAACGATGCGGATGCAGCGCTTAGCATCGTGAAAGAATTTACAGAACCGGCAGTAGTAGCGGTAAAACATATGAATCCATGTGGTGTTGGAGTAGGAACTGATATTCATGAAGCATACACACGTGCTTATGAAGCTGATCCAGTATCAATCTTCGGCGGTATTATTGCAGCGAATCGTGAAATTGATAAAGCTACAGCTGAAAAGTTACATGAAATTTTCTTAGAGATTGTTATCGCTCCTTCGTTCTCGCAAGAAGCTTTAGAAGTGTTGCAAAGCAAGAAGAACTTACGCTTACTAACTGTAAATATTGAAAAAGCGACAAGTGCAAGCAAAAAACTAACTTCTGTACAAGGTGGTCTTCTTGTTCAAGAGGAAGATACGTTATCATTAGATGAAAGTGCAATTTCAATTCCAACGAAACGTGAACCATCAGAGCAAGAGTGGAAAGATTTAAAACTAGCTTGGAAAGTTGTAAAACATGTGAAATCAAATGCAATTGTTTTAACGAATGATAACATGACAGTTGGTGTAGGTGCGGGACAGATGAACCGTGTCGGTTCTGCAAAAATCGCAATTACACAAGCTGGCGAAAAAGCACAAGGTAGCGCACTTGCATCTGATGCTTTCTTCCCAATGCCAGATACAGTAGAAGAAGCAGCAAAAGCTGGTATTACAGCAATTATCCAACCAGGCGGATCGATCCGTGATGAGGATTCTATTAAAGTGGCAGATAAGTATGGGATTGCTATGGTGTTCACTGGCGTACGTCATTTCAAACATTAATAGAGGATGTTTAAAAGGTCCGGTCAAGATAACTGTCGCATGTCGTCGTTGCATTGCCAGTGCGGTACTCATGTAGGAAAACTACACTCCGTGTCCTCCTGGCGAATGCGCCTCGACCTGCTCGGTTCTCTTGATCCTCCCTTTTAAACTTCTATTGATATGAAAAAGCAAACTAGGAGCATAGCTTCTAGTTTGTACTTATTTAATTATTGGGGGATGAAATATGAATGTTTTAGTAATCGGCCGTGGTGGGCGTGAGCATGCTTTAGCTTGGAAGTTTGCACAATCTGAAAAGGTAGAAAAAGTATATGTAGCGCCAGGGAATGAAGGTATGCGAGATGTTGCAATACCAATTGATATTGATGAGAATGATTTTGATGCACTAGTCTTATTTGCAAAAGAAAATAATGTAGGCTTAACTTTCGTTGGACCAGAAATTCCACTTATGAACGGAATCGTTGATTGCTTTAAGGAAGAGGGACTTCGTGTATTTGGGCCTAATAAAGCGGCTGCTGTTATTGAAGGTAGTAAAGCTTTTACGAAAGAATTGATGAAAAAATATAATATTCCAACTGCGGCATATGAAACTTTTACAGACTATGAAGAGGCAGTAAAGTACATTCAAAAAGTTGGTGCACCGATCGTAATTAAGGCAGATGGGTTAGCTGCTGGCAAAGGTGTAACGGTAGCAATGACGCTTGAAGAGGCATTACAAGCTGTGAAAGAAATGCTACAAGATGTGAAATTTGGCAAAGCAAGTAAGAAGGTCGTTATTGAAGAATTTTTAGATGGGCAAGAATTTTCATTAATGGCATTTGTCAATGGAACAACTGTGCATCCAATGGTAATTGCTCAAGATCATAAACGAGCTTTTGATGGCGATAAAGGTCCAAATACAGGCGGAATGGGCGCATATTCTCCAGTACCACAAATTCCGGAATCAGCAGTTCAAGAAGCGATTCAAACAGTATTACATCCAACTGCTAAAGCGATGATCCAAGAAGATCGTTCGTTTACAGGGATTTTATATGCGGGACTTATTTTAACGAATGATGGTCCAAAGGTAATTGAGTTCAATGCACGCTTTGGTGACCCTGAAACAGAAGTTGTATTACCTCGCTTAGAAAATGATTTAGTTGATGTATGTAACGCTGTATTAGATGAAAGTGAATTAACGTTAGAATGGTCAAAGGAAGCAGTTATTGGTGTTGTACTTGCTTCGAAAGGTTATCCAGAAGCGTATAAAAAAGGTGAAATTATTAACGGATTAGATCGTTTAGAAGATGCTATTGTCTTTCATTCAGGTACAGCGATGAAGCATGGGGATTTTGTAACAAATGGTGGCCGTGTACTATTTATTGCTTATAAAGCGAAAGACTTACAAGAAGCGAAAGATAGAGTGTATAAAGAAATCGCAAAGATTGAGAGCGATGGCTTATTTTATCGTAGTGATATAGGATATCGTACGATTGGGCATGAGATTACGCGAAGCTAACATATGTTAGCTTCTTTTTTTATAGGAAATAGAGTATAGTACGTTGAATCTTTTCAAGAGATTATAAACTATTTGTATCTATATACACTTTTTCTCTACCTGCTTACATCTTATTTCTCCAATTAATAATAGTAGTATTGAGATGATTAACGTAAGAGCAGCGACAAGGAGTGGGAGGGAAAAACTTTGCATTTGCTTCGCAATAATACCTGTAAAGATTGGACCGATAATTTGGCCAATCCCATAAACACCTGTCGTATAACCAATGATTTTATTACTTTCATTCGGTCTTATTCGTTTTGCTTCTGTAGTTGTTAAAATTGTAATTCCGACGAATGTAGCACCTAGAAGGAATGCACTTAGAAATGCCCCAAAAAGGTTTGGAATAAGGAGTGGAGAAAGTACACTTATAATTTGTAACATATAGGCGGATGTAAGAGCTCGTGTTGGCCCGTACTTCCGAGTAACAGTGGACCAAAGGTAACTAGATGGGATGACAGCAATACCGACAATAATCCAGCTACAAGATGCATAGAAGGGTGATAGTGTAATTCTTTCTACAATGGTGACAAGGAAGGTCCCTGTAATGATATAGCCAAACCCTTCGAATCCGTAAGCTAAAATAAGCCAAAATAAATAGTTTTTTCTATGTGATGTAGCTTGTATAGTACTTTTGGGTTGCTGTATAGTATGTCTACTGTCCTCTCTTAACCATTTCCATACAAGGATAGCTAAACTAAAACTAATAAGTCCTAACCCAATCCATGCACCTTGCCAATTCCAAATTGAGTTGAATAAAGGTGCGAAACTTCCAGAGAAAATAATGCCAATTCCAACACCGCTATAAATCATGCCACCTAGCATGACTTTATTACTTTGAAATAAATAATCTAAAACAATACTAGAGGCAAGAACAAATACAATTGCACTTGTGAAACCACCGATAAAGCGAAGGGGAAACCATAAAAAGATATAAGAGGTTAAGCCCATACAAAGAGTTGAAAGAACATTGAAGAATAAACAGTGGTGTAATATTTTTTCACGATTTTTTATCGTAATGAATCCAATAAAGAATGCCCCAAGTAAATAACCAAGATAATTACTGGACGCTAAATATCCAGCGAGGTCATCTTCTATATGGGCTTGCTTTTCCATAAAAGAAATAATCGGTGTGTAGGCGAACCGACTAATACCCATGACAGCTATTAAAGAACATATCCCAGCTATAATCATTTTCCATGTTTTTGTCTCGTTCATATAATCTCCCTTCTTGAAATATCTTCTAATATATATGATAGAGGAATATATATGGGGCGTAAAATACTGATTTTTTATATGTAATATCAAAATTAATGATATGAACGAAGGGAGATGAACGAATGAACTTACAAGATTTTGTAGCTTTTTATATGGTCGCGCAGGAGAAAAGTATTTCAAGAGCAGCTATTCGGTTGAATTTTGTTCAATCAAACATAACAGCAAAAATAAAACGGCTAGAAGCTGAATATGAAACACAATTATTTTATAGGCATCGAGATGGAGTTACATTAACACCAGCCGGAGAAAAGTTGTTAACATACGCTGAAAAAATGATTCAATTATTAAATGAATCAAAAAGGCAAGTGAAACATGTAGCGGAGCCTGGAGGAGTATTGAAAATTGGAGCGATGGAAACAGCAGCAGCTGTTAGATTGCCTACGATTTTAGCTAATTATCATATGCGCTATCCAGAAGTGGAAATTATGTTGCAAACGCACAATACGGAAGAATTAACGAAGAAGGTACTTTTATATGAAATAGAGGGGGCATTTGTAGCTGATTGTATAGATGATCCAGCTTTAGAAAAGATAGAAGTATTTCAAGAGGAAATGATGTTACTTTCAAAGCGGAATGTTTTGTGGGATAACGGATGTTCGGAGTCGCAGTCTTTTATCGTTTTTCAATCAGGTTGTTTTTATAGAAAAGTTTTAGAAGAATGGTTACTATCTGAAGGGATTGTTCCAAAAAAAATAATGGAATTAAATTCTTTAGACGGTATTATTGGATGCGTAAAAGCTGGACTTGGGGTGTCTATGTTACCACATGAAGTAGCAGAGCAATTTGATGGCCATAAAGAACTTATTCATACACCGTTAGTACATGAAAACAGGTTTATTCCGACTTATTTTATTTATCGGAAAGATAGTGCGAGAACAGCGGCGTTATGCAAGTTTATTGATGACTTGCTTTGTATAGAAAATATTAGTAAGTGTATAAAAACAGCCCGCTGAAAATTCAGTGGGCTGTTTGTTCATGCATCTTTATCTTTTTTTAGTTTCCCTTTTTGCTTTGCCATTTCTCGAAGTAAATACTCGATGTGTGCATTGACGCTACGAAACTCATCATTCGCCCATTTTTCGATGACTGCGTGTAATTCAGGATCAATACGTAATGGAAAGCTTTTCTTTTTAGCCATAATTATTTACAACCTTTTAGTATAGGCTTCCTGTATTAATAACTGGTTGCGCACCTTTATCTGACACGATGGCAACTAATAAGTTGTTTACCATATTTGCTTTACGCTCATCATCGAGTTCCAGTACGCCTTCTTCGTCTAACATATGGATTGAATCTTTCGCCATCTTCACAGCACCTTCAACAATCTCTTTTCTAGCAGCTAATACTGCTTTTGCTTGTTGACGTTGAAGCATTGCATGGGCAATTTCTGTTGCGTAAGCCAAATGTGTTAAACGAGTTTCTAATACTTCCACGCCAGCGATTTCAAGACGTTCTTCTAACTCGCGCTTTAATTCTTCAGAGATTTCTTCAGTATTTCCTCGTAGCGTGATACAAGTTTCATCTTGGAAATTATCATAAGGATATTTTGTTGCAACGTGGCGGATTGCTGTTTCGCTTTGGATTTCTACAAATCGATCGTAATGCTCAACACCAAACATTGCTTTTGCAGAATCAACAACTTTATATACGATAACGGCTGCAATTTCAATTGGATTTCCTTCAACATCGTTTACTTTTAATTTCTTACTATTAAAGTTTTCAACACGTAACGATACAGTTTGACGGAATGCGAATGGAATTGTTAAAAATAAACCGTTTTGACGAATTGTTCCTAAATAATTACCGAAGAACGTAATGACTTTCGCTTGATTCGGTTGAACGATACCGATACCTGTAGCTAAAACAGATGCTAATATGAGAACTAAAATAGCTATTACAAACATTTCTTGTACAAGGCAAAATACACCGATAGCGGCTAAAACTAAAATTCCAATAACGCCGAGAAAACCATTTACATAAAAAACTTGTTTTTCTTTCATATAATCGCCTCCCTGATATAAAAATGATATCACTTTTATATCATTTTAAGCAAGGGGTTTAAACCTAATTTTCAGAATCTTATTTATTGATATCTTTTATGTACGTTTTAGGGGCGAAAAAACAAGAATATACGTTCTGTTTTATGGTAAAATAAAGAAGACTTAACCGCCCACTGCAGCAGCTAAGTCCCTTTGAGAGCATCTTGCATCGTGACAAATGATTCAAAGCGGTTTTGCCAGGATTATATCTTCAATCGCTGACTCAATCTCTTTGTCAGAAGCGTCATAACTTCCATTTGACTGTGGTTTGTCATGATTGGAAGTTTGAGTAACTTCTTTTTTAGCATGTCCTTTTTCAGCAAAATTCATGCTAGGCATTTTAACTGCGCCCATACTCATGAATTTTCCAAATTTACATACTTCAGCAATAGGGCAGAAACGAACAATCCCCTCTGCAATTTTCATTGCACCAAACCATAGTAAAACTTTAGACCAAGTGCACCACGGTTTGCGTACGAGTTTAGCTGTACTACAACCGAAGAGGATAAGGCCGAGTGTAATTCGAATTAGAGCATTGATTGTACCGATGTTTTGCTTCATTTGAAAAACACTCCTTTTTGATGAACTTTGAAATAGCAAATACTATTTCTTTTATTAGTATCCCATGTGATTTTGGTGATATGTAATCCAACATTTGACGTTAAAAAAGATGTTGGATTGGGCGTGTGTGTAAGTAGCTTTTTTTGTTATAATGAAAGAATGCGTAAAAGGAAGTTCAAAATTAAATCCTCCCGTTTGAAAGAATATGGAAGAGGGAATTCCAAACTTAATTCTCCGCTTTAAACAAATATTTAAGATGAAGTTAAAAAAATCCTGACAAAAATAAACTGTTATTTTGAACAGAGGTATATATAAATAGAGAAAAGAAAGGGTGTTTTCATGTACGATATTTCCAAATGGAAACATGTATTTAAGCTTGATCCAAATAAGGAGTTAAGTGACGAACATTTAGAAATGATTTGTGAATCTGGAACGGATGCTGTTATTGTAGGCGGAAGTGATGGAGTGACAATTGATAACGTATTACACATGCTAGTTAGCATTCGTAGATATGCAGTTCCTTGTGTGTTAGAGGTTTCTGATTTGGAAGCAATTACACCGGGATTTGATTTTTATTACATCCCAAGTGTTTTAAATAGCCGAAAAGTAGAATGGGTAACAGGTGTTCATCATGAGGCATTGAAAGAATTTGGGGATATTATGGACTGGGACGAAATTTTCATGGAAGGGTATTGTGTTTTAAATCCAGAAGCGAAAGTAGCCCAGCTTACAGATGCAAAATGTGATTTAACAGAAGATGATGTTATTGCATATGCACGTTTAGCAGACAAGCTATTACATTTACCTATATTTTATTTAGAATATAGCGGGACGTATGGAGATATTGAACTTGTTAAAAACGTAAAAGCAGAATTGAAACAAGCTAAGCTATATTATGGCGGTGGTATTTCTAATGCAGAACAAGCGAAAGAAATGGCACAGTATGCTGATACAGTAGTTGTTGGAAATGTTATATATGATGATATAAAATCGGCATTAAAAACAGTTAAAGCAGTAAAAGGAGAGTAGGTGCAGGCGTATGACAGATAGGTTATTAAATGGTTTAAATCCACAGCAACAAAAAGCAGTACAAACAACAAATGGACCACTTCTATTAATGGCAGGTGCAGGTAGTGGGAAAACACGTGTGTTAACACACCGTATTGCGTATTTACTTGGTGAAAAAGGTGTGGCACCATGGAATGTACTAGCAATTACTTTTACAAATAAAGCTGCTCGTGAAATGCGTGAGCGTATTGATAAACTTGTTGGACCAGAGGCAGAAGATATTTGGATTTCTACGTTCCACTCTATGTGTGTACGTATTTTACGACGTGATATTGACCGCATTGGGATTAATCGTAACTTTACGATTTTAGATGCAGGTGATCAGTTAACTGTAGTAAAAAAAATTATGAAAGAGCGCAATATTGACCCGAAAAAGTTTGAGCCGCGCTCTATTTTAGCGGGTATTAGTAATGCGAAAAATGAACTGTTATCTGCAGATAAATATGCAAAAAAAATTACAATCGCTGATCCATATGAAAAATTAACGAGCGATGTATATACAGAATATCAAAAACGTCTTTTGAAAAATAACTCATTAGACTTTGATGATTTAATTATGACAACGATTCAGCTATTTGAGCGCGTTCCAGAAGTGCTAGAGTTTTATCAACGCAAATTCCAATATATTCATGTTGATGAGTATCAAGATACGAACAAAGCCCAGTACCTTCTTGTTAAACATTTGGCAGCGCGTTTTAAAAATCTTTGCGTTGTAGGTGACTCAGATCAGTCTATTTACCGCTGGCGTGGTGCTGATATTTCTAACATTTTGTCATTCGAAAAAGACTATGAGAATGCACAAGTTATTCTGTTAGAACAAAACTATCGTTCATCACAAAATATTTTAAATGCAGCTAATGCTGTAATTGAAAAGAATTCAAACCGTAAACCGAAGAAATTATGGACAGACAATCAAATTGGGAGCAAAATTTCGTATTATCGTGCTGCAACCGAAAAGGACGAAGCGTATTTTGTTGCGAAAAAAATCCGTGATGATATTCAAATGGGGAAACGAAAATATACCGATTTTGCAGTATTATATCGTACGAATGCCCAGTCTCGTATGGTCGAGGAGATTTTCCTGAAATCTAATATCCCTTACAAAATTGTCGGCGGTACTAAGTTCTACGATCGTAAAGAGATTAAAGACATTTTGGCGTACTTACGTTTAATTGGGAATCCAGATGATGAGATTAGTTTTGCGCGTATTATTAACATGCCGAAGCGCGGGATTGGTGCTACTTCTATCGATAAAATTATTAATTATGGTGTGCAAAACGGAATTTCATTAACTGCAGTATTTGATGAGATTGAGCATGTTGGTGTAAGTGCAAAAATAACAAAAGCAGTAAAAGAATTCGCAAGTTTATTACACAACTGGGTAAATATGCAAGAGTATTTATCTGTTACAGAATTAGTAGAAGAAGTTATTGAAAAGACAGGCTATCGCGATATGTTGAAAAATGAGCGTTCTTTAGAAGCAGAAGGTCGTTTAGAAAACTTAGACGAGTTTTTATCTGTTACACAAACATTTGAATCTCAAAGCGAAGATAAGAGCCTTGTTGCATTCTTAACAGATTTAGCACTTGTTGCTGATATTGATCGTGTAGATGAAGATCCAACTGCTGGTGAGGAAGTTATTTTAATGACGATGCACTCAGCAAAAGGATTAGAGTTCCCAGTTGTCTTTATTGTTGGCTTAGAGGAAGGGATATTCCCGCATACTCGTTCTCTTATGGAAGAAGATGAAATGCAAGAAGAGCGTCGTCTTGCTTATGTAGGTATTACTCGTGCAGAAGAAGAGTTATATTTATCGAATGCGCAAATGCGTACTTTATTTGGTAGAACAAGTATGAATGCAGCATCTCGATTTATTACAGAAATTCCGGCAGAGTTAGTAGAACCATTAAATGAAACAGCGCCGAAGCGTGAAACTTCGTTTGGTGCAAAAGGAAGAACGACAAGCGCAACTACAACACGTTCTCGTTCAGCTTTCGTACGTCCGGCTGTTAAGACGACAGGTGGCGAGCAAATTGGCTGGGCAATAGGCGATAAAGCTTCTCACCAGAAGTGGGGAGTCGGTACAGTTGTAAGTGTTAAAGGTGAAGGTGATGCAAAAGAATTAGATATTGCGTTCCCAAGCCCAATTGGTATTAAACGTTTATTAGCAAAATTTGCACCTGTGACGAAACAATAGGAAAGGAATGAGGATATGTCAAAAGAGGTAACAAAAAAACGTATAGAAGAACTGCGTGATTTGTTAAATACATTTAACTATCAATATCACGTATTAGACAATCCTTCTGTTTCTGATGCGGAATATGACCGTAATATGCAGGAGCTTATGAAATTAGAAGTAGAGAACCCTGAATTTGTAACGGAAGACTCCCCCTCTATTCGAGTTGGGGGAGCTGTACTTGATATATTTGAAAAGGTAACGCATAAATCACCGATGTTAAGTTTAGGTAACGCATTTAATGAAGGTGATTTGCGTGATTTTGACCGAAGAGTACGTCAAGGAATTGATGATGCGAATGTAAGATATATATGCGAGTTAAAAATTGACGGACTTGCTGTTTCACTTCATTATGAAAAAGGACGCTTTATTCAAGGTGCAACACGTGGTGATGGTGTAACGGGTGAAGACATTACCCAAAACTTGAAAACGATTAAAGCAATTCCACTTCGATTAAATGAAGAAGTAACGTTAGAAGCGCGAGGCGAGGCTTATATGCCGAAGCGTTCATTCGTTAAATTAAATGAGGAAAAAGAGCAAAATGGTGAAGATGTATTTGCGAATCCACGTAATGCGGCAGCAGGATCGATACGTCAACTTGATCCGAAAATTGCAGCGAAGCGTAACTTATCTATGTTTGTGTATGGTCTTGCTAATGTAGAAGAAAAAACAATTCCATCCCACAGTGAATCACTGGATTTCTTAGGCGAGCTTGGATTTAAGACGAATCCAAATCGTCGTACATGTGAAACAATTGAAGACGTAATAGGCTATGTAGAAGAGTGGCAAGAAAAACGCCCGCATCTTGATTATGAGATTGACGGAATCGTTATAAAAGTAGACGATGTTGCTCTTCAAGAAAGCTTAGGAACTACAGCAAAGAGCCCAAGATGGGCAATAGCTTATAAATTCCCGGCTGAAGAAGTTGTGACAAGATTAACAGGGATTGAATTAAGTGTCGGCCGCACAGGGGTTGTAACACCAACTGCAGAGCTCGAGCCAGTGAGAGTGGCTGGTACTATCGTTCGTCGTGCTTCTTTACATAACGAAGATTTAATTCGTGAAAAGGATATTCGAATTGGTGACTATGTTGTTGTGAAAAAGGCTGGAGATATCATTCCTGAAGTTGTGAACGTTATTTTTGATAAGCGTACTGGTGAGGAAGAAGAATATCATATGCCAACGCATTGTCCAGCATGTGAGAGTGAACTTGTTCGTTTAGAAGAAGAAGTAGCACTTCGATGTATAAATCCGACTTGTCCAGCTCAAATTCGTGAAGGATTAATTCATTTCGTTTCAAGAAATGCAATGAATATTGATGGACTTGGCGAACGTGTAATTACACAACTCTTTGATGCAGATTATATTCGTACGTTTGCTGATTTATATTCATTGACGAAAGAGCAATTACTAGAGCTAGAACGTTTCGGTGAAAAATCAGCAACAAATTTAGTCCAAGCAATTGAGAATTCTAAGGACAACTCATTAGAGCGATTATTATTCGGTCTTGGTATTCGTCATGTCGGTGCGAAAGCCGCGCGTACATTTGCTGAGCATTTCGAAACGATGGATGAGCTTGTGAAAGCGACGGAAGAAGAACTAAAAACAATTAACGAGATTGGTGAAAAAATGGCTCAATCCGTTGTAACGTATTTCGATAATGAAGACGTATTAGAGCTATTACAACAATTTAAAGAGTATGGCGTGAACATGGCATACAAAGGTATAAAAATTGCTGATTTACAAAATGTTGAATCTTACTTCGCAGGAAAAACTGTCGTCTTAACAGGGAAATTAGAAGTTATGGGTCGCAGTGAAGCGAAGAAGAAGATTGAGGCATTAGGTGGAAAAGTAACAGGAAGTGTTAGTAAAAGTACGGATTTAGTTGTTGCTGGTGAAGCTGCTGGTTCGAAATTAGCGCAAGCAGAGAAGCACAATGTTGAGGTTTGGAATGAAGAGAGGTTCTTACAAGAGCTGAATAAGTAAGAGGTGCAAACTTACGATGAAAAAAATAGCGTTAGCGGTATTAAGTCTTAGCCTACTTGTAAGTGGGTGTAGCATGGGTTCCAATAAAGATGAAAAAACAGTTGAGAAATCGGGGAAAGCGAAAGAACAAGCTGTTATTCCGAAATACTCGATTTCGGATGAATATTATAAGACAACGGTTCCGTTTAATCCAGGTGAGGCACGTGGCTTAGTTGTACAAGGTTTAAATAGTCGTCTAGATGTAGATGAATTTGAAACGGGACTAATGCGCATTGCCAAAGAATCATTTAGTACGAAAGATTATTTCTTTAGAGGCGGAAAATCTCTAGATGCTCAAACTATACAAATGCTTGTAAAAAGAAAGCGTACAGACGCTGAACAAAAAGAGCTAGAGGATAAGTTGAAAAAGGATGCAGTTAAATTTCCGAATATCGGACTGAATCCAGCCTTAAGTGAAGGTTCAGAGTCACTAGAAGTGAAAAATAAAAAAAATCCAATGTATATCTCAAATGTTTTAGAGCATGATTACTACGTACAAAAAGGTGAGAACGATGTTGAACGTGGTGGCATTGTAATTGGATTAGCGATGAATTCTGTTCAATATTATGAGGAAGAGCATGGATATCCGCGTGAGGCTGCAATCCCGGATGAAAAAATGTTAGCTGAAGGGAAAAGAATGGCACAAGAAATCTTGAAAGTCATGCATCAAAAAGACGCTAGCACAAAAAATGTTCCAATAACATTTGCAATTTATCGTCAAGGTCCAAAGTCTTCACTTGTGCCAGGGAATTTTGTTTCTTATGCCAAGGTAGAAAAAGGTAGTGAAACGGTTGAGGATTGGAAAGCAATCAATGAGAAATATTATTTGTTCCCATCTGAACAAGCAAAAGCGGATAATAAACGTGAAGACCTTGCAAGGGTGTCAAACTTTAAAGCGAAGTTAAGTGAGTATTTCCAAGGCGATTATACAGCTGTTATCGGTACTGGAATGTATAGAGATGATGAATTAAAAGAAATGAAGCTCGATATTCCTGTCCAATTCAATGGAAAAGCGGAAGTCATTGGTTTTACACAATATGTAGCTGGACTTGTTATGGAATACTTCCCGAATTATATGAAAGTACAAGTAACAATTAAATCTGTAGAAAGTCCAGAAGCAATTATTATACGTGAAGCGAAGCAAGATGAACCGTTTGTGAAAATTTTAGATTAAAGATGAGAGCTGTTCCTTTATGGAACAGCTTTTTTTCTTGAGTAATTTTGTTATAATTTAAAATGTTATAAATAAAGGGGTAAGGGGAAAAGTTATGGATGAACTAAGCTTTCAAGTCATTATTTTATTAATTGCATTCGGATTTTTAGCGGCTTTTATTGATTCAGTTGTTGGAGGGGGAGGGTTGATTTCGCTTCCTGCACTTATGTTTGTTGGTTTATCACCAGCTTCGGCCATCGCAACGAATAAATTAGCTGCAACGATGGGGACGCTTACGAGTACAATTTATTTTATTCGATCAGGCAAGGTGGATTTTCGGATTGTAGGAAAGTTAATCCCGTTAACTATTATTGGAGCAGTCGCAGGTGCTTTAGTAGTAAAGTTTATTCCACCTGATATTTTGCGTCCACTAGTACTCGTAATGTTGGTTTTTATTGCTATTTTTATTATTGCAAAAAAAGATTGGGGAAGTGCATCTACCTATAAAAAGATGACAAAAGGGAAAACATTAATGTTTTTCTTTGCTATTTTAATGATAGGATTTTATGATGGATTTTTTGGACCAGGGACAGGATCCTTTTTAATTTTTGCATTTTTATTAATTGGTTTGGATTTTATTCAAGCGGCAGCATCTGGAAAACTTTTGAATTTCGTTAGTAATATCGTATCTTTAATTACTTTTTTATTTTTAGATGTGATTCATTTTGAATACGGTATAATTATGGGATTATCAATGATTTTAGGTGCTTATTTTGGATCGAAGTTTG
>NZ_BOQD01000051.1 GCF_018332515.1 Bacillus hominis | reverse complement strand
TATATAATTTCTTCATTATATTCCTCCTGCTGTAAACTTTCCATATTCGATGCAATAATTTTACGCAAAGATTATGAACGGAGTATGAACAAAGTATTACATTCTATTTTTGAAAATAAAAAAGCCATTCCACAATTATTAATTGCGAAATGACTTTTCATCTTATTTTAAATCTTCAATTGAGAAAGCACCTGGCAGTAACTGTTCAACAGTCACTTCTTTTTCATCACCTTTTACATTTGTCAGTAATACAGGCATTTTCGGATCACAGAACTCAGCAATTACTTGTCTACAAGCACCACATGGTGAAATAGGTCCGTCAGTTTCACCTGTAATGACTAGGTAACTAAAGTCACGCTCACCTTCTGATACTGCTTTAAAGATTGCCGTTCTTTCTGCACAGTTAC
>NZ_BOQD01000050.1 GCF_018332515.1 Bacillus hominis | reverse complement strand
GTTCTTTCTGCACAGTTACATAAACCGTAAGAAGCATTTTCTATATTACAACCAGTATAAATTTTACCTTCTTTCGTAACTAATGCTGCGCCAACAGGAAATTTCGAATACGGAATATATGCTTTTGATAACATCTTATTTGCTTCTTCAATATATTTTTTCTTATCCATATTATTTCCTCCTCAAAGTAACTGTAATTATGATTAATCAGTAATAACTGTATGGACTAATTTAGGAGTAACTGCTGTTTCAGAGATAGAAATGTTTTCATAAATTTTAGCTTTTACATCTTCTACATTTTCACGATTTGTGTAAATTGTTACGAATGGCTCGCCTTCTTTTACTGCATCGCCAACTTTTTTACGTAACATTAAACCTACTGCTAAATCGATTTCATCTTCTTTTGTCGCACGGCCAGCACCAAGTAGCATAGCTGCGATACCGATTTCATCTGCAACAATGTTAGAAATAACACCTGAAGTTTTAGCAGGTACATCAATTACATATTTCGCTTGTGGCATTTTTTCTGGATGATCTACAATCGAGCTATCTCCACCTTGATTGCTTAAGAACTCTTTAAATTTCTCAGTTGCTTTTCCGTTTTTCATAACTTCAATTAACATTTCACGAGCTTCTTCTAATGTATTAGCTTTTTTCGCAAGTACAACCATTTGACTTCCTAATACAAGTACTAATTCTGTTAAATCTTCTGGACCTTCACCTTTTAATGTATCAATTGCTTCCTTCACTTCTAGAGCGTTACCAATTGCAAAACCAAGAGGTTGTGACATATCTGAAATAACTGCCATCGTTTGACGTCCAACATTATTTCCGATACGTACCATTGCATGTGCTAATTCTTTTGCATCTTCTTCTGTTTTCATAAATGCACCAGCACCTGTTTTTACATCAAGTACGATCGCATCAGCACCAGCTGCAATTTTTTTACTCATAATTGAACTTGCGATTAAAGGAATTGAGTTTACTGTTCCTGTGACGTCACGCAATGCATAAATCTTTTTATCTGCAGGTGTTAAGTTTCCTGTTTGTCCGATAACAGCCACTTTATCACGGTTTACAATATCAATGAATTGCTCTTTCGTAATTTCAACGTGGAATCCTTCCACTGCTTCTAATTTATCGATTGTTCCGCCCGTATGTCCTAAACCACGACCAGACATTTTTGCTACTGGTACATCTAAAGCAGCAACTAATGGTCCCAATACTAATGTTGTTGTATCACCAACACCGCCAGTTGAATGTTTGTCTACTTTAATTCCTTCAATTGCTGATAAGTCGATTGTTTCTCCAGATTCAACCATCGCCATCGTTAAATCTGCACGTTCACGGTCCGTCATATCTTTAAAAAAGATTGCCATTGCAAGTGCACTCACTTGATAATCAGGAATACTTCCGTCTGTATATCCATTAATAAAGAATTTGATTTCTTCAGTCGTTAATTCTTTTCCATCACGTTTTTTCGCAATAATATCTACCATTCTCATTATAATCACCATTCCTTTTCATATTGTATGAATCTATTAAAATAGTAAGCCCACAATCGTTGCTGATAAGAAACTTACTAATGTTGCACCGAAAAGTAATTTCAAACCGAACCTTGCGACTACATTCCCTTGTTTTTCATTTAAGCTCTTAACTGCCCCTGCAATAATCCCGATTGAAGAGAAGTTTGCAAATGAAACTAAGAATACAGATATAATCGCTGTCGTTCTATCTGAGAAATTAAAGTTTCCTTGTGCTAAATTTGTCATAGCGACAAATTCATTTGATACTAATTTTGTTGCCATAATATTTCCGGCATTAACTGCTTCATGCCATGGAACACCCATAATAAATGCAAATGGTGCAAATACATAACCGAGAATTTCTTGGAATGAAACACCGATTACACCTTTAAACACTGCATTAATGAATGCGATAAGAGCAACGAAACCAATTAACATAGCTGCTACTGTAATCGCAACTTTAAATCCATCTATAATATATTCCCCTAATACTTCAAAGAATGTCTTTTTCTCTTCTTCTTGTACTTCTAACATATCCTCTTCTTCAGTAACTTCGTACGGGTTAATGATAGAAGCAATAATGAAGCCACCGAATAAGTTAAGCACTAAAGCGGTTACAACATATTGCGGTTTTAATAACACCATATATGATCCAACGATAGACATAGATACTGTAGACATTGCAGATGCACATAATGTATACATTCTTTTCTCTGGTAATAATCCCAGTTGTTTCTTAACTGAAATAAACACTTCAGATTGTCCTAAAATCGCAGAAGCTACTGCGTTATATGATTCTAGTTTACCCATTCCATTTATTTTACTTAATACTAGACCGATAGATTTCACAATAATAGGTAATACTTTAATATGCTGCAAAATACCTATTAAAGCTGAAATAAATACGATTGGCATTAATACACTTAAAAAGAATGAAAACTCTTTTTGATTTACTAATCCACCAAATACAAAATTCACACCATCAGCGGCATATTTTAATAACTCTCCAAAGCCATCAGCTATTCCGCTTATTAATATATTCCCAGCGCTTGTATTTAATAATAAAAACCCCAAAATGAATTGTAATATAACCATCGTTATGATTGGACGATATTTGACTTTCTTTCTATCATTACTAGCAAGCCAAGCGATACCTAAAATCAATACGAGGCCAAAAATACCTATTAAGTATTTCATAAGCCGTCTTCTCCCTTCGTATCCGCTTACATTCTTTTCAATTGTTAAAGCAATAGATACATTTTACTTTAAACGTGTATCTATTGCTCTTTACTTCATTATTAATTAGTAGTTATCTGTAGCACCTTTTGCATCATTCAATACGATTGCAACACTAGCACTAGCTCCAACGCGAGAAGCTCCAGCAGCTACCATTTTGTCTGCATCTTCACGTGTACGAACGCCACCAGATGCTTTTACACCAACGTTTGGTCCTACTGTTTTACGCATTAATGCGATGTCTTCAGCAGTTGCTCCGCCAGTTGAGAATCCAGTTGAAGTTTTTACGAAATCAGCACCAGCTTTTACTGATAATTCACAAGCGCGTACTTTCTCTTCATCTGTTAATAAACAAGTTTCAATAATAACTTTTACAAGAGCTTTTCCTTTTGCTGCTTGTACTACTTCATAAATATCTTTTTCAACGAACTCATTGTCGCCATCTTTTAAAGCGCCTACGTTGATTACCATATCAACTTCAGTTGCACCTTTTGCGATAGCATCTTTTGTTTCGAATGCTTTTGTTTCAGTAGTGCTTGCTCCTAATGGGAAACCGATTACAGTACAAACGTCTACATCATGTCCAGCTAATTCTTCCGCAGCTAGCTTTACCCATGTTGGGTTAATACAAACAGAAGCGAATTTATATTCCTTTGCTTCTTCGATTACTTTCATAACATCTTCTTTTGTAGTATTAGCTTTTAAAATTGTATGGTCAATTAACTTTGCAATGTTCATTATCTTCACTCCTCATATCTTTTAACAACTTCATTCTAACTCTTAGTTGAACAAATGTAAATACACTTTTGAATTTTTGTTCATTCTTTTTCAGAAGGGAATTTCTTGTAGTAGATGCGGTGCATTCTAGCTAAGAAACAATTCATATATATCACAAGTTGAAATCAAAACTTTTATGTTAACACTGGTAGTATGTATCTCAATATCCATAATTATTTTTAAAAAGGAAATTTGTGTTCCAAAAAGGACTCCTA
>NZ_BOQD01000049.1 GCF_018332515.1 Bacillus hominis | reverse complement strand
GTAGGACGTCGCCAAGCAACTAAAACACGAGTCATTTGACTCGTGTTTTTTCGTGTTTTTTTGTATAATTCATAGTAATTTAAAAAATCTTTACTTAAAGAATCGTCCTTTTGATTAAAGACTGGGAAATGTGGCTAGGATAGTGAATAAGCAAAAGAGTTGCAAATTTTTTTAATACGTATATAATTAAAGTCAAAGATAGTCAAAGTCAATAAAGGTGGCGGATAGATGAGAAATATATCTGATATCATTGAGAAATATCTAAAGCAAGTTATTGACTTAAGCAATAATAATGTGATTGAAATCAAGAGGAATGAGATCGCTGATCAATTCGATTGTGTGCCGTCTCAAATCAACTATGTAATCAATACCCGTTTTACGCTAGAAAGAGGATTTGTAGTAGAAAGTAAACGAGGTGGAGGGGGTTACATTCGCATTATAAAAGTCAAATTGCATGACGATATAGACATTATTGATCAAATGCTTCATATGATTGATCATAGTGTTGCGCAAGGAAATGCAGAAAGCATGATTATACGTTTAATAGAAGAGGGTATTATAACAAATCGTGAAGCTAAACTTATGCTAAGCGTACTAGATCGTTCTGTATTATTAATGGATGTTCCTTCTCGAGATGAACTTAGGGCTCGAATATTATGCGCAATGTTAAGAACACTGAAATATAAATAAATATAACTTTTGTTAAGAATGATAACTAAGATAATGCAGTTTAATATTGTAGGAATTTTGAAAGATGACATGTGCTTTTACTAAATGGATTAAGAAAAGAGAACAATCTAGTAATGTATGAAAAGTATCATGAGATAGATCGTTCCTGTTGTAAAGGTGGGAGATAGCGATGACTTGTCAAAACTGTAATATAAGACCAGCAACTTTACATTATACAAAAGTAATCAACGAAAAAAAGGCGGAAGTTCATCTTTGCGAGCAATGTGCAGAACAAAGTGGCTATACGTCTTTCTTTCAATCACCGCAGTCTAATTTTTCATTTCATGACCTATTAGCCGGATTATTGCATAGTGAACCAGCAATGTTTGAAGAAGGGCAAGATGCATTTTCAAATACAAATATATCAAGATGTCCGAATTGTAAGATGACATATGAACAATTTACAAAAGTGGGACGCTTTGGATGTGCTTCTTGTTACGATACATTTAAGGGGCATTTAAAACCATTGTTAAAACGTCTTCACGGTGGGCATACAGAACATTGTGGAAAAATTCCTGAACGTATAGAAGGAAATATCTACTTAAAGAAAGAATTAGATGAACTAAAACTCAATCTGAAACAATATGTACAGAAAGAGGAATTTGAGAAAGCAGCTGAAGTACGAGATAAAATTCGAGGTCTTGAAAATCAGCTTAGTGAGCATAGAGAGGGGGAATAGTTCTATGTCACTGGACAGAATTATGAATGAAGCGATTAGTCCATGGATGAAGGGGGATGGCCCTGATTCTGATATTGTTTTAAGTAGTCGAATTCGTTTGGCTCGTAATTTTAAAAAATATCAATTCTCTACTATGCAAAACGAGGAAGAAGCTAAACAGATTCATGAGTTATTTAAGAAGAATTTTATAAATAAACCTGTAGAACCTTTTGGGGCGTTTGAACTATTAAAAATGAATGAATTAAATCCTCTTCAAAGGAGGGTTTTAGTTGAGAAGCATTTAATTAGTCCAAATCTTGCAGGAACAGAATACGGAGCATGCCTACTATCAGAAAGTGAACATATAAGTATCATGCTTAATGAAGAGGATCATGTTAGGATTCAGTGCCTGTTTTCAGGTTTGCAGTTATCAGAGGCGCTTCAAAGTGCCAATCAAATAGATAATTGGATCGAGGAACAGGTTGAATATGCTTTTGATGAATCGCTTGGATATATTACGAGTTGCCCCACTAACGTCGGTACAGGATTAAGGGCTTCGGTAATGATTCATTTGCCGGGACTGGTTTTAACGAAAAGAATTAACCGTATTATACAAGTAATTCAAAAATTAGGGTTAGTAGTAAGAGGAATATACGGTGAAGGTAGCGAAGCGTTAGGTAATATATTTCAAGTGTCAAATCAAATGACACTAGGGAAATCAGAAGAAGATATTATTGCAGATTTAAAGAGTGTCATTCAACAGATCATTCATCAAGAAAAAATGGCTAGAGAATTAATTGTACAAAATTCAAGTATTGAGCTTGAAGATAAAGTATATCGTTCTTACGGAATACTAGCTAACAGTCGTTTAATTCAATCTGCAGAAGCAGCCACTTGCTTATCAGATGTACGACTTGGTATTGACTTAGGATATATACAAGGTATATCGAGAAATATTTTAACTGAGTTAATGGTTCTTACTCAGCCGGGCATTTTGCAACAATATGCAGGAGGACCTCTAGGACCAGAAGAAAGAGATTATCGAAGAGCAACTTTAATCCGTGAGCGATTACGAATTGAACAAAATTAAGCGCAAGTAGGAGGCGATTTCTATGATGTTTGGAAGATTTACAGAACGAGCACAGAAAGTATTAGCTTTATCTCAAGAGGAAGCAATTCGCATTGGGCATAATAATATTGGAACAGAACATATTTTACTTGGGCTTGTACGCGAAGGTGAAGGAATTGCAGCAAAAGCGTTAATTGCTCTTGGATTAAGTCCAGAGAAAGTTCAAAAAGAGGTAGAAGCATTAATTGGACGGGGAACGGAAGCTTCTCAAACAGTACATTACACACCTCGTGCTAAAAAAGTTATTGAGTTGTCTATGGACGAAGCTCGTAAATTAGGTCATTCCTACGTTGGAACAGAACATATTTTACTTGGTTTAATCCGTGAAGGTGAAGGTGTAGCAGCACGCGTTTTAAATAATTTAGGTGTAAGCCTAAATAAAGCAAGACAACAAGTGTTACAACTCCTTGGAAGTAATGAAGCTAGTTCAGGTCACCAAGGTGGTTCATCGACAAATGCGAATACACCTACACTTGACAGTCTAGCACGTGATTTAACAGTTGTTGCACGTGAAAATCGTTTAGATCCTGTTATTGGACGTAGTAAAGAAATTCAACGTGTAATTGAAGTGTTAAGCCGTAGAACAAAAAACAATCCAGTATTAATTGGAGAACCTGGTGTAGGTAAGACAGCAATTGCGGAAGGATTAGCACAGCAAATTGTAAATAATGAAGTTCCTGAAACTTTAAGAGATAAGCGTGTTATGACATTAGATATGGGTACAGTTGTTGCTGGAACAAAATATCGTGGTGAATTTGAGGATCGTTTAAAGAAAGTGATGGATGAGATTCGCCAAGCTGGTAACATCATTCTATTTATTGATGAGCTTCATACGTTAATTGGTGCAGGTGGGGCGGAAGGTGCAATTGATGCATCGAATATTTTAAAACCATCTTTAGCACGTGGTGAATTACAATGTATTGGTGCAACAACTTTAGACGAATATCGTAAATATATTGAAAAGGATGCGGCATTAGAAAGACGTTTCCAACCAATTCATGTTGATGAACCAAACTTAGAAGAATCAGTTCAAATTTTAAAAGGTTTACGTGACCGTTACGAGGCGCATCACCGCGTATCTATTACAGATGATGCAATCGATGCGGCTGTAAAACTTTCAGATCGTTACATTACAGACCGTTTTTTACCTGATAAAGCAATCGATTTAATTGATGAGGCTGCATCAAAAGTGCGCTTACGTTCTTATACAACACCGCCAAACTTAAAAGAGCTTGAAGTGAAGCTTGAGGAAATTAGAAAAGAAAAAGATGCAGCTGTACAAAGCCAAGAATTTGAAAAAGCTGCTTCCTTACGTGATATGGAACAACGTTTACGTGAAAAGTTAGAAGATACGAAGCGTCAGTGGAAAGAGAAACAAGGACAAGAAAACTCGGAAGTAACAGTAGAAGATATTGCAAATGTCGTTTCTACATGGACACGTATTCCGGTTTCTAAACTTGCACAAACAGAGACAGATAAATTATTAAACTTGGAATCAATTTTACATGATCGTTTGATTGGGCAGGATGAAGCAGTTGTAGCTGTGGCAAAAGCTGTTCGTCGTGCGAGAGCGGGATTAAAAGACCCGAAACGTCCAATTGGTTCATTTATTTTCCTAGGACCGACTGGTGTAGGTAAAACAGAACTAGCGAGGGCATTAGCAGAATCTATGTTCGGTGATGAAGATGCAATGATCCGCATTGATATGTCTGAGTACATGGAAAAGCATTCTACTTCTCGTTTAGTTGGATCTCCCCCAGGATATGTTGGATATGAAGAAGGTGGACAATTAACAGAGAAAGTTCGTCGTAAGCCATATTCAGTTGTCTTATTAGATGAAGTAGAGAAAGCTCATCCTGATGTGTTTAATATTTTACTACAAGTATTAGAAGATGGTCGTTTAACAGATTCTAAAGGACGTACAGTTGATTTCCGTAATACAATTGTTATTATGACGTCTAATGTTGGTGCAGACGCATTAAAACGTAATAAACATCTTGGATTTAACGTACAAGATGAGAGCCGCGATTATTCAGATATGAAAGGTAAAGTAATGGATGAATTGAAAAAAGCATTTCGTCCAGAATTCTTAAACCGTATTGATGAAATTATCGTGTTCCATATGCTTGAGAAAAAACATATTCAAGAGATTGTAACACTTATGGTGAATCAGTTAGTGAATCGCTTAAAAGAACAAGAAATTGAATTGCACTTAACAGAAGGGGCAATTTCAGCTATTGCTGATAAAGGATTTGATCGTGAGTACGGTGCTCGTCCGCTTCGTAGGGCAATTCAGAAACATGTAGAAGATAGACTATCAGAAGAACTGTTAAAAGGTGCTATTGAGAAAGGACAAAAAGTTATCTTTGATGTAGAAGGAGAATCATTTGTCATTCATAGTGCGGAAAAGGTAAAATAAGTATAGACAAACAAAGAGGGCTACGCGATAGCCCTCTTTCTTGTACGAGAAGGATAAACGTTTGTAGATGAAAGTGAAGTGAACTATAAAAGATATGGCTAAAAAGAAAACAAAATTTACATGTCAAGAATGTGGTTATCAATCGCCAAAATATATGGGGAAATGTCCTGGATGTGGTCAATGGAATACGCTTGTTGAAGAGATGGAACCAGTTGTATCATCAAGACGCCTTAATTATGCCAATGCAATTCAATCAGAAGTAACAAAACCAAGACGCTTAACGGAGGTAGAAACAAAGTCTGAGGCGCGTATTGAAACGAAATTTCAAGAGTTTAACCGTGTACTTGGTGGCGGGATTGTAGATGGATCTTTAGTACTTATTGGTGGAGACCCTGGGATTGGGAAATCAACATTGTTATTACAAATTTCATCGCAATTAGCAGATTCTTCATATGATGTACTATACATATCAGGTGAGGAGTCAGCAAAGCAGATTAAACTTCGTGCAGATCGTTTGCATGTAAAGGGTAGTAATCTATTTGTTGTAGCAGAGACTGATTTACAGCGAATTGCAGCGCACATTGAAGAGATGAACCCAGCTTTTGTTGTTATTGACTCCATTCAAACGATACATTTACCTGAAGTGACGTCAGCACCTGGAAGTGTGGCGCAAGTACGTGAATGTACAGCGGAATTAATGAAACTTGCAAAGACGAAAGGGATTCCTATTTTTATCGTTGGACATGTGACAAAAGAAGGAGCAATTGCAGGACCACGCATGCTGGAACATATGGTCGATGCAGTTCTTTACTTTGAAGGAGATCGTCACCATACATATCGTATTTTGCGAGCTGTGAAGAACCGTTTTGGTTCCACAAATGAAATGGGTATCTTTGAAATGAAGGAACTAGGTCTTGCAGAAGTACTAAACCCTTCTGAAATTTTCCTTGAGGAAAGGCCAGTTGGAGTTGCAGGGTCCACAGTGGTTGCTTCAATGGAAGGAACAAGACCGGTTCTAGTAGAAATCCAAGCATTAATCTCCCCTACTAGTTTTGGAAATCCTCGAAGAATGGCGACTGGAATTGATCATAACCGCGTTTCACTTATTATGGCAGTGCTAGAAAAAAGAACAGGTTTATTGTTGCAAAATCAAGACGCATATTTAAAAGTCGCGGGTGGTTTGAAATTAGATGAACCAGCAATCGATTTAGCTGTCGCCTTAAGTATTGCTTCAAGTTTCAGAGATAAAGCTACTGCACCAACCGATGCGGTGATAGGAGAAGTAGGACTAACTGGAGAAATAAGAAGAGTATCAAGAATCGAACAACGTGTACAAGAAGCAGCTAAGTTAGGATTTCAACGTGCTATTATCCCTAGAAAAAATTTAGGGGGTTGGACAATTCCGGATGGGATTGAGGTAGTAGGTGTTTCTAATCTAGGAGAAGCGCTTCGTTTGACATTAGGAGGCTAGGCTATGGAAGAAAACAAGCAACGTGTCAAAAGTATGATTAATATTTTACAGCTCGTTGCTCCAGGAACGCCACTGCGCGAAGGGATAGATAACGTACTTCGTGCGCAAACAGGAGGATTAATTGTTCTTGGATATAATGAGCAGATTAAAAGTATTGTTGATGGAGGATTTCACATTAATTGCGCATTCTCACCTGCTAGTTTATATGAATTAGCAAAAATGGATGGGGCGCTTATTTTAAATGAAACAGGGAGCAAAATTTTGATTGCGAACGCACAATTAGTTCCAGAGGCATCTATTGATTCTATTGAAACAGGTATGCGTCACCGAACGGCGGAGCGTGTAGCGAAGCAGACGGGTAGCCTTGTTGTTGCCATTTCACAAAGACGTAACGTAATTACACTATATCAAGGGAGCTTACGTTATACACTAAAGGATATAGGGGTTATTTTAACGAAGGCAAACCAAGCTATTCAAACGTTGGAAAAATATAAGGCCGTATGGAATGATGGTATTACGAATTTGGGCATTCTAGAATTTGAAGAGGTTGTTACAATGTCCGAGGTAGTTCACGTTTTACATAGTGTTGAAATGGTACTGCGTATAAAAAATGAAATATTGAGCTATATTCATGAGTTAGGAACAGAAGGAAGATTAATTCGTTTACAACTTACAGAATTACTAGCTGACTTAGAAGCAGAGGCAGCGCTATTAATTAAAGATTATTATCAAGAAAAAACGCAAGATCACCATCAAATTTTGAAAAAGTTACAAGATCTTGCAAATACACAACTTCTAGAGGATAGTGATTTAGTTAAACTGCTGGGCTATCCAGGACAAATGAGCTTAGAAGAAAGTGTGACGCCGAGAGGATATCGAATCACAAGCAAAATTTCTCGTGTTCCACCACTTATCATTGAAAATTTAATTAATCGATTTAAAACGTTACAAGGTGTTTGTCGTGCAACTATTAATGAATTGGACGATGTGGAAGGAATTGGGGAAGTCAGGGCGAAGAAAATACGAGAAGGTTTAAAAAGAATTCAAGAGCATCTCTATATGAGTAGACACAATTAAGAATATTACATTGATTCCATAATATAACGACACTAGAACATTTTTGTTATATGATATGGTATATTGGTAAATAAAACTATTTACAAAAAAACACATCCGCTTTTGCATTCGGCGTTTTGATTAGTGAAACAATGGTTAATAATGAGTAGGAGGTGGTTGGATGTTAAAACGGATCGTACAGCTCTTCTTTTTAGTGATCGGGGGAGCATTAGGGATTTTCTTAATTCCAAAAGTTATTAATGTAATGGACATCGGCGCTGTTCCTTGGTTGGAAGGGTCTTATGTTCGTGCAATTATTGGTGCAATTATTTTATTTTTAACAACATTTTGGCTTGTAGATTATATTGTCCAACTTATTAAGCATATCGAAGAAGCCCTTGTAAAGGCACCTGTAGCAGATGTTTTATTTGGTACATTAGGGTTGATCTCTGGTCTTATTGTTGCATATTTAATTTTGATACCAATTCGTGAATTCACGATTCCAGTCATTAGTACAGTATTACAAGTGTTCTTTACACTTTTACTTGGTTATTTAGGATTCCAAGTAGGGTTTAAAAAGAGAAATGAATTGTTAGGATTATTTACATTACCCCAGCGCGGAGGTAAGAAGAAAAGCAATAGTGAGAACGAAGAGTTAGAGGTGGAAAAATCTACAGCTCATTGGAAAATTCTCGATACGAGTGTAATTATTGATGGACGTATTGCAGATATTTGCCAAACGAAGTTTTTAGAAGGAACAATTGTGATTCCACAATTCGTATTAGAAGAGCTTCAGCATATTGCCGATTCTTCTGATGCGTTAAAGCGTAATCGTGGTCGCAGAGGATTAGACATTTTGAATCGTATTCAAAAAGAGATGCCAATTCCGGTAGAAATTTATGAAGGCGATTTTGAGGATATCCAAGAAGTGGATAGCAAGCTTGTAAAGTTAGCGAAAGTCACTGGTGGAACTGTTGTAACAAATGATTTCAACTTAAACAAAGTTTCTGAATTACAAGGAGTAACAGTGTTAAATATTAATGATTTAGCAAATGCAATTAAACCAGTGGTACTCCCTGGCGAAGAACTAAGTGTTTATGTTGTAAAAGATGGTAAAGAGCAAAATCAAGGTGTTGCATACTTAGATGATGGCACGATGATTGTAGTAGAAGATGGTAGAGAATATGTTGGTTCGCAACTAAATGTACTTGTTACAAGTGTGTTGCAAACATCGGCTGGTCGTATGATTTTCGCAAAACGTAAATTATTAGAAAAAGCATTATAAGTAGAGGATTATTAATATGTATACATTAATTATTCCAGCAGCGGGACAAGGAAAACGGATGGGTGCTGACAAAAATAAGTTATTCTTACTTATAAATGAAGTACCGATTATTGTGCATACATTACGTGCTTTTGAAAAAGATAGAGCATGCAAAAGTATTATTATGGCAATTAACGAAGAAGAACGCCCGTATTTTGAGGAATTACTACAGAAGTATCCGATTGAAAAGCCATTACACTTTATTCAAGGCGGAGCTGAAAGACAAGATAGCGTATATAACGCGATTCAGCATGCGAGTAATGTTGAATATGTTCTTGTGCATGATGGGGCACGCCCATTTGTAACGACTAAAGTGATTCAAGATGTATTAACTGCAGCAGAAAAATATGGAGCCTCCATTTGTGCAGTGCCAGTAAAGGATACGGTTAAGAAAGTAGAGCAGGGTGTTGTTGTCGAAACGGTAGAACGATCTCAGCTTAAGGCTGTACAAACACCGCAGGGGTTCTCTGTTTCTCTTTTGTTAGAAGCTCATAGAAGTGCAAAACAGAGCTGTTTTCTTGGTACAGATGATGCAAGCCTCGTAGAACGTATCGGAAAGCAAGTAGGTGTAGTAGATGGGAGTTACTATAATATTAAAGTGACGACCCCAGAGGATTTATTAATTGCTGAAAGTTTCCTTCATGTTCAGAAGAAATAGAAGTGATGGCATTATAGTAAAGAAAAGCTCGGCAACGGCCGGGCTTTTCTTTATAGGGATAGCGATATAATATAGAGTCATAAAGCTCAGTAGTTTAGCTTGAGGAGGATGTAAAGAATGTTTCGAATTGGACAAGGTTTTGATGTACATGAATTTGCGGAAGGTAGACCGTTAATTATTGGTGGAATTACAATTCCTCATGAGAAAGGACTAATCGGTCACTCGGATGCGGACGTATTGTTACATACGATTGCTGATGCATGTTTAGGGGCAATTGCAGCAGGGGATATTGGAAAGCATTTTCCTGATACAGATCCTGCTTTTAAAGATGCAGATTCAGCTTTATTATTACAAAAGGTTTGGGAATTTGTGCGTGAACAAGGTTACGAGCTAGGGAACCTAGATTGTACAATTATTGCTCAGAAGCCAAAGATGGCACCTCATATTGAAAGTATGCGTAAACGTATTAGTGAGCTGCTAGAAACTTCTGTCGACAACGTTAATGTAAAGGCAACAACGACAGAAAAATTAGGCTTTACAGGAAGAGAAGAAGGAATTGCATCTCAAGCAGTGGTATTATTACAGAAAAAATAATGGTTTTTAATTCGTAAGATGGATAATCACATTTTTTTGTTGTACAATTATAGAATGTGTAGACATTAAGAATGGAAGGTGTACCAATTATGGAAAAGCAAGTGAGAGTGCGCTATGCGCCAAGTCCAACAGGACACTTACATATCGGAAATGCGCGTACGGCATTATTTAATTATTTATTTGCTCGTCATCAAGATGGCAAGTTTATTATTCGTATTGAAGATACTGATGTGAAACGTAATGTTGCTGGTGGAGAAGAAAGCCAATTAAAATACTTGAAATGGCTCGGTATGGACTGGGATGAAGGTGTTGATGTTGGTGGTGAATTTGGACCATATCGTCAAACAGAGCGTTTAGATATTTATAAAAAATTATATCTAGATTTATTAGAGCGTGGTTTAGCTTACAAATGTTATATGACAGAAGAAGAGCTAGAAGCAGAACGTGAAGGGCAAATTGCTCGTGGTGAAACACCACGTTATGCAGGAAACCACCGTGATTTAACTGAGGAGCAAACTAAAGGATTTGAGGCTGAAGGCCGTATTCCAAGTATTCGCTTCCGTGTACCAGCTGATAGCGACTACACGTTTAAAGATATCGTAAAAGATGAAGTTGCATTCCATTCAAATGATTTTGGCGATTTCGTTATCGTGAAAAAAGATGGAATTCCAACTTATAACTTTGCGGTAGCAGTAGATGATCACTTAATGGAGATTACACACGTACTTCGTGGTGATGATCATATTTCTAATACACCAAAACAAATGATGATTTATGAAGCTTTCGGATGGGATATCCCGCAATTCGGTCATATGACTTTAATTGTAAATGAAAGCCGTAAAAAGCTAAGTAAGCGTGATGAGTCTATTATTCAATTTATTGAACAATATAAAGAGCTTGGATATCTTCCAGAAGCAATCTTTAACTTTATCGCATTACTAGGTTGGTCACCAGTGGGAGAGGAAGAAATTTTCTCTAAAGATGAGTTTATCAAAATGTTTGATGCAGCCCGTTTATCGAAATCACCTGCATTATTCGATTCTCAAAAACTAAAATGGATGAACAACCAATATATGAAAAAACAAGATTTAGATGCTGTTGTTACATTAAGCTTACCGCATTTAGTTAAAGCGGGCCGCGTAGGTGAAAACTTAAGCGAACAAGAACAAGCTTGGGTTCGTGATGTAATTGCTTTATATCATGACCAAATGAGCTTTGGAGCTGAAATTGTAGAGCTTTCTGAAATGTTCTTTAAAGATCATGTCGATCATGAAGAAGAGGGACAAGAAGTATTGAAAGGTGAACAAGTACCTGAAGTGCTTCGTACATTTGCCAATCAATTAGAAGCTCTAGAAGAAATGGAGCCAGCAGCAGTTAAGGCGGCTATTAAAGCAGTTCAAAAGGAAACAGGACATAAAGGTAAAAATTTATTTATGCCAATCCGTGTTGCAACTACTGGACAAACACACGGTCCAGAGCTTCCTAACGCCATTGCACTTCTTGGAAAAGAAAAAGTTTTAAATCGTATTCAAAAAGTAATTGGTTAACATTTTCTAGGTTTAGAAATATAATAAGTATACCTAAAATCTAATAAGAAAAAGCGACGAGAAGGAGAAGTAGAAAATCAGGCTTTTTACAGAGAGAACCACCTTTAGGCTGGGAGTGGTTTATAAGCGGATTTTTGAAATGCCCCTTCGAGTCTTCTGTTGAACAGCGAAGTATTTCGCGGGACGCCTTAGGGCGCAAAGTAAACAGAAGCGGTGTAAACCGTTATCATGGATGAGTTTGAGGCTTCTTTAGCCTAAACAGAGTGGAACCGCGCTTATAAGGCGTCTCTGTCTATATGACAGAGGCGTCTTTTTTTTATACCATGTAAATGGGTGTGAGTATAAGTTTTATCCCCTTGTATAAAGATTTAGGGGTAAGTGGAGAGTTAGGGGAGTTAGTTCACTCGAAAAAAGCAGCCCATAAAGGGGAGGGAACATCGATGTTTAAGAGGCTTCGGGAAGATATTGAAGTCGTTTTTGAACAGGATCCAGCGGCACGAAGTTATTTCGAAGTCATTTTAACTTACTCTGGATTACATGCAGTTTGGGCCCATCGAATTGCACATGCTTTTTATAAAAGGAACTTTTTCTTTGTGGCACGTTGGATTTCGCAGGTTAGTCGTTTTTTTACTGGCATTGAGATTCACCCAGGAGCAACTATTGGTCGTCGTTTTTTCATTGATCATGGAATGGGGGTTGTAATTGGCGAAACGTGTGAAATTGGCGAAAACGTAACAATTTATCAAGGTGTCACATTAGGTGGTACAGGTAAAGAAAAAGGAAAAAGGCATCCTACAATTCAGGATAATGTATTAATTGCAACAGGTGCTAAAGTACTAGGTTCTATTACTGTTGGAGAGAATTCTAAAATTGGAGCAGGATCTGTCGTGTTAAAGGAAGTTCCTGCGCATTCTACAGTTGTAGGTATACCTGGCCGAGTCGTTATTCAAAATGGAGTAAAGATTGGCCAAGAATTAAATCATTCTGATCTTCCGGATCCGATTTTTGATAAATTAAAGGTTATGGAAGTAGAACTTGATAAATTGAGAAAGCAACTCGAAGTAAAAGTAGAAAGGAAGGATAAAAATGACTATTCACATTTATAATACGTTAACGCGTCAAAAAGAAGAGTTTATGCCATTAGAAGAAAATAAGGTAAAGATGTATGTGTGCGGACCTACAGTATATAACTACATTCACATTGGGAATGCGAGACCACCTATGGTATTTGATACAGTACGCCGTTACTTAGAATATAAAGGATATGATGTGCAGTATGTATCTAACTTCACCGACGTGGATGATAAATTAATTAAGGCGGCAAATGAATTAGGTGAAGATGTGCCAACAATTGCAGATCGTTTTGTTGAAGCTTACTTTGAAGATGTAACAGCACTAGGTTGCAAACATGCAACGGTTCATCCGCGTGTGACAGAGAATATGGATATCATTATTGAATTTATTCAAGAACTTGTGAATAAAGGGTATGCATATGAATCAGAAGGTGATGTATACTTTAGAACGAAAGAATTCGAAGGTTACGGTAAATTATCGCATCAGCCAATCGCTGATTTACGTCACGGTGCACGTATTGAAGTAGGAGAAAAGAAACAAGATCCTCTTGATTTTGCTTTGTGGAAAGCTGCGAAAGAAGGGGAGATCTTCTGGGAAAGCCCTTGGGGGAAAGGACGTCCAGGGTGGCATATTGAATGCTCAGCGATGGCACGTAAGTACCTAGGGGATACAATTGATATTCATGCTGGCGGTCAAGATTTGGCATTTCCTCATCATGAGAATGAAATTGCACAGTCCGAGGCGTTGACAGGAAAAACATTTGCACGTTACTGGATGCATAATGGATATATTAATATTGATAATGAGAAGATGTCTAAGTCACTTGGAAACTTCATTTTAGTTCACGATATCATTAAGCAATATGATCCACAGTTAATTAGATTCTTTATGTTATCAGTACATTACCGTCATCCGATTAACTTTAGTGAAGAGTTATTACAAAGTACGAATAACGGGCTAGAAAGAATTAAAACAGCTTACGGTAACTTAAAGCACCGTATGGAAAGTAGCGCAAATTTAACAGATCATAATGAGAAATGGTTGGCTGAAATGGAAAAATTCCAGGCTGCATTTGAAGAAGCAATGGATGATGATTTCAATACTGCTAATGCAATTACTGAATTATATAACGTAGCAAATCATGCAAATCAATATTTATTAGAAGAACATACTTCTAAAGTTGTAATTGGAGCATACGTGAAACAACTTGAAACATTATTTGATATTTTAGGATTAGAATTAGCACAAGAAGAATTGCTTGATGAAGAAATTGAGGCACTTATCCAAAAGCGTATTGAAGCTCGTAAAAATCGTGATTTCGCATTATCTGATCAAATTCGCGATGATTTAAAAGAACGTAATATTATTTTAGAAGATACCGCTCAAGGTACAAGATGGAAAAGAGGATAAAAATGATTGATGCAAAGCAATTGAACAGCTTAGCGTTAGCATATATGGGTGATGCGGTATATGAACAATATATCCGCTATCACCTTCTTCAAAAAGGAACAGTTCGCCCTAATCAATTACATCGCTTAGGGACGAGCTTTGTTTCGGCAAAAGCACAGGCGAAAGTTGTTTATCATTTATTAGAGACGGCATTTTTGACAGAGGAAGA
This sequence comes from Bacillus hominis, assembly GCF_018332515.1. GTDB lineage: Bacteria > Bacillota > Bacilli > Bacillales > Bacillaceae_G > Bacillus_A > Bacillus_A hominis. The sequence continues at coordinate 44,012 of NZ_BOQD01000049.1, read as the reverse complement.
AGAGGCAGTACTAAGAAGAGGGCGCAATGCGAATTCGGGTACTGTTCCGAAGAATACGGATGTACAAACATACCGATATAGTACAGCGTTGGAAGCTCTAATCGGTTATCATCACTTATTAAATAATCGTGAAAGATTAGACGAAATTGTATATAAGGCAATTGCTGTTTTAGAAGAAAAGGAAGGGAGCACATCATCATGAGTAGTGAATATATTATCGGACGTAACCCTGTAATTGAAGCGTTACGATCAGGGAGAGATATTAATAAAATTTGGATCGCAGAAGGTGCTGCCAAAGGGCAAGTACAGATTGTACTGGCATTAGCGAAAGAAAATAAGGTTATTTTGCAACATGCACCGAAGAAGAAATTAGATCAATTAGTTGAGGGAAATCATCAAGGTGTAATTGCTCAAGTAGCTGCATATCAATATGCTGAGCTAGAAGATTTATTTAAAGTAGCAGAAAAACGTAATGAAGATCCGTTCTTCTTAATTTTAGATGAAATTGAAGATCCACATAACTTAGGTTCTATTATGCGTACTGCAGATGCAACAGGGGCTCATGGGATTATTATTCCAAAAAGAAGAGCAGTGGGACTTACAGCGTCAGTTGCGAAAGCGTCGACTGGGGCAATTGAATATATTCCTGTTGCACGTGTAACAAATTTATCGCGTACAATTGATGAATTAAAAGAACGTGGACTTTGGATTGCTGGTACAGATGCCAAAGGGAAAACGGATTACCGTAATTTAGATGGTAATATGCCAATCGGATTAGTAATTGGTAGCGAAGGAAAAGGTATGAGTCGTATTATTGGTGAAAAGTGTGATTTCCTAATAACTTTACCGATGGTTGGTAAAGTTACATCCTTAAATGCTTCAGTAGCCGCAAGTTTGTTAATGTATGAGGTATATCGTAAACGTCACGAAATTGGTAAATAAAAAATGAACGATATTTTAATCGTTGACGGTTACAACATTATAGGGGCTTGGGGAAACTTGAAGAAACTGCGGGATGTAGATTTACAATCATCAAGAGATGCACTTATTGATAAGATGGCGGATTATCAAGGCTATACAGGTACAAGGGTAATGATTGTCTTTGATGCCTATACAGTCTATGGTATTGAAAAAAAGATGAAACAATCACGGGTGGAAGTAATATTCACGAGAAAGAATCAAACTGCAGATGAAAAGATAGAACAACTTGCAATTGAGCTTAGAAATATAAATACACAAGTGTATGTTGCGACTTCTGACTATACGGAGCAATGGGTTATTTTTGCGCAAGGCGCACTTCGAAAATCTGCACGTGAATTAGAGTTAGAAGTGCAAGCGATGGAGCAACAAGTAAGAAGGCGTACAAAAGATACGAAAGACAAGCAACCCGCCATGAGAAAGATATTTAGTGAAGATATTACAGAAAAGTTAGAAAAATTAAGACGAGGAGAGCGTTGAAGCATTGACGCTCTTTATCTTTTTACTGTATAATATTGCTAAATATATAGCGGTCGGAGGGATCAAGGTGGAAGCAGGCTTCGTAAGTGTAGGCGACGTTACATTTCGTGATTTAGAGGATGAGGCAATCGTTGAGTTAGTTCGAAAAGGTAATACTGACGCTCTAGAATATTTAATTCACAAATATAAGAACTTTGTTCGTGCGAAATCAAGATCTTATTTCTTAGTGGGTGCCGATCGAGAAGATATTGTTCAAGAAGGCATGATTGGATTGTTTAAAGCCATTCGTGATTATAAAGGGGACAAGCTGTCTTCGTTCAAAGCATTTGCTGAACTGTGTATCACTCGACAAATTATTACCGCTATTAAAACAGCAACAAGGCAAAAGCATATTCCGTTAAATTCGTATGTGTCTTTAGATAAGCCAATTTACGATGAGGAATCTGATCGAACACTATTAGATGTTATTTCGGAATCGAAAGTAACTGATCCAGAAGAGATGATTATAAGTCAGGAAGAATATACAGACATAGAATCAAAAATATCTGAATTATTAAGCGATTTAGAAAGAAAGGTGCTCTCTTTATACTTGGATGGTCGTTCCTATCAAGAAATTTCAGAACAGTTAAACAGGCATGTGAAATCTATTGATAACGCATTACAGCGTGTAAAAAGGAAATTAGAAAGATATATGGAGATGAGAGAGAGTACAACTTTAAATTCATAGGAAATACCGCAGGTGTAAAATAATTCACCTGTTTTCTTTTTGCGAAGAGAGTGAAAGTCATGACATTGACATTGTCTTTTGTTGTATGATACATTTTTAGGGACATAATGTTACAAGGTTGGTGTAACTAATGAGGAAAAAAGTTGTACTCTCATGTGAAGAGTGTAAAAATCGAAACTACTCTACGATGAAAGATACGAGCTCAGTAGAGCGACTTGAGATAAAGAAGTTTTGTAAAACATGCAATAAGCATACAGTTCATAAGGAAACAAAATAAATAATACACTGGAGGTCCCGTAGATGCGTTTAACGAACTTTTTCGGCGATGTAGGTCGCGAAATGAAAAAAGTAAGTTGGCCTAAAAAAGATGAATTACTCCGCTCAACAGCGACTGTTATCGCTACAGTTGTCTTCTTTGCGATTTTCTTCGCAGTAGTTGATATGGGCATTTCTTCTTTAATTCGGTTAATTCTTGGTTAATTCTTGAATAAGAAGCACTTATCCATGATATAATGTTATTTATAAGAACTGTGTAAAAGCCCGGTGAACGGGTTTTTTCATTTGCGCAAAAAAATGTACGTCAGGGAGGGAAGGACGCTCGTCCTAAATGAATGGAAAAAAGTTGGTATGTTGTCCATACTTATTCTGGATATGAAAATAAAGTAAAAGCAAACCTAGAGAAACGTGTAGAATCAATGGGTATGCAAGATAAAATTTTCCGTGTTGTTGTCCCGGAAGAAGTAGAAGTAGAAATGAAAAATGGTAAAGAAAAATTAATGAAAAGAAAAGTGTTCCCAGGTTACGTATTAGTAGAATTAATCATGACTGATGATTCTTGGTATGTTGTTCGTAATACACCGGGTGTAACTGGTTTTGTCGGTTCTTCTGGTTCTGGGTCTAAACCTTCACCTCTGTTAGAAGAGGAAGTTGTTACCATCATGAAGCATATGGGAATGGACAATGAAGTGGTTGATTTCGACTTTGAACTTCATGAAACAGTGCGTGTAAATGAGGGGCCATTCGCGGATTATACAGGTGCAATTGAAGAAATTGATGTGGAAAAGAAAAAAGTTAGCGTGCTTGTAGACATGTTTGGTCGCGAGACTCCGGTTGAACTTGATTTCCATCAAATTGAAAAATTATAAAATGAAACTTGAAATGAATTGTAAAAAGTGATAATATCTTTTAAGTCAGTACGTCTTCGGTAACGGAGACGTTTTTTGAAAAAGATTTTATCATTATGATAAAATATGAAGTGGGAGGGCAAATCACTGCCCAATTGACCACATCACGGACTTAAGGAGGTGTGTCTCGTGGCTAAAAAGGTAATTAAAATGGTAAAACTTCAGATTCCTGCAGGTAAAGCTAATCCAGCTCCACCGGTTGGTCCAGCATTAGGACAAGCAGGTGTTAACATCATGGGCTTCTGTAAAGAGTTTAACGCTCGTACAGCTGATCAAGCTGGTCTTATCATCCCTGTTGAAATTACGGTATTTGAGGACCGTTCATTCACTTTCATTACTAAAACTCCTCCTGCTGCTGTTCTTCTTAAGAAAGTAGCTGGTATTGAGTCTGGTTCTGGTGAACCAAACCGTAATAAAGTGGCAACTGTTAAGCGTGATAAAGTACGCGAAATCGCTGAAACTAAAATGCCTGACCTAAACGCTGCTAGCGTAGAAGCTGCAATGCGTATGGTTGAAGGTACTGCACGCAGTATGGGCATCGTTATCGAAGACTAATTCGATTTGTTTTTTGTAAAAAAGGTTGCGGGTCTGGAATTCCAATTCGCAACCTTTATTATCGTAAATGATTATTGTTTTTAAATAAATGGATGGGCGCACATCCTCGGGGGTTCCCGGAATGAAGGCGTAAACGTGGGAGGTTATTCCGCTAAAACCACATTCAAGGAGGAAACAAACATGGCTAAAAGAGGTAAAAAGTACGTAGAAGCTGCGAAGCTTGTTGATCGTGCGGCTGCTTACTCTGCAACAGAAGCAGTAGAATTAGTAAAGAAAACAAACACAGCTAAATTTGATGCAACTGTAGAAGCTGCATTCCGTTTAGGTGTTGATCCTAAGAAAGCTGACCAACAAATTCGTGGTGCAGTTGTTCTTCCACACGGTACTGGTAAAGTACAACGTGTATTAGTATTCGCTAAAGGCGAAAAAGCAAAAGAAGCTGAAGCTGCTGGCGCTGAATTCGTAGGCGATGCTGATTACATCGGTAAAATCCAACAAGGTTGGTTCGATTTCGATGTAGTAGTAGCAACTCCTGATATGATGGGTGAAGTTGGTAAACTTGGTCGTGTATTAGGACCTAAAGGTTTAATGCCAAACCCTAAAACTGGAACAGTTACTTTCGATGTAACTAAAGCTGTTAACGAAATCAAAGCTGGTAAAGTTGAATACCGCGTTGATAAAGCTGGTAACATCCACGTTCCAATCGGTAAAGTATCTTTCGAAGATGCTAAATTAGTAGAAAACTTCAAAACAATTGCTGACACGCTACAAAAAGCTAAGCCAGCTGCTGCAAAAGGTACTTACATGAAGAACGCAACTGTTGCTTCTACAATGGGACCTGGCGTACGCGTAGATGTTTCTACACTTGCGTAAAAATTGGAAGTTGACTTCATAAAGAAGTTTTAATATAATCATTTATGTTGTGAATTTTAATAGTGTACCGTAGACAGTAGGTGTCGATTCGACTTAATTTCCTACCTAGGTGTTAATATACGAAGCGGAATATTTTTTCTGTGACTATATGCCTCCATGTCTACAAGTTGGGCATGGAGGTTTTTAGTGCACTTTCGGTACATCTTCTATATAATCTACAGGAGGTGTAATAACATGAGCAAAGTAATCGAAACTAAACAACAAGTTGTAACTGAAATCGCGGACAAACTTCGTGCGAGTAAATCTACAATCGTTGTTGACTACCGTGGTTTAACAGTTTCTGAAGCAACAGAATTACGTAAAAACTTACGTGAAGCTGGCGTTGAGTTCAAAGTTTACAAAAACTCTTTAACTCGTCGTGCTGCAGAGTCTGCTGAAATGGCTGAGTTAAACGAATTCTTAACAGGACCAAACGCAATCGCGTTCAGTAACGAGGATGTAGTTGCTCCTGCGAAAGTATTAAACGACTTCGCTAAAAATCATGAAGCTTTAGAAATTAAAGCGGGCGTAATCGAAGGTAAACTTGTAACACTTGATGAGGTTAAAGCTATCGCTACTCTTCCATCACGTGAAGGCTTACTTTCTATGCTTCTTAGCGTTCTTCAAGCTCCAATCCGTAACCTTGCACTTGCTACTAAAGCAGTTGCAGATCAAAAGGAAGAGCAAGGCGCTTAATTTTTTAAAAGATAATTACTTGTTATCTATAAAACAATACAAACCTATTTAAGGGAGGATATTTACAATGACTAAAGAACAAATCATTGAAGCAGTTAAATCTATGACTGTATTAGAACTTAACGACTTAGTAAAAGCTATCGAGGAAGAATTCGGCGTAACTGCTGCTGCTCCTGTAGCTGTAGCTGGTGGCGCTGGTGAAGCTGCTGCTGAGCAAACTGAATTTGACGTAGTACTTGCAAGTGCTGGCGCTCAAAAAATCAAAGTTATCAAAGCTGTACGTGAAATCACTGGTCTTGGCTTAAAAGAAGCTAAAGAATTAGTTGACAACACTCCAAAAGCAATCAAAGAAGGCGTTGCTAAAGAGGAAGCTGAAGAAATGAAAGCTAAACTTGAAGAAGTTGGCGCTGTTGTAGAAGTTAAGTAATTAACTTTTGGTGCTTTAAAAAAAGCTCGCTCTCATGCGAGCTTTTTTTTTAACTGTAAAGAAAAGAGGTGGCCATATGGCAGACCATTATTTTTCTAACGACCCTTCTAGTAAAAGTGATCGTAAACGATGGGAATTTACACTTCGTGAATCTCGATTTACTTTTTTATCTGACCATGGGGTGTTCTCGAAAAACGAAGTGGACTTTGGTTCTCGTCTTTTAATTGAAGCGTTTCAAATGCCAGATGTTAAAGGTAATGTGTTAGACGTAGGATGTGGGTACGGTCCAATCGGTTTGTCGTTAGCGAAAGAGTTTCAAGATCGTGAAATTCACATGGTGGATGTGAATGAAAGGGCCTTGGGACTTGCAAAAGAAAATGCCGCTAATAACAGAATTGAAAATATACGTATTTTGCAAAGTAGTGTCTATGAAAATGTAGATGGCAAGTATGCTGCTATTCTATCTAATCCTCCAATTCGTGCTGGTAAAGATATCGTGCATGAGATTTTAGAAAAGGCTGTGGAGTATTTAGTTTCAGGTGGGGAATTGTGGATTGTTATTCAAAAGAAACAAGGTGCACCATCTGCGCTGAAAAAACTAGAAGAAGTATTTTCTGAAGTTGAAGTTGTAGAAAAGAAAAAAGGATATTATATCATAAAATCAAAAAAGCGTTGACGGTTATTTTTGGCTATGTTAACATTATACAATGCCAATATATGATTTTCTGCGTTGAGAAAGATGTATATTTTTGTTTCTCTTGGAAAAGATAGTAAAATCAGCAGATTATGAAACAGAATGATGGTTTTCTTATAGAAGCCATTTTTCTTTTTTGAGCAGGTAGAAAGACTCAACGTATCTATCTTTAAGAGAAAAGAACTACGCTAATAGCAGTAGTTGTATTTATTTGTGATTTTGCACAAATTTTTTTGTGTGTTTATAATACTCATGATTTGAGGGGTGAAGCAGTTGACAGGTCAACTAGTTCAATACGGACGCCACCGCCAACGAAGAAGTTATGCCCGTATTAGTGAAGTATTAGAGTTACCAAATCTTATCGAAATTCAAACCTCTTCTTATCAGTGGTTTCTTGATGAGGGTTTGCGAGAAATGTTCCAAGACATTTCTCCGATCGAAGACTTTACGGGAAATCTATCGCTTGAATTTATCGACTACAGCTTAGGTGAACCTAAATACTCTGTAGAAGAATGCAAAGAGCGTGATGTGACGTATGCAGCACCACTTCGTGTAAAAGTGCGTCTAATCAACAAGGAAACTGGTGAAGTAAAAGAACAAGATGTGTTCATGGGAGATTTCCCACTCATGACAGAGACTGGAACATTCGTAATTAACGGTGCAGAACGTGTTATCGTTTCCCAGTTAGTTCGCTCTCCAAGCGTATACTATAGTGGCAAAGTGGATAAAAACGGAAAACGTGGTTTTACTGCTACTGTAATTCCAAACCGCGGAGCTTGGTTAGAGTATGAAACAGATGCTAAGGATGTTGTATATGTGCGTATTGACCGTACGCGTAAACTTCCTGTAACTGTTTTGTTACGCGCATTAGGGTTTGGCTCTGATCAAGAAATCACCGAGCTTTTAGGTGATAACGAATACTTAAGCAATACGTTAGAAAAAGACAACACAGATAGCACAGAGAAAGCATTGCTTGAAATTTATGAGCGTCTACGTCCTGGTGAACCACCAACAGTAGAAAATGCAAAGAGCTTACTTGTGTCTCGTTTCTTTGATCCGAAGCGCTACGATTTAGCAAATGTAGGTCGCTATAAGATCAACAAAAAGCTACACATTAAAAACAGATTGTTTAACCAACGTTTAGCTGAAACATTGGTGGATCCAGAAACTGGTGAAATCTTAGCGGCAGAAGGAACAGTCTTAGATCGTCGTACACTGGATCGCATTCTACCTTACTTAGAGAAAAACATTGGATTCAAAACAGCGAAACCAATGGGTGGAGTGGTAGCAGGCGATGTTGAGCTGCAATCTATTAAGATTTATGCTCCAGAATCAGAAGGCGAACGATCTATAAACGTAATTGGGAATGCAAATATTACTCGTGATATAAAACACATCACACCAGGTGATATTCTTGCTTCTATTAGCTACTTCTTTAACTTGCTATATAAAGTAGGGGATACAGATGATATTGACCACTTAGGAAATCGTCGTCTGCGCTCTGTAGGAGAGTTACTACAAAACCAATTCCGTATCGGTCTTTCTCGTATGGAACGTGTTGTTCGTGAGAGAATGTCGATTCAAGATACAAATGCAATTACACCACAAGCGTTAATTAACATTCGCCCGGTTATTGCATCTATTAAAGAGTTCTTCGGAAGTTCTCAGTTATCTCAGTTCATGGATCAAACAAACCCATTAGCAGAGTTAACTCACAAACGAAGACTATCTGCATTAGGACCCGGTGGTTTAACGCGTGAGCGCGCAGGCTTTGAAGTACGTGACGTTCACTACTCTCACTATGGTCGTATGTGTCCAATTGAAACACCAGAGGGACCAAACATCGGTTTGATCAACTCATTATCTTCGTTTGCGAAAGTAAATGAGTTTGGTTTCATTGAAACGCCATACCGTCGTGTTGACCCAGAAACTGGTCTTGTAACAGGGCAGGTTGATTATTTAACAGCAGATGAAGAAGATAACTATGTTGTAGCCCAAGCGAATATGAAATTATCTGAAGTAGGGGAATTCCTTGATGAAGATATCGTAGCTCGTTTCCGTGGTGAAAACATTGTCACAAATAAAGAACGCATCGACTACATGGATGTATCTCCAAAACAAGTAGTGTCGGCAGCGACAGCTTGTATTCCGTTCTTAGAAAACGATGACTCTAACCGCGCACTTATGGGAGCGAACATGCAACGTCAGGCGGTTCCGTTAATGAATCCGGAATCTCCGATTGTAGGTACAGGTATGGAGTACGTATCAGCAAAAGACTCAGGTGCTGCAGTAATCTGTAAACACCCTGGTGTTGTTGAACGCGTAGAAGCACGTGAAGTTTGGGTACGTCGCTATGTAGACGTTGACGGTCAAACAGTAAAAGGCGACTTAGATCGCTACAAAATGCAAAAATTCATTCGTTCTAACCAAGGAACTTGTTACAACCAGCGTCCAATCGTAAGTGTTGGAAATGAAGTTGTAAAAGGTGAAATCCTTGCGGATGGTCCTTCTATGGAATTAGGTGAACTAGCACTTGGACGTAACGTGCTTGTTGGCTTCATGACATGGGACGGTTATAACTACGAGGATGCGATCATTATGAGTGAGCGCCTTGTAAAAGATGATGTGTACACTTCTATTCATATTGAAGAATATGAATCAGAAGCTCGTGATACGAAGCTTGGACCAGAAGAAATTACACGTGACATTCCAAACGTTGGGGAAGATGCATTACGCAACCTTGACGAGCGCGGTATCATTCGCGTTGGTGCGGAAGTAAAAGATGGAGATTTACTTGTTGGTAAAGTAACACCTAAAGGTGTAACAGAATTAACAGCTGAAGAACGTCTATTACACGCTATCTTTGGAGAGAAAGCACGTGAAGTACGTGATACATCACTACGTGTACCACACGGTGGTGGCGGTATTATCTTAGACGTAAAAGTATTCAACCGTGAAGATGGCGATGAATTGCCACCAGGCGTGAATCAACTTGTACGTGCATATATCGTTCAAAAACGTAAAATTTCTGAAGGTGATAAGATGGCCGGTCGTCATGGTAACAAAGGTGTTATTTCCCGTATTTTACCGGAAGAAGATATGCCTTACTTACCAGATGGTACGCCAATCGATATCATGTTAAACCCATTAGGGGTACCGTCTCGTATGAATATCGGTCAGGTATTAGAGCTTCATCTTGGTATGGCAGCAAGATACCTTGGTATTCACATTGCAACACCGGTATTCGATGGTGCTCGTGAGGAAGATGTATGGGGCACAATTGAAGAAGCTGGTATGGCAAATGACGCGAAAACAGTCCTGTATGACGGACGTACTGGTGAGCCATTCGATAACCGCGTATCTGTTGGTGTCATGTATATGATCAAACTTGCGCACATGGTTGACGATAAACTTCATGCTCGTTCTACTGGACCATACTCACTTGTAACGCAGCAACCTCTTGGAGGTAAAGCTCAGTTCGGTGGACAGCGTTTCGGTGAGATGGAGGTTTGGGCACTTGAAGCTTATGGTGCTGCTTATACTCTTCAAGAAATCTTAACAGTGAAGTCTGATGATGTTATTGGACGTGTTAAGACGTATGAAGCCATTGTTAAAGGTGAAAATGTTCCAGAACCAGGCGTTCCTGAATCATTCAAAGTATTGATTAAAGAACTGCAAAGTTTAGGTATGGACGTTAAAATGATGTCTATCAACGATACAGAAATTGAAATGCGTGATACGGAAGATGACGATGATCATCAATCAGCAGATAAATTGAATGTTGAAGTTGAGACAACTAAGGAATAATTGGGATAACCTGTAGACTAAAAGGGAGGTAGGCCCCTTGATAGATGTAAATAACTTTGAATATATGAAGATTGGACTTGCTTCACCTGACAAGATTCGTTCTTGGTCATACGGTGAAGTTAAGAAACCAGAAACAATTAACTATCGTACGTTAAAGCCTGAAAAAGATGGCTTGTTCTGTGAGCGTATTTTCGGACCACAAAAGGACTGGGAATGTCATTGCGGAAAATATAAACGTGTACGTTATAAAGGTGTAGTTTGTGACCGATGTGGCGTTGAAGTAACGCGTGCAAAAGTACGTCGTGAACGTATGGGTCATATCGAATTAGCTGCTCCTGTATCTCATATTTGGTATTTCAAAGGTATCCCGAGCCGCATGGGACTTGTCTTAGACATGTCCCCTCGCGCGCTTGAAGAAGTAATTTATTTCGCTTCTTATGTTGTAACAGAAAGTGGAGATACACCACTTGATAAGAAGCAATTACTTTCTGAAAAAGAATACCGTGCATATCGTGATCGATATGGCAGCACATTCCAAGCTGCTATGGGTGCAGAAGCTATTAAAAAGCTACTGCAAGACATCGATTTAGATAAAGAAGTAGACTTCTTAAAAGAAGAATTAAAAACAGCACAAGGACAACGCCGTACTCGTGCTATTAAACGTCTAGAAGTATTAGAAGCATTCCGTAACTCTGGAAATCACCCATCTTGGATGATCCTAGATGTTCTTCCAGTTATCCCACCAGAACTACGCCCGATGGTACAGTTAGATGGTGGACGTTTTGCTACTTCTGACTTAAATGACTTATATCGTCGTGTAATTAACCGTAACAATCGTTTAAAACGTCTATTGGACTTAGGTGCACCAAGCATCATCGTTCAAAACGAAAAACGTATGTTACAAGAAGCTGTAGACGCATTAATCGATAATGGTCGCCGTGGCCGTCCAGTTACTGGACCAGGTAACCGTCCATTAAAATCACTATCTCACATGCTTAAAGGTAAACAAGGACGTTTCCGTCAAAACTTATTAGGTAAACGTGTTGACTACTCTGGCCGTTCTGTAATCGTTGTAGGACCGAACTTAAAGATGTACCAATGTGGATTACCGAAAGAAATGGCGCTTGAACTGTTTAAACCTTTCGTTATGAAAGAGTTAGTTGGAAAAGGATTAGCACACAACATTAAGAGTGCTAAACGTAAAATCGAGCGTGTACACCCTGAAGTTTGGGACGTTTTAGAATCTGTGATCAAAGAGCATCCAGTACTTCTAAACCGCGCACCAACACTTCACCGTCTTGGTATCCAGGCGTTTGAACCTACATTAGTAGAAGGTCGTGCAATCCGTCTTCACCCACTTGTATGTACTGCATACAACGCGGACTTTGACGGTGACCAAATGGCGGTTCACGTTCCGTTATCATCAGAGGCACAAGCAGAAGCTCGTATTCTTATGTTAGCGGCACAAAACATCTTGAATCCAAAAGACGGAAAACCAGTTGTTACTCCATCTCAGGATATGGTATTAGGTAACTATTACTTAACACTTGAGCGTGAGGGTGCAATCGGTGAAGGTATGGTCTTCAAAGATGCAAACGAAGCAATACTTGCATACCAAAATGGATATGTACATCTGCACACACGTGTTGCAGTTGCTGCTAGTTCAGTAAATAATGTAACGTTTACTGAAGAGCAAAAGAGTAAGCTTCTATTAACAACAGTTGGTAAATTAATATTTAACGAAATCTTACCAGAGTCGTTCCCTTATATTAATGAACCAACAAACTCAAACCTTGAAAAAGAAACACCAGCGGAATATTTCGTTGAAAAAGGTGCGAACATTAAAGAAATTATTGCTAGTCGCGAAGAAGTGGCACCATTTAGCAAGAAAATCCTTGGTAATATTATTGCGGAAGTATTCAAACGTTTCCAAATTACAGAAACATCTCGCATGCTTGACCGTATGAAAAACTTAGGATTTAAATACTCTACAAAAGCTGGTATTACAGTTGGGGTATCAGACATTCTTGTATTAGGTGAAAAAGATGAAATTCTCCATGAAGCACAAGCAAAAGTAGATAATGTAATTAAACAATTCCGTCGCGGTTTAATCACGGAAGAAGAACGTTACGATCGCGTTATCTCTATTTGGAGTAATGCAAAAGATGTTATCCAAGGAAAGCTGATGAAATCCTTGAATAAGCGCAATCCAATCTTCATGATGAGTGATTCCGGTGCCCGTGGTAACGCATCGAACTTTACTCAGCTTGCTGGTATGCGTGGTCTGATGGCCAATCCATCTGGTCGTATCATTGAGCTTCCGATCAAATCAAGTTTCCGTGAAGGTTTAACAGTACTTGAGTACTTCATCTCTACGCATGGTGCGCGTAAAGGTCTTGCCGATACAGCACTTAAAACTGCCGATTCTGGTTACTTAACACGTCGTCTTGTAGACGTTGCACAAGATGTAATCGTTCGTGAAGATGATTGTGGAACAGATCGTGGTTTATTAATTGGTGCGATTAAAGAGGGTAATGAAGTTATTGAGTCACTATATGATCGTCTTGTTGGACGTTTTGCGAGAAAAACTGTAAAACATCCTGAAACAGGTGAAGTATTAGTTAGTGAAAACCAATTAATTACTGAAGATATCGCTCATATCGTTGAAAATTCGGGTGTTGAAACTGTAAATATCCGTTCAGCGTTTACGTGTAATACTCGCCACGGTGTATGTAAGAAGTGTTACGGTCGTAACTTAGCAACTGGTACAGACGTAGAAGTAGGAGAGGCGGTAGGTATTATCGCAGCTCAATCTATCGGTGAGCCAGGTACACAGTTAACGATGCGTACGTTCCATACGGGCGGGGTTGCCGGAGATGATATCACACAAGGTTTACCTCGTATCCAAGAGATCTTCGAAGCTCGTAATCCGAAAGGTCAGGCAGTTATCAGTGAAATCGACGGTGTTATCGCAGCGATCAACGATGTTAAAGATCGCCAAGAAGTAGTTGTACAGGGTGAAGTTGAAGCTCGTACGTATGCTATTCCTTACGGTGCTCGTCTGAAAGTAATTCTAGGACAGCCAATCAGTCACGGTAAAGAGTTAACAGAAGGTTCTATTGATCCGAAAGAATTACTAAAAGTAACGGACATTACAGCCGTTCAAGAATACTTATTACGTGAAGTTCAAAAAGTATACCGTATGCAAGGGGTAGAAATTGGTGACAAACACGTAGAAGTAATGGTACGTCAAATGCTACGTAAAGTTCGTGTAAGTGATGCGGGTGAAACAGATGTATTACCAGGAACATTACTAGATATCCATCAGTTTACTGATGCGAATGCGAAGGTGTTACTGAAAGGTAAACAACCAGCAACGGCTAGACCGGTTCTACTTGGTATTACAAAAGCTTCACTTGAGACAGATTCGTTCTTATCTGCAGCATCGTTCCAGGAAACAACTCGTGTTCTAACAGATGCAGCAATTAAGGGTAAACGCGATGAGCTTCTAGGATTGAAAGAAAATGTTATTATCGGTAAGCTTGTTCCTGCTGGAACGGGTATGAATCGTTATCGCAAAGTGGATCTTGTAAAAACAACACAAGATAACATGAATGTAGAAAACGATGAAGTTTATGTGGAACAGTAAAATTTTCCGTCGTAAATTTTGTATAAAAACAGCTAATCCTAGTTGACATTGTATGAGTCAAAATGTTACTATAATCAAGGTTGCTCCTGAATGATGCTTTGGAGGATATTTATATGTCTTATCAAAAAGTGTCAAATGCTGAAAATGTAGTCGTTGGTCATAAACGAACATTGGAAGCAATCAAAGCTGGTATAGTTAAAGAAGTTGTCATTGCAGAAGATGCTGATGTGAGATTAACTCACGTTATCATTCGTACTGCATTGCAACATAACATACCCATAACCAAAGTTGAATCAGTTCGTAAGCTTGGAAAAGCTTCGGGGATTCAAGTGGGAGCTTCAGCAATAGGAATAATAAGTTAAAACTGTTTTTGTGAGGAGAGAGCATTTGCTCTTCCTTGCAAAAACTTTGTTTTCAACTAATAATGAACCACCTGGATATGTGGTCATACAAACATGCGAAGGGAGGATAATCAAATGCCTACTATTAACCAATTAGTGAGAAATGGTCGTACTGATAAAGTATGGAAGTCTAAATCACCTGCGTTAAACAAAGGTTTTAACTCTTTAAAGAAAAAATCAACTGATATCTCTGCACCTCAAAAACGTGGTGTATGTACTCGTGTTGGTACAATGACTCCGAAGAAACCGAACTCAGCGTTACGTAAATACGCTCGTGTACGTTTAACAAATGGTATTGAAGTTACAGCTTACATCCCAGGTATCGGTCATAACCTACAAGAGCATAGCGTAGTATTAATTCGCGGTGGTCGAGTAAAGGATTTACCAGGGGTACGTTACCACATCGTTCGTGGTGCGCTTGATACAGCTGGTGTTGACAAACGTATGCAAGGACGTTCTAAATATGGTACTAAGCGACCAAAACCTGCTAAAAAATAATAAACTTATAATGAAAGGAGGAACTCAATATGCCTCGTAAAGGACCTGTTGCGAAACGTGACGTGTTACCAGATCCAATGTACAATTCTAAACTTGTAACACGCCTAATCAACAAAATGATGGTTGACGGTAAAAAAGGTAAATCTCAAACAATTCTTTATAACGCTTTCGATATCGTTCGTGAACGTTCAGATAAAGAACCAATGGAAGTATTCGAGCAAGCTCTTAAGAACATCATGCCTGTTCTTGAAGTACGCGCTCGTCGTGTTGGTGGTGCTAACTACCAAGTTCCAGTTGAGGTTCGTCCAGAACGCCGTACAACTTTAGGTCTTCGCTGGTTAGTAAACTATGCTCGTCTTCGTGGTGAAAAAACTATGGAAGAGCGTCTAGCTTACGAAATCTTAGATGCAGCTAACAACGCTGGTGCATCTGTTAAGAAACGTGAAGACACTCATAAAATGGCAGAAGCTAACAAAGCATTTGCTCATTACCGTTGGTAGGATTCAACGTAAAATAAATGTAAGCATAAACCGCTTTATTTGTCGCTTATGGAAGTGTGGAGAGGGAGAATGCCTCTCCCTTTCGTTGGGCGCTCGTTTTACATAATGAGGGTACTGGACACTGGCATATGTAACAATATAAAGTGGCTTTTTTGCTACTTAAAATAAAATAATCCAATCCATATATGGAAGGAGCAAGACACCAAATGACTAGAGAGTTCTCTTTAGAAAACACTCGTAATATTGGTATCATGGCTCACATCGATGCTGGTAAAACAACAGCAACTGAGCGTATTCTGTATTACACAGGACGTATTCATAAAATCGGTGAAACTCATGAAGGTGCATCTCAGATGGACTGGATGGAGCAAGAGCAAGAACGTGGTATCACAATTACTTCTGCTGCAACTACAGCACAATGGAAAGGTCACCGTGTAAATATCATTGATACTCCAGGACACGTAGATTTCACAGTAGAAGTAGAACGTTCTTTACGCGTACTTGATGGCGCAGTAGCAGTACTTGATGCACAATCTGGTGTAGAACCACAAACAGAAACTGTTTGGCGTCAGGCTACTACTTATGGTGTACCTCGTATCGTATTCGTTAACAAAATGGATAAGATTGGTGCAGATTTCTTATACTCTGTAGGAACAATCCACGATCGTTTACAAGCAAACGCACATCCAATTCAGTTACCAATCGGTGCTGAAGATGAGTTCAATGGTATCATTGACCTTGTTGAAGAGTGTGCTTACATGTACGCTAACGATTTAGGAACAGACATCGAGCGTGTCGAAATTCCTGAAGAGCACAAAGAATTAGCTGAAGAATACCGTGGAAAACTTATTGAAGCGGTAGCTGAGCTTGATGAAGAAATGATGATGAAGTACCTAGAAGGTGAAGAAATCACTGTAGAAGAGCTTAAAGCTGGTATCCGTAAGGCTACGACTTCTGTAGAATTCTTCCCAGTAATCTGTGGTTCTGCATTCAAAAATAAAGGTGTTCAAATTCTGTTAGACGCAGTTATCGACTACCTACCATCTCCATTAGATGTACCTGCTATTAAAGGTACTCTACCGGATACAGATGAAGCTATCGAACGTAAGTCTAGCGATGAAGAACCATTCGCAGCTTTAGCATTCAAAATCATGACTGATCCTTATGTTGGTAAGTTAACGTTCTTCCGTGTGTACTCTGGTGTGTTAAACTCTGGATCATACGTGAAAAACTCAACTAAAGGTAAGCGTGAGCGTGTAGGACGTATCCTACAAATGCACGCTAACAGCCGTGAAGAGATTTCAACAGTTTACGCTGGTGATATCGCTGCTGCTGTAGGTTTAAAAGATACTACTACTGGTGATACTCTTTGTGATGAGAAGAGTCTTGTTATCCTTGAGTCTATGGAATTCCCAGAACCAGTTATCTCTGTAGCTATCGAACCAAAATCTAAAGCTGACCAAGATAAAATGGGTACAGCATTATCTAAGCTTTCTGAAGAAGATCCAACATTCCGTGCTCACACTGACCAAGAAACTGGCCAAACAATCATCGCTGGTATGGGTGAACTTCACCTTGATATCATCGTTGACCGTATGCGCCGTGAATTCAAAGTGGAAGCAAACGTTGGTGCTCCTCAGGTAGCATACCGTGAGACTTTCCGCGCTGCTGCGAAAGTTGAAGGTAAGTTCGCTCGTCAATCTGGTGGTCGTGGACAATTCGGTCACGTTTGGATTGAGTTTGAACCTAATGAAGAAGGTAAAGGTTTTGAATTCCAAAACAAAATCGTCGGCGGTGTAGTTCCACGTGAATACATCCCAGCTGTTGGAGCGGGTCTTGAAGACTCACTTAAAAATGGTGTACTAGCTGGTTATCCACTAGTTGACATCAAAGCTGCGTTAGTTGACGGATCTTACCATGATGTCGATTCATCTGAGATGGCGTTCAAAATCGCTGCATCTATGGCGCTTAAAGCTGCGGTTTCTAAATGTAGCCCAGTAATTCTTGAGCCAATGATGAAAGTTGAAGTTGTAATTCCTGAAGAGTACATGGGTGACATTATGGGCGACGTAACATCTCGTCGTGGACGTGTAGAAGGTATGGAAGCTCGCGGTAACGCTCAAGTTGTTCGCGCTATGGTTCCACTTTCTGAAATGTTCGGTTATGCAACGGCATTACGTTCTAACACTCAAGGACGCGGAACATTCTCAATGACATTTGATCATTATGAAGAAGTACCGAAGTCTGTTTCTGAAGAAATTATTAAAAAAAATAAAGGTGAATAATTGATTTTTATCGATTGTTCAAGTATAACTACTTATGTAAGCTTAGAAAGTGAGACTTGAGTTTCACTTTCTAGTCTAAATATAAAATAACCTATATAAACTAAGGAGGAATTTAGAATGGCTAAGGCTAAATTCGAACGTTCTAAACCCCATGTTAACATCGGTACAATCGGCCACGTTGACCATGGTAAAACTACATTAACTGCTGCGATCACTACAGTTCTTGCAAAAGCTGGTGGTGCTGAAGCACGCGGATACGATCAAATCGACGCTGCTCCAGAAGAAAGAGAGCGCGGAATCACAATCTCAACTGCACACGTTGAGTACGAAACTGAAACTCGTCACTATGCACACGTTGACTGCCCAGGTCACGCTGACTATGTTAAAAACATGATCACTGGTGCTGCTCAAATGGACGGCGGTATCTTAGTAGTATCTGCTGCTGATGGCCCAATGCCTCAAACACGTGAGCACATCCTTCTTTCTCGTCAAGTAGGTGTTCCTTACATCGTTGTATTCTTAAACAAATGCGACATGGTAGATGACGAAGAATTATTAGAATTAGTAGAAATGGAAGTTCGCGACCTATTATCTGAATACGGATTCCCAGGCGACGATATTCCTGTAATTAAAGGTTCTGCTCTTAAAGCTCTTCAAGGAGAAGCTGAGTGGGAAGAAAAAATCATGGAATTAATGGCTGAAGTTGATGCTTACATCCCAACTCCAGAACGTGAAACTGACAAACCATTCTTAATGCCTATCGAGGATGTATTCTCTATCACAGGTCGTGGTACAGTTGCAACTGGTCGTGTTGAGCGCGGTATCGTTAAAGTTGGTGACGTAGTAGAAATCATCGGTCTTGCTGAAGAGAATGCTTCTACAACTGTAACTGGTGTAGAAATGTTCCGTAAGCTTCTTGACCAAGCACAAGCTGGAGACAACATCGGTGCTCTACTTCGTGGGGTTGCTCGTGAAGACATCCAACGTGGACAAGTTCTTGCTAAAACTGGCTCTGTAAAAGCACACGCTAAATTCAAAGCTGAAGTTTTCGTATTATCTAAAGAAGAAGGTGGACGTCACACTCCATTCTTCGCTAACTACCGTCCTCAGTTCTACTTCCGTACAACTGACGTAACTGGTATCATCCAATTACCAGAAGGTACTGAAATGGTAATGCCTGGTGACAACATCGAAATGACTATCGAACTTATCGCTCCAATCGCTATCGAAGAGGGAACTAAATTCTCTATTCGTGAAGGTGGACGTACAGTAGGTTACGGTGTAGTTGCTACAATCGTTGCTGAGTAGTCTTTAATTAGATTATTAAAAACTCAAGGGATTCTCCCTTGAGTTTTTTTATTGCTTATTTATATAGAAGAAAGAGATGTATTTTCTATTTTTGAATGAGTTTCTTCTATAGTATATAAAACGAAAGTAACACCCAAAAACTGTAAGTTGAATAAGAGTAGATGAAAACTTGATATTCTTTAAAGTGCCATGTATAATAGCAAAAGTAGAGAAAAGCAGATGCAAACAAAAAGATGCTTGCATCTAGACGAATAACATTGTATAATAGACAATGTTGGTCTTTGACTGCGATGAAGTGGAAGGTTGCTGACACACCCGGCCG
This sequence comes from Bacillus hominis, assembly GCF_018332515.1. Taxonomy (GTDB): domain Bacteria; phylum Bacillota; class Bacilli; order Bacillales; family Bacillaceae_G; genus Bacillus_A; species Bacillus_A hominis. The sequence goes on along the minus strand of NZ_BOQD01000049.1, from coordinate 24,589 downwards.
CTTTGCCATGGCATGGTGTGGGGAAATTTCCATGGAGAAGGTCTATTTTAGAAATAGGCGAACGAAGGAGGGAAAATAATGGCAAAAGAAAAAATTCGTATCCGTTTAAAAGCTTATGATCACCGTATTCTTGATCAATCAGCTGAGAAAATTGTAGAAACAGCTAAGCGTTCTGGGGCAACAGTTTCTGGTCCGATCCCATTACCAACTGAGAAGACTATTTACACAATTCTTCGTGCTGTTCATAAGTACAAAGATTCTCGTGAACAATTCGAAATGCGCACACACAAACGTCTAATCGACATCGTGAGTCCTACTCCGCAAACAGTAGATTCATTAATGCGTTTAGACTTACCATCTGGTGTAGATATCGAAATCAAACTATAATTCATATAACTTAAAAATGTAGGAGGTGTAACTCATGACCAAAGGAATCTTAGGAAGAAAGATCGGTATGACTCAAGTATTTGCTGAGAACGGTGAGTTAATCCCAGTAACGGTAATCGCTGCTAATCCAAACGTTGTTCTTCAAAAGAAAACAACTGAAACTGATGGCTACAACGCAATTCAGTTAGGATTTGAAGATAAACGTGAAAAGTTAACTAACAAACCTGAACAAGGCCACACTGCTAAAGCATCTACAACTCCTAAGCGCTTCATTCGCGAAATCCGCGATGCAGACGTGGACGGATTAGAGGTTGGTCAAGAGGTAAAAGTTGAAGTTTTCGCTGCAGGTGAAATCGTTGACGTAACAGGAATTTCTAAAGGTAAAGGTTTCCAAGGTGTTATTAAACGCCACGGACAATCTCGCGGACCTATGTCTCATGGTTCTCGCTATCACCGTCGTCCAGGTTCAATGGGGCCAGTTGCTCCGAACCGTGTATTCAAAGGCAAAAAACTTGCTGGACGTATGGGTGGAGACCAAGTTACTATCCAAAACTTAGAAATCGTTCAAGTTGACACTGAGCGCAACTTATTACTAGTAAAAGGTAACGTTCCAGGTGCTAAGAAATCTCTTGTAGTTGTTCAAGGCGCTGTGAAGGTTAGCAAATAATTCACAATAGGAAGGAGGAATTCCAATGCCAAAAGTTACTGTATATAACCAAACTGGTTCACAGGTTGGTGAAATCGAATTAGCTGAAGCTATTTTCGGTATCGAACCAAATGAAGCTGTACTTTTCGAAGCTGTAATGATGCAACGTGCATCTTTACGTCAAGGTACACACAAAGTAAAAACTCGTTCTGAAGTTCGTGGTGGTGGTCGTAAACCATGGCGTCAAAAAGGAACTGGACGTGCTCGTCAAGGGTCTATCCGCTCTCCTCAATGGCGTGGTGGTGGTACGGTATTCGGACCTACACCAAGAAGCTATGCGTACAAACTTCCTAAGAAAGTTCGTCGTTTAGCAATCAAATCTGCATTAGCTACTAAAGTAGTTGAGAACAACATTGTAGTTCTTGAAGACCTAGTGTTAAATGCACCAAAAACAAAAGACATGGTAACAGTACTTAAAGGATTAACTGTTGAGAAGAAAGCTCTTATCGTAACTGCTGATGCAAACGAATCTGTAGAGTTATCTGCTCGCAATATCCCTGGAGTAACAGTAATCACTGCTGATGGCGTAAACGTGCTAGATGTGCTTCATCATGATAAGTTAATCATGACAAAAGCGGCAGTGGCAAAAGTAGAGGAGGTGCTTGCATAATGAGAGATCCTCGTGATATCATTAAGCGCCCAGTTATCACTGAACGTTCTATGGAAATGATGGCTGAAAAAAAATATACGTTCGACGTGGACGTTAAATCTAATAAAACAGAAGTTAAAGACGCTATCGAAGCGATCTTTGGTGTTAATGTAGACAAAGTAAACATCATGAACTACAAGCCGAAAGCAAAACGTGTTGGTCGTCACGCTGGTTTTACTAGCCGTCGTCGTAAAGCAATCGTTAAGCTAACTGCTGACAGCAAAGAAATCGAAATCTTCCAAGGCGTTTAATTCTTACTAAAGAAGGAGGGAAATTGAGATGGGAATTAAAAAGTATAATCCAACTACTAACGGTCGTCGTAACATGACTACGAATGATTTCGCTGAAATCACGACTGACAGACCAGAAAAGTCTTTACTTGCTCCTTTAAGCAAAAAGGCTGGTCGTAATAACCAAGGTAAAATTACTGTACGTCATCAAGGTGGCGGACATAAGCGTCAATACCGTATCATCGACTTTAAGCGTAACAAAGATGGAATTCCAGGACGCGTTGCTACGATCGAATACGATCCAAACCGCTCTGCGAATATCGCATTAATTAACTACGTTGACGGTGAAAAACGTTACATTCTTGCTCCTAAAACTTTAGAAGTAGGTATGGAAGTTATGTCTGGCCCAGAAGCTGACATCAAAATCGGTAACGCATTACCATTAATCAACATTCCAGTAGGTACTGTTGTTCATAACATCGAGCTTAAGCCTGGTCGTGGCGGACAATTAGTTCGTTCTGCTGGTACATCTGCTCAAGTACTTGGTAAAGAAGGTAAATACGTACTTGTACGTTTAACTTCTGGTGAAGTACGTCTTGTATTATCTGCTTGTCGCGCTTCAATCGGTCAAGTTGGTAACGAACAACACGAACTTATCAAAATCGGTAAAGCAGGTCGCTCTCGCTGGTTAGGTAAGCGCCCAACAGTTCGTGGTTCTGTAATGAACCCGGTTGATCACCCACACGGTGGTGGTGAAGGACGCTCTCCAATCGGACGTAAGTCTCCAATGTCTCCATGGGGTAAACCAACTCTTGGATTCAAGACTCGTAAGAAAAACAAAGCGTCTGATAAATTTATCGTTCGTCGTCGTAAAAAATAATGGGATTGTAGTACGGTTCATTTCAAGAACCGTACGCCAATCACGAAGGGAGGCACCAAAATGGCTCGTAGCTTAAAAAAAGGACCATTTGTCGATGATCACTTAATGAGCAAAATGGAAAAATTAGTTGCATCTGAGCAAAAACAAGTTGTTAAAACTTGGTCTCGCCGTTCAACTATCTTCCCTCAGTTCATCGGACACACAATCGCTGTATATGATGGTCGTAAACACGTACCTGTGTACATCACTGAGGATATGGTTGGCCATAAGTTAGGTGAATTCGCACCAACTCGTACGTATAAAGGTCACCTTGCTGACGATAAGAAAACTAGAAGATAATGAGAGGAGGCACTTCAATGCAAGCTAAAGCAGTAGCGAGAACAGTTCGTATTGCTCCTCGTAAAGTTCGTTTAGTAGTAGACTTAATCCGAGGTAAGCAAGTGGGTGAAGCGATTGCTATCCTTAACCACACACCAAAAACTGCTTCTCCAGTTGTAGAAAAAGTTTTAAAATCTGCAATCGCAAATGCAGAGCACAATTATGAGATGGATATTAACAACCTAGTTGTTGAAAAAGTCTTCGTTGACGAAGGTCCAACGTTGAAACGTTTCCGTCCACGTGCAATGGGTCGTGCAAGCCAAATTAACAAACGCACAAGCCACATCACAGTTGTGGTATCAGAAAAGAAGGAGGGATAATCGATGGGTCAGAAGGTTAATCCAATTGGTCTTCGTGTCGGTGTTATCCGTGACTGGGAATCTCGTTGGTTCGCTGAGAAAGATTACGCTACATTATTACATGAAGACATCAAAATCCGTGAGTACATTACTGTACGCTTAAAAGATTCTGCTGTTGCTAAAGTAGAAATCGAACGTGCAGCAAATCGTGTAAATGTTACAATTCACACTGCAAAACCTGGTATGGTAATTGGTAAAGGTGGTACTGAAGTTGAAGCACTTCGTAAAGCACTTAACCAATTAACAGGCAAGCGTGTACACATTAACATTTTAGAAGTTAAGAGAGCTGATCTTAACGCTAAATTAGTAGGCGAAAACATCGCTCGTCAATTAGAAAACCGTGTATCATTCCGTCGTGCACAAAAGCAAGTTATTCAACGTGCTATGCGTGCAGGAGCAAAAGGTATTAAAACACAGGTTTCTGGTCGTCTTGGCGGAGCTGATATCGCTCGTGCAGAATCTTACAGTGAAGGAACTGTTCCACTTCATACACTTCGCGCTGATATTGACTATGCAGCAGTTGAAGCTGATACAACATACGGTAAATTAGGCGTAAAAGTATGGATCTACCGTGGAGAAGTCCTTCCTACAAAAAAGAAAGCTTCTGAGGAAGGAGGAAAATAATATGTTAATGCCAAAACGCGTAAAATATCGTAGAGAGCATCGTGGTAAAATGCGTGGTCGTGCAAAAGGTGGAACTGAAATTGCTTTCGGTGAATTCGGTTTACAAGCACAAGCTGCTTCATGGATTACAAACCGTCAAATCGAAGCTGCTCGTCGTGCAATGACTCGTTACATGAAACGTGGCGGTAAAGTATGGATTAAAATTTTCCCTTCTAAACCTTACACTGCAAAACCTCTAGAAGTACGTATGGGTTCCGGTAAAGGGGCACCAGAAGGCTGGGTAGCAGTAGTAAAACCTGGGAAAATTATGTTTGAAATCGCGGGTGTATCTGAAGAGGTAGCACGCGAAGCATTACGTCTTGCAGCTCACAAGTTACCTGTGAAATGTAAATTCGTAAAACGTGAAGAAAATGGTGGTGAATCTAATGAAAACTAATGATATTCGTGAACTAACCACTGCCGAAATCGAAACAAAAGTTAAAGCTTTAAAGGAAGAATTATTCAATCTTCGCTTCCAACTTGCTACAGGACAATTAGAGAATCCAACTCGCATCCGTGAAGTGCGTAAAGCGATTGCTCGTATGAAAACTGTAGTTCGTGAAAGAGAGATCGGAATTAATCGATAAATTGAGGGGAGGTTTGCATAGTGAGCGAACGTAACCAACGCAAAGTTTATACTGGTCGTGTTGTGTCTGATAAAATGGACAAAACGATTACAGTTTTAGTTGAAACTTACAAAACTCATTCCTTGTACGGAAAACGTGTTAAGTATTCTAAAAAGTACAAAGCCCATGATGAGCAAAACCAAGCGAAACTTGGCGATATCGTTAAAATCATGGAAACTCGCCCGCTTTCTGCTACTAAGCGTTTCCGTTTAGTTGAAATCGTTGAAGAAGCGGTTATTATCTAAATAGACGAATCGGAATTTTTAGTCCGAAGGGAGGTTTCATAACATGATCCAACAAGAATCTCGTTTGAAAGTTGCTGACAACTCTGGTGCACGTGAACTTTTAACAATTAAAGTATTAGGCGGCTCTGGTCGTAAATATGCTAACATTGGTGACATTATCGTTGCTACGGTAAAACAAGCAACACCAGGTGGCGTTGTTAAAAAAGGTGACGTTGTTAAGGCAGTAGTGGTACGTACGAAGAGCGGAGCTCGTCGTCCGGACGGTTCTTACATTAAATTTGATGAAAACGCAGCGGTTATCATCAAAGACGATAAGAGCCCACGTGGTACTCGTATCTTCGGACCAGTAGCTCGTGAATTACGTGATAGCAACTTCATGAAGATCGTTTCTTTAGCTCCAGAAGTTCTATAATTTAAGGTATTGCCTTGCTAAGGAGGTGCAGAATTAAGATGCATGTAAAAAAAGGTGATAAAGTTCAGGTAATCACTGGTAAAGACAAAGGAAAACAAGGCGTTATCCTTGTGGCTTTCCCAAAGCAAAACCGTGTTATCGTTGAGGGTGTTAACATCGTTAAAAAACACTCTAAGCCATCTCAATTAAATCCACAAGGTGGAATTATTACGAAAGAAGCACCTATTCACGTTTCTAATGTTATGGTATTAGATCCGAAAACAGGCGAACCTACTCGCGTAGGCTTCAAAGTAGAAGATGGTAAAAAAGTTCGTATTGCAAAAAAATCTGGTGAATTATTAGATAAATAATTTTCTTAAGAAAGGAGGTCACTTCATTGAATCGCCTTAAAGAGAAGTTCCAAAAGGAAATTACTCCTGCTCTAATGAGCAAGTTTAACTATAAATCTGTGATGGAAGTACCGAAAATCGAAAAGATCGTAATCAACACTGGTGTTGGTGACGCGGTATCTAACTCAAAAGCTTTAGACAATGCAGTAGAAGAATTAACTCAAATCGCAGGTCAAAAACCTGTTGTAACTCGCGCTAAAAAATCAATCGCTGGTTTCCGTCTTCGTGAAGGTATGCCAATCGGTGCTAAAGTAACTTTACGCGGACAACAAATGTATGAGTTCTTCGACAAATTAGTATCAGTTTCTTTACCACGTGTACGTGATTTCCGTGGTGTTTCTAAGAAATCATTCGATGGTCGTGGGAACTACACATTAGGTGTTAAAGAGCAACTAATTTTCCCTGAGATTGATTATGATAAAGTAAGTAAAGTCCGCGGTATGGACATCGTAATCGTTACTACAGCGAAAACTGATGAAGAAGCTCGTGAACTTTTAACACAATTCGGTATGCCATTCCAAAAATAATGGAAGCCAACGCTAAGTAGAGGAGGCGAAAACGTGGCTAAAAAATCTATGATCGCGAAACAAAAGCGTACTCCTAAGTTTAAAGTACAAGAGTATACACGTTGCGAACGCTGCGGTCGTCCGCATTCTGTATACCGCAAATTTAAGCTTTGCCGTATTTGTTTCCGTGAACTTGCATATAAAGGTCAAATTCCTGGTGTTAAAAAAGCTAGTTGGTAAAACCCACAAATGGGAAGGAGGTAAAACACATGGTGATGACAGATCCAATTGCAGACATGCTTACTCGCATCCGTAATGCGAACATGGTACGTCATGAGAAGTTAGAAGTTCCTGCTTCTAAAATCAAAAAAGAGATCGCTGAACTTTTAAAACGTGAAGGTTTCATTCGTGATGTAGAATACATCGAGGATAACAAACAAGGTATCCTTCGTATTTTCCTGAAATATGGTGCAAACAATGAACGTGTAATCACTGGATTAAAACGTATCAGTAAACCTGGCTTACGCGTTTACGCTAAAGCTGATGAAGTACCACGTGTACTTAACGGATTAGGTATCGCTCTTGTTTCTACATCTAAGGGAGTAATGACAGACAAAGACGCTCGTCAATTACAAACTGGTGGAGAAGTAGTAGCATACGTTTGGTAATATATATTTAAAACGAACGGAGGTGTGACCACATGTCTCGTATTGGTAAAAAGATTCTTGAAATCCCTGCAGGTGTTACTATTACAATTGCAGAAGACAATACTGTAACAGTAAAAGGCCCTAAAGGTGAATTAACTCGTACATTCAATGCTGATATGTCTATCAAAATTGAAGAAAATACACTAACAGTTGAGCGTCCATCTGAACAGAAGGAACACCGTGCATTACACGGTACAACTCGTGCTTTAATCGGAAACATGGTTGAAGGTGTAACTGCAGGTTTCGCACGCGGACTTGAATTAGTCGGTGTTGGTTACCGTGCTCAAAAACAAGGAGATAAACTTGTTTTAAGCGTAGGTTATTCTCATCCAGTAGAAATGACTCCGGAAGCAGGTCTTGAAGTTGAAGTACCTGCACCAACTAAAATCGTAATTAAAGGTATCGACAAGCAACGTGTTGGCGAATTTGCTGCTAACATCCGTGCTGTACGTGCTCCTGAACCATATAAAGGTAAAGGTATTCGTTACGAAGGCGAAGTTGTTCGTCGTAAAGAAGGTAAAACTGCTAAGTAAACCCGTTAGGTGAGAGAAAGGAGTGACAAGAATGATCACTAAAGCTGCTAAAAATGCGACTCGTAAGAAAAGACATGCACGTGTACGTGCTAAACTTACTGGTACTGCAGAACGTCCACGTTTAAACGTGTACCGTTCTAACCAACATATTTACGCTCAAGTTATTGATGATGTAAATGGTGTAACATTAGTAAGTGCATCTACTCTTGATAAAGACCTTGCTCTTAACGGTACTAGCAATACTGAAGCTGCTACGAAAGTTGGAGAATCAGTTGCTAAGCGTGCTGTAGAGAAAGGCGTTAAAGAAGTAGTATTTGATCGCGGTGGTTACTTATACCATGGCCGTGTTAAAGCTCTAGCTGAAGCTGCTCGTGAGGCTGGATTACAATTTTAATGGTCAAAGGAGGGAAAATTGATGCAACGCATTGACCCAAGTAAATTAGAACTTGAAGAACGTGTAGTTACGATAAATCGTGTCGCGAAAGTTGTTAAGGGTGGTCGTCGTTTCCGCTTTGCTGCACTAGTTGTAGTTGGCGATAAAAACGGTCATGTTGGATTCGGTACTGGTAAAGCACAAGAGGTACCAGACGCAATTCGTAAAGCTATCGAAGACGCTAAGAAAAACCTAATCGCAGTACCATTAGTTGGTACAACAATTCCACACACAATCAACGGTCATTTTGGAGCTGGTGAAGTATTCTTAAAACCTGCTGCTGAGGGTACTGGTGTTATTGCTGGTGGACCTGTTCGTGCGGTACTAGAATTAGCTGGTGTACAAGATATTCTTTCGAAATCTCTTGGTTCTAACACACCAATCAACATGATTCGCGCTACTGTGAACGGATTAAGCGAACTTAAGCGCGCTGAAGATGTTGCAAAATTACGCGGTAAATCTGTAGAAGAGCTACTAGGTTAAGGAGGGAAAACAAATGGCGAAAAAGTTAGAAATTACCCTCACTCGTAGTGTAATTGGTCGTCCACAAGATCAACGTGCGACGGTAGAAGCTTTAGGTCTTAAAAAGTTGAATTCAACTGTAGTTAAGGAAGAAACTCCTGCTATTCTTGGTATGATCAACAAAGTTTCTCACCTTATAACTGTAAAAGAAGCTTAAGGATAACTCATTAATATAAGGAGGTGCCTGGGAATGAAACTTCATGAATTAAAACCTGCAGAAGGTTCTCGTAAAGTACGTAACCGTGTCGGTCGTGGTATCGGTTCTGGTAACGGTAAAACTGCTGGTAGAGGTCATAAAGGACAAAACGCACGTTCTGGCGGCGGTGTTCGTCTTGGCTTCGAAGGTGGTCAAACTCCACTATTCCGTCGTTTACCAAAACGCGGCTTCACAAACATTAACCGTAAAGAGTTTACAATTGTAAACTTATCAACGTTAAATCGTTTTGAAGATGGTACAGAAGTAACACCTGAATTATTGCTGGAAACTGGCGTTATCAGCAAGTTAAACGACGGTGTTAAAATTCTTGCAAGCGGAGCAGTAGAGAAAAAATTAACTGTTAAAGCGCACAAGTTCTCTTCAAGTGCTAAAGAAGCAATTGAAGCAGCTGGCGGATCAGTTGAGGTGATCTAATGTTTCGTACAATCTCCAACTTTATGCGCGTTGCTGAGATAAGACGTAAAATATTATTCACTTTAGCGATGTTAATCGTATTCAGGATTGGCACGTTTATCCCAGTGCCATTTACAAATGGAGACGTACTGAAAGCACAAGATCAATTAAATGCCTTAGGTATACTAAATACATTTGGCGGTGGCGCCTTGAAAAACTTCTCCATCTTCGCGATGGGAATCATGCCGTATATTACAGCATCCATCATCGTGCAATTATTGCAGATGGATGTTGTTCCTAAATTTTCGGAATGGTCGAAGCAAGGCGAAATGGGCCGTCGTAAACTAACGCAATTCACGCGTTACTTTACAATTGTTCTTGCGTTTATTCAGGGGTTTGGTATGTCGATCGGTTTTAACGGTATGGTAGGTGGGCAATTAATTTTGAATCCTGGTTGGAGCACTTATTTATACATTGCTACGGTACTGACTGCTGGTACTGCATTTTTAATGTGGTTAGGTGAACAGATTACATCTAAAGGTGTAGGTAATGGTATTTCCATCCTCATCTTTGGTGGTATTGCCGCAGCGATCCCAAGTGTTATATCTCAAGTGTATCAACAACAGTTTCAAAATATCGGAGATCAATTGTTCATGAGTATCGTTAAAGTTGCATTGATTTTACTAGCTGTGCTAGCAGTTATTGTTGGTGTTATTTTCATTCAACAGGCTGTTAGAAAGATCCCAATTCAATATGCGAAGCGTGTAACAGGAGGGAATGGGAATCATGCTGGAGCACAAAACACTCATTTACCACTTAAGGTAAATAGTGCGGGTGTTATTCCAGTCATTTTTGCTGTTTCATTCTTAATTACGCCACCAACTATTGCACAGTTCTTCCCGAACCATGATGTGTCGCAGTGGATTATTGCAAACTTTAACTATTCTCACCCAGTGGGAATGATTATATATGTTGCGCTCATTGTAGCCTTCACATATTTCTATGCATTTGTTCAGGTTAATCCAGAGCAAATGTCAGAGAATCTAAACAAGCAAGGTGGATATGTTCCAGGTATTCGTCCGGGTAAGAATACAGAACAATATCTAACAAAAATCTTGTATCGTTTGACCTTTGTAGGATCAATTTTCCTAGCAGCGATTGCAATCTTACCAGTTATCTTTACGAAATTGGGAAATCTTCCTCCATCTGCACAGATTGGTGGAACGAGTATGTTAATCGTTGTCGGCGTTGCTTTAGAAACAATGAAGCAGCTAGAAAGCCAATTGGTAAAACGCCATTACAAAGGGTTTATCAAGCAGTGAGTAAGTGGGAAGAATTGTCTTCCCTACATGCTCATGTACTGAGGGGGAACAAGGATGAACTTAATCTTAATGGGGCTTCCTGGTGCTGGTAAAGGTACACAAGCCGAACAGATTGTTGCCAAGTATAACATCCCTCACATCTCAACAGGAGATATGTTCCGTGCAGCTATGAAGGCTGAAACTGAACTTGGTTTACAAGCAAAATCTTTTATTGATAAAGGCGCGCTTGTTCCAGATGAAGTTACAATCGGAATTGTTCGTGAACGTTTAAGTCAAGAAGACTGTATTAAAGGCTTCTTATTAGATGGTTTCCCACGAACTGTTGCACAAGCATCAGCTCTTGAAGAGATTATGAAAGATCTTGGCAAAAAAATCGACTATGTTTTAAACATTAATGTGGATTCAGGGTTGTTATTAACACGCCTTACAGGCCGTCGTATTTGTAAAGAGTGCGGTGCGACTTACCACTTAGAATTCAATCCACCAGCAAAAGCTGATGTGTGCGATAAATGTGGTGGCGAATTATATCAACGCTCTGATGACAATGAAGAAACTGTAGCAAATCGTTTAGATGTAAATATTAAGCAAACAAAACCTTTGCTTGATTTCTACGAGGAGCTTAGTTACTTACAAAGCATTAATGGTGAGCAAGATATCAATAAAGTATTTGCTGATATCGATGTTCTCATCGGGGGCTTAGCGTAATGATCATCTGCAAAACTCCTCGCGAGATAGAAATCATGCGAGAAGCTGGCAGGATCGTTGCTTTAACTCATCAAGAGTTGAAACAACATATTACTCCAGGAATTACAACGAAAGAGCTCGATCAAATAGCGGAAAAGACGATTCGAAAATATGGTGCTACGCCATCTTTTAAAGGATACAACGGATTTCCGGGGAGCATATGTGCTTCTGTAAATGAAGAGCTTGTACACGGGATTCCAGGGAAGCGTAAGCTCGAAGAGGGCGATATCATCAGTATCGATATTGGTGCAAAATACAATGGGTACCATGGAGATTCTGCATGGACGTATCCAATTGGAAACATTTCTGAATCTGTTCAAAAGCTACTTGATGTCACAGAAAAATCGTTGTATCTTGGTCTAGAACAAGTAAAACCAGGCGAAAGATTATCAAATATCTCACATGCGGTTCAAACCCATGCTGAAGAGAATGGATTCTCGATCGTTAGGGAGTATGTTGGTCACGGAATCGGGCAAGACTTACATGAGGACCCTCAAATCCCGCACTATGGTCCACCAAATAGAGGCCCTAGATTAAAGCCGGGAATGGTCATCTGTGTTGAGCCGATGGTGAATCAAGGAAGACGATATGTAAAAACACTATCTGATGACTGGACAGTGGTAACGGTAGATGGTAAATGGTGTGCACACTTTGAGCACACGATTGCTCTTACAGAAGCAGGATACGAAATCCTTACCACTTTATAAGTAGCTGGCTCTCCGGGATTTCAGAGCAGTGTAAAATGTTACTGATTTGAAGAAGGGAGAACTATTGAATGGCTAAAGATGATGTAATTGAAGTCGAAGGTACCGTTCTTGAAACGTTGCCAAATGCTATGTTCAAAGTAGAATTAGAGAATGGGCATGTCGTATTGGCTCACGTTTCTGGTAAAATCCGTATGAACTTCATTCGTATTTTACCAGGAGACAAAGTTACGGTAGAATTATCTCCGTACGATTTAAATCGTGGTCGTATTACGTACCGTTTTAAATAATATAGCACTCCGTAATCTTTAAGGAGGTTCGAGACATGAAAGTAAGACCGTCAGTTAAACCAATCTGCGAAAAATGTAAAGTTATTCGTAGACGTGGAAAAGTAATGGTTATTTGTGAAAACCCTAAACATAAACAAAAACAAGGTTAATCAGAAGGAGGTGCATTCAGAATGGCACGTATCGCAGGTGTAGATATTCCTCGTGACAAGCGCGTTGTTATTTCTTTAACTTACGTATTCGGCATTGGTCGCACAACTGCTGAAAAAATTCTTACAGAGGCTGGTATTTCTTCGGAAACACGAGTTCGTGATTTAACAGAAGATGAATTAGGACGTATCCGTGATATCATCGATCGTATTAAAGTTGAGGGAGACCTTCGTCGTGAAGTATCTCTTAACATTAAACGTCTAATGGAGATCGGTTCTTACCGTGGTCTTCGTCACCGTCGTGGTTTACCAGTTCGTGGTCAAAACTCTAAAAACAATGCTCGTACACGTAAAGGTCCACGTCGTACAGTAGCAAATAAAAAGAAATAATAAGTAAAGGAGGTTGAACTAACAATGGCACGTAAAACAAACACTCGTAAAAAACGTGTGAAAAAGAATATTGAAGCTGGTATAGCTCATATTCGTTCTACTTTCAACAACACAATCGTAACTCTTACAGATACTCACGGTAACGCACTTTCTTGGTCTAGTGCTGGTGCACTTGGTTTCCGTGGATCTCGTAAATCTACTCCATTCGCTGCGCAAATGGCTGCAGAAGCTGCTTCTAAAGTTGCAATGGAGCACGGTTTAAAAACTTTAGAGGTTACTGTTAAAGGTCCTGGTGCTGGTCGTGAAGCTGCAATTCGTGCTCTTCAAGCTGCAGGCCTAGAAGTAACAGCAATTAGAGATGTTACTCCAGTTCCTCATAATGGATGTCGTCCACCAAAACGTCGTCGTGTGTAATTTTTCTGTATAGAATTTTCCCTTTTGTCTATAATGGATATGATGCATTATCGAGAAATTTCGTACAGAAACATCGCTTGTTGTGCACAATCGGGAACTGCCTAAGGGGGACTTTCGGTTAAACAGAGGTTTGTCCTTTGTTTAACCGGGGTTTCGACGTTTTGAAGGAGGGTTTAGTTAATGATTGAAATCGAAAAACCGAAAATCGAAACGGTTGAACTTAACGAAGATGCTAAGTATGGCAAATTCGTGATTGAACCGCTTGAGCGTGGATATGGTACTACTTTGGGTAACTCCTTACGTCGTATTCTTTTATCCTCACTCCCTGGTGCCGCTGTAACTGCTATCCAAATCGATGGCGTTTTACACGAATTTTCAACAGTTGAGGGCGTAGTAGAGGACGTTACGACGATCATCTTAAACTTGAAAAAGTTAGCTCTTAAAATCTACTCTGAAGAAGAGAAGACGTTGGAAATCGATGTACAGGGCGAAGGTATTGTCACAGCTGCTGATATTACTCACGATAGTGATGTTGAAATCTTAAATCCAGATTTACACATTGCGACGTTAGCAAAAAATGCGCATTTCCGCATGCGTTTAACTGCAAAGCGTGGCCGTGGGTATACGCCAGCTGATGCAAATAAAAGCGAAGATCAACCAATAGGAGTAATTCCTATTGATTCTATTTATACTCCAGTATCACGTGTGACTTACCAAGTGGAAAAGACACGTGTCGGACAAGTGGCTAATTATGATAAGCTTACGCTTGATGTATGGACGGATGGAAGCATCGGGCCAAAAGAAGCTATCTCTTTAGGTGCCAAAATCTTAACTGAGCATTTAAATATCTTTGTTGGTTTAACTGACGAAGCACAAAATGCTGAGATTATGGTCGAGAAGGAAGAAGATCAAAAAGAAAAAGTTCTAGAGATGACTATTGAAGAACTGGATCTTTCTGTTCGTTCTTATAATTGCCTAAAACGTGCAGGAATTAATACTGTACAAGAGCTTGCGAACAAAACAGAAGAAGATATGATGAAAGTTCGTAACTTAGGACGTAAATCCTTAGAAGAAGTTAAACATAAACTTGAGGAATTAGGTTTAGGTTTACGTAAAGACGACTGAGGATTTAAACCCATCAACAAAGGAGGGAACTACGAATGGCATACAGAAAATTAGGCCGTACAAGTGCGCAACGTAAAGCTATGTTACGTGATTTAGCTACTGATTTAATTATCAACGAGCGCATCCAAACGACAGAAACTCGTGCAAAAGAACTTCGTTCTGTAGTGGAAAAAATGATCACTTTAGGTAAACGCGGAGATCTTCATGCTCGCCGTCAAGCAGCAGCTTTCATCCGTAATGAAGTTGCTAACGCTGAGACTGGTCAAGATGCACTTCAAAAATTATTCGCTGATGTAGCTCCACGCTATGCTGAGCGCCAAGGCGGATACACTCGTATTGCAAAAATTGGTCCACGTCGCGGAGACGCAGCACCAATGGTAATTATCGAGTTAGTATAATGATGATTAAAAGGGCAGGACAGTTCTTTTCAAGTAACTGGTCATGGCCCTTTTTTTTTAAGTATAAAAAACATGCTAACTTGGTGAAGGAAAGGGTGCCTTGTATTGAAAAAAGAGAAACTTCGGACAGAAAATATATCATTTCAATATCCTGGGGCAGCCTCTTATGCATTAAAAGATGTTTCGTTTTCCTTATATGAAGGAGAATGGGTATCTGTTATTGGACAAAATGGTTCAGGGAAGTCTACACTTGCAAAATTATTGAATGGCTTATTTTTACCGGAATCAGGGACAATTACTGTAAATGATACAATGATTTTATCAGAGGAAACAGTATGGGATGTTCGAAAGCAAATTGGGATGGTATTTCAAAATCCAGATAATCAATTTGTTGGAACGACAGTACAAGATGACGTTGTATTCGGCCTAGAGAACATCGGAATGCCAAGGGAGCAGATGATAGAAAGACTAGAACAAGCACTGCAACTTGTCCGTATGGAAGATTTTTTAAATGAAGAACCCCATTCGTTATCTGGTGGACAAAAGCAGCGAGTCGCAATAGCAGGTGTTTTAGCACTTCAGCCATCTATTTTAATACTAGATGAAGCAACTTCAATGTTAGACCCTCAGGGGAGACGTGAAGTAGTAGAAACGGTCAGACAACTTGTTAATCAAAAGGGTATTACGGTGTTATCGATTACGCACGATTTAGAAGAAGCGGCACAGTCAGACCGTATTATTATTTTAAACAAGGGAGAAATATTAGAGGAAGGTACTCCAGAGCAAATTTTCAAATCCTCTCATATGCTCCAAGAGATTGGATTAGATGTACCTTTTTCGGTAAAAATAGCAGAATTATTAAAAAGAAATGAAATTCACTTGCAAAATACGCATCTTACAATGGAAAGCTTGGTGAACGAACTTTGGAGATTACATTCCAAAAAGTAGAACATCGTTATCAATATAAAACTCCATTTGAAAGACGCGCACTTTATGATGTAGACGTGTCGTTTCCAAGTGGGGGCTATTATGCCATTATCGGTCATACTGGTTCAGGTAAGTCGACGATGATTCAACATTTAAATGGTTTATTGCAGCCGACAAAAGGTACGGTTCAAATTGGTGAACATTTAATTTCAGCAGGAAAAAAAGAGAAGAAACTTAAGCCGCTACGAAAAAAAGTAGGGGTTGTCTTTCAGTTTCCAGAACATCAACTATTTGAAGAAACAGTTGAAAAGGACATTTGTTTTGGGCCTACTAATTTTGGTGTATCTGAAGAAGAGGCAAAACAAAAGGCGAAAGATGCAATCCAGCTTGTTGGATTGGACATAGAGTTATTAACGCGTTCTCCATTTGAATTAAGCGGTGGACAAATGAGACGTGTTGCAATAGCAGGCGTACTTGCGATGGAACCCGAAGTGCTTGTATTAGATGAACCTACAGCAGGGCTGGATCCGAAAGGACAGCACGAGCTCATGGAGATGTTTTACAATTTGCATAAGGAACAGGGGCTTACAGTCATTCTTGTTACTCATAATATGGAGGATGCCGCTAAGTATGCAGATCAAATAGTGGTCATGCATAAAGGAACGGTCTTTTTGCAAGGAAGAGCAGAGGAAGTATTTTCACATGCTGATGAATTAGAACAAATCGGTGTGGATCTTCCAATGTCTTTAAAGTATAAACGTGCAATTGAAGAGAAGTTTGGTATTTCAATTTCGAAGGCTACCTTATCTTTAGAGGATCTTACTCATGAAGTTGTACAGGTGTTACGAAAAGGTGGTCATGAATCATGCAGCAGTTGATTATTGGAAGGTATATTCCAGGGAATTCTCTTATTCATCAACTTGATCCACGTACGAAGCTGCTGATTGTCTTTTTATATGTATTTGTTGTTTTCTTGGCAAATAATGCGATTTCATATGGATTTTTATTTTTATATGCACTCATTGCTTTATTTTTTGCAAAAGTGCCGATTCGTTATGTACTTTCGGGCTTAAAACCAATTTTATGGATTTTTCTTTTTACATTTTTCCTGCATATTTTTACAAATAAAGAAGGGGAAGTACTATTCCAGCTTGGTTGGTTTTCGATACATGAAAAAGGATTAGAGCAAGGGATCTACATTTCTATACGATTTTTCGTTATTATTTTAATGACGACATTATTAACGTTAACAACGACACCAATTGAGATTACAGATGGTTTAGAGACGTTATTAAAGCCGTTGAAGCGTATGAAAGTTCCTGTTCATGAAATCGCATTAATGATGTCAATTTCTCTTCGATTTATCCCCACATTAATGGATGAAACGAGTAAAATTATGAAAGCGCAGGCGTCACGTGGTATTGATTTTGCTGGGGGACCGATAAAAGATAGGATGAAAGCTATTATCTCACTACTCGTTCCACTATTTATCAGTGCTTTTAAGCGTGCAGAGGACTTAGCGATTGCGATGGAAGCTCGTGGATACCAAAGTGGCGAAGGACGTACTAAATTTAGGCAACTGCGCTGGAAAATAAGTGATACAGTAACAATTGTAAGCTTACTTTGTTTAGCTTGTATTTTGGCATGGGTGCGATCGTAATGGAGAATAGAGAAATGGAAAGAATAAAATGTACAGTTGCATATGATGGCATTCATTTTTGTGGTTACCAAATTCAACCACAGCATCGTACTGTTCAACAAGAAATAGAGAAAGCATTGCAGAAGTTGCATAAAGGAGAACTTATTCGTGTGCAGGCATCAGGCAGAACGGATTCTACCGTTCACGCCAAAGGACAAGTGATACACTTTGATACACCTTTGTCTCTTGAAGAGTGGCAATGGAGTAATGCTTTAAATACAATGTTGCCGGATGATATTGTTATCAGGCAGGTAGAGAAGAAAACAGAAGAATTTCATGCACGTTACGGTGTTGAGAAAAAAGAATATCGCTATCGTGTATTATTATCAAAGACTGCGGATGTATTCCGTAGAAATTACGTATATCAATATCCATATCCGCTCGAAATAGATTCTATAAGAAAAGCGATTCCTTATTTTATTGGGACGCATGACTTTACTTCTTTTTGTTCGGCAAAAACTGACAAAAAAGATAAAGTACGAACAATTTATGAAATCGAATTAATTGAGCAAGACGATGAATTAATTTTTCGTTTTGTAGGTAATGGATTTTTATATAATATGGTCAGAATTATTGTTGGTACGTTACTTAGCATAGGGCAAGGAAAGCTTGATCCTGATAGCATTCCAGAGATTTTGGCGAAACAAAATCGCCAGTGTGCTGGAAAGATGGCTCCAGGTCATGGACTTTACTTATGGCAGGTAAACTATAACAACTAATCCTGGTGTAACATTTGCTTGACATTAGAAACTCAAAAGTATATCATAACATATGGTATTGTTTCTAAAACCACGATTAGCCCCGGAAGGAAATCGTGTTTAAGATAAACAATAGATTTTTTCTATGGAAAAGATAACGAGGAGGGAAACACATGCGTACGACTTTTATGGCAAAAGCTAACGAAGTTGAGCGTAAATGGTATGTGGTTGATGCTGAAGGTCAAACTTTAGGTCGCCTATCTACGGAAGTAGCATCTATTTTACGCGGTAAAAACAAACCTACATTTACACCACACGTTGACACGGGTGATCATGTAATTATTATTAACGCTGAGAAAATTCATTTAACAGGTAATAAATTAAACGATAAAATTTACTACCGTCACACTAACCACCCAGGTGGACTTAAACAAAGAACAGCTCTAGAAATGCGTACAAACTACCCTGTACAAATGTTAGAGCTTGCAATTAAAGGCATGCTTCCAAAAGGACGCTTAGGCCGTCAAGTTTCTAAGAAACTAAACGTGTATGCTGGAGCAGAGCATCCACACCAAGCACAAAAACCAGAAGTTTACGAACTTCGCGGATAATTAATTAAAGGAGGGCTTACTTTGGCACAGGTTCAATACTATGGCACTGGACGTCGTAAGAGTTCAGTAGCGCGCGTACGCCTAGTTCCAGGCGAAGGACGCGTTATCATTAACGGTCGTGATTTTGAAAACTATATCCCATTTGCTGCATTACGTGAAGTAGTGAAACAACCTCTAGTTGCAACAGAAACTTTAGGTAACTACGATGTACTTGTAAACGTAAATGGTGGTGGATACACTGGTCAAGCTGGTGCTATTCGTCACGGTATTTCTCGCGCTTTATTAAAAGCTGATCCAGAATACCGTCTAACACTAAAACGTGCAGGTCTATTAACTCGTGACGCACGTATGAAAGAGCGTAAAAAATACGGTCTTAAAGGCGCACGTCGTGCACCTCAGTTCTCAAAACGTTAATTTTTGCGAACTTCAAACCCCAACCATTTTGGTTGGGGTTTTTTTATGTTTAATTCCTCTTTTATAATTTTTGTAGCTTGGAATATTTTAGTGCTACCGTCTCGCGTATGCTTCTTCTTTAGAAGCTTAGACTAATACGTATTAGGGAGGTTTATAAGTACTATGAATGTCATTGTCAGCTTACAAGAAAAACAAAAAGAAAAGCAGTTAAAATACGAACGGAAGATGCTGCGAGAATTATCATTAAAAACATTGCGTTCAAATATTCGTGATGCCTTTCAGATGCAAGAACTTCATCGTCAGTATGAAGATTATTGTATTGAACTAGGGATAGAATCTTATTTATTAGGAGCGAGATACAGTAAGTTTGGTTATCATGGTGAATCATTCTTTGATGTGAAATATAGGGCTTTAGAAGAAGAGCAACAATTAACTGAAACGTTATTTCAATTTTTAACGAGTATGACTATACGTGAAATTAAATTGCAAGACGAGGAATTACTTTTTGAATCTTGCCAGCAGTTTATCGGCTTGTGGTGGCAGGAAGGGTATGAAAAAGGCGAAAGAAGATATCGATTAAAGCTACACTAAGACAAGCATAAACTTTCCTCTTGTCCCATATAAGTAATTAGAGGGACTAGCTGGAGGAGGAAAGGTATGAAGAGAATTCGAATTATCTCTTTTGCGCTCGCTGCGGTTGTTTTGTTTTTTTTAGTTAAACAAGAATTTCAAATTACAAAATCGTGGCGAGCTTGGAATTTACCCTTATCAGGGAAAGTAATTGTATTGGATGCTGGGCATGGTGGACCAGACGGAGGGGCTGTTGGTGGAAAGGATATTGTAGAAAAAGATATTACGATTGAGATTACAAAAAAGGTACAAGATTATTTACAAGAACAAGGTGCTTTAGTTATTTTAACGCGTGAAGGAGATTATGATTTAGCTAATAAGGATACAAAGTCATATAGTAGACGTAAAGCAGAGGATTTAAAAAGGCGTGTTGAGATCATTAATAAGCCTGATGTAGACTTTTTTGCGAGTATTCATTTAAATGCCCTGACTAGTAGTGGATCTAAGGGCGCACAAACGTTCTACTACCGTTCGTCGATTGAAAATGAGCGGGCTGCGAAATTTATACAAGCTGAATTGAGAACAAGCTTAGAAAATACGAATCGTTCTGCTAAAACAATTCCTCACGTGTATTTATTGAAGTATGCTAAAACACCAGGTGCTTTAATTGAGGCTGGCTTTTTATCGAATGTGAATGAAAGATATATGTTAAATTCGGAGAAATACCAGCAAAAAGTAGCGGCTGCAATATATCGTGGTATATTACGTTATTTTACGGAAAAAGGAAATCCTCCAGAATAAGGAGGATTTTTCGAGTTTCTCTCGTTAACGAAGTTTTCCGAAAATATGTTATACTGGAAATGTAAACGCATTTATTTCAAAAATAAAGAGAGATAAATTTAATTAACATTACGTTATTTTTCATACAGGGGGCTGGGCTAATTATGGTAACAAAAGAGCAAGTAGTGGAAGCGTTGGAAGGGATTGTAGATCCGTTTTTACATAAAACGTTAAAAGAAACAAATGCAATTAAAGAGGTAACAGTCAAGCCTGAGAAGGAACATGTAAGTGTTAAAATTGCAATTGTAAAGACAGGTACAGCGGAACAAATGCAGTTGCAGTCTGGAATTGTAAAGTTAGTAAAAGAACTTGGAGCAGCAACAGTTGGACTTCGTTTTGCAGAATTTACAGAAGAGGAATTAGCTCAGTTTGCACCACCGCAAGAGGAAGAAAAAAGTGAATCCTTATTATCACCGAACTCAAATACAACATTTTTAGCAGTGGCAAGTGGAAAAGGTGGAGTGGGGAAATCGACTGTTTCCGTTAATCTTGCGGTTGCTTTAGCGCGTTTAGGGAAAAAAGTTGGTATCATTGATGCAGATATTTACGGTTTTAGTGTACCGGATATGATGGGGATAGAAAAACGTCCAATCGTAAGAGGTGATAAGATCATTCCAGTGGAGCGTCTAGGTGTGAAAGTAATCTCAATGGGATTCTTTGTAGAAGATAATGCACCTGTTATTTGGAGAGGTCCTATGCTTGGGAAAATGTTAAATCACTTTTTCACAGAAGTAGAATGGGGTGATTTAGATTACCTAGTATTAGATTTACCACCAGGTACAGGTGATGTTGCGTTAGATGTGCATTCGATGTTGCCGTCTTGTAAAGAGATTATTGTAACAACGCCGCATCCAACAGCAGCATTTGTAGCAGCGCGCGCTGGAGCGATGGCTTTACGTACAGAACATAGCATTCTTGGTGTCGTTGAAAATATGGCATACTTTGAAAGTAAAGCAACTGGTGAGAAAGAGTATGTGTTTGGAAGAGGTGGAGGAGACAAACTAGCTACGGAACTCCAAACGGATGTACTGGGCCGAATTCCACTTCAGCAACCTGATTGGAATAAAGAAGACTTTGCGCCGTCAGTATATGAAGATACACATACAACGGGTCTCATTTATCGTACGATAGCTGAGACAGTTATTGATAAAACAGCCGTTACACAAAAATAAAGTAGTAATGAGTGGACAATATACATTGTCCACTCATTACTATAATTTTTATTGTTGTTCTTTGTTCCCATCTTGAGAACCACCTTCACTGCCTGCGCCTTTCTTATCAGACCCACCTTTTTCGGCTTTTTGTACACCTTTACTAATAATGTCAATCATCTTAGCTTGGAAGAGTGGACTTTCGGCAGTTTCGGTTAGTACTTGCTGTAAATATTGACGATATTCTTTGCTCTTCATTGTTTGTAACATAATTTTCTCTACTTCAGGATTTTTCATAATCTCTATAACACCTGATTGGTATTCAGGATCTTTTAGTAAAGTTTTCATTAAGTTTGTTTGTTCTTTGCCCATACTTTTAGCAAATTTCGATGAGAACTCAGGGTCTTTAAAGAGCTTTTCCCAGAATTGTTGCCCTTTTTCAGATACCATCGCATCTTCAATCGTTTTCTTTACTACTGTTTCATCTAGTATGAGTGCTTGTTTCATTTTTTCATCAGTTAATACATCTTGGATCGCCTTTTTTCCTTGGTCGGTTTTTAAAATATCAACAATCATTTTTTTTGTTTGATCATAATCAAGTTCAGATTTCGTCTCTTTTCCTTGTGCACATGCC
This sequence comes from Bacillus hominis, assembly GCF_018332515.1. Classification (GTDB taxonomy): domain Bacteria; phylum Bacillota; class Bacilli; order Bacillales; family Bacillaceae_G; genus Bacillus_A; species Bacillus_A hominis. The sequence goes on along the minus strand of NZ_BOQD01000049.1, from coordinate 2,277 downwards.
ACTAGTGCCATAAATAGAAAAGAAGAAATCAAAACGAGCAGCATCCGTTTCATAAGTTGGAGCTCCTTTCAGCACAGTTCTCTTTTTTTAATATAAATCTCTTTAAGGAATTTATACATGAACATGGCTAGCTTTTTGAAATTGTCATTGATACAATTTAATTAGAAATATAAGAATAATGGGGGATGTGTTGTGAATAGCCGCAAGTGGGTACGACTATTTTTTACGACGTTGTTTCTTGGTGGGATTAGCACAGTCTTTATTGGTTTTGTTTTAGAGTGGGACAAGTACGCTAAATTTTTTCAAAATTTCGACGGAAAGGAGATTCTAGCAGTTTCTTTCTGGTTGATGGGCGTAGGATTTATTTTTAGTGTTATAAGTCAAATGGGGTTCTTTGCATATTTAACGATTCATCGTTTTGGATTAGGGATGTTTCGGTCATCTTCTTTATGGAATGCAGTGCAACTGTTCTTTATTGCGTTCGTATTGTTTGATTTCGTTTATTTAAGGTCAGTACTTATTGCGAATGGGGAAGTTTCATTAGGGGATAACATACTTGTTGCCGGGATGTTATTTGTGTTTGGGGCAATTGTCGCTTACATAAAGAGTAAAGAAACGAATAAAAAAGCATTTGTGCCTGCTCTGTTCTTTATGGTTGTTGTAACAATTCTTGAATGGGTACCAGCGCTCCGGATTAATGATACAGATTGGTTATATTTAATGGTGATACCACTTCTATTATGTAATGCATATCAGTTACTTGTATTGCATCGTTTAATTGGACAAAAGAGTAAGTCAGCTTAATGAGGAGAGAGTGGATTTTTAATTGTCCAGATTTCTATCGTCTGTAAATACTAGAATGAAAAAAGCTCTGCTATCTTAACGAAAGATAGCAGAGCTTTTTATGTGTGAAGAACCGTGTGGAAAGGAACTACTTAATATCTTCACTTTTTGTACTTGTGTTGGAAATGAGTTGTGATACAGATGTTTGTTCATATCCGTCGCTCTTTAATTTTTGTAAGAGTAATGGTAAAGCCTTATTTGTTTGAAGGGCAGAATCAGAAGCATGTAATAAGACAATATCTCCCCCCTTTAAATTGCTAGAGACTGTGGAAACAATTTTATTTACGCCGGGATTTTTCCAGTCATTTGAATTGTTACTCCAATGAACGATGGTGTATCCGAGTGATTCCGCTATTTTAAGAGTTGTTTTGTTAAAATCGCCACTAGGTGGACGTAATAGCTTGACTTGTTTTACGCCAAGTTTTGTAAAAACATCTTGTGCCCGCAAAAGATCTCTTCGTATTTCATTTGCTTCTAGTGAAGTGTAGGATGTGTAATTATAGCCCATACTACCAATCTCATGTCCATCTTTCATGATGCGTTCGACAATATCAGGGTGTCTTTCAGCCCATGCAGCAGAGAGGAAGAAAGTTGCATTCTTAATTTCTCTTTCTTTGAGTGTATTAAGGATTGGAATAGCTTTTTTGTCTCCCCAACTAATGTCAAAAGTGAATGCAACTTGTTTTTTTGCAGTGTCCCCTTTGTAAATCACTTTAGGGCCAGTAGCAGTTGAAAAAGCAGATTCATGTGAATATGTTTTTAAAAAGAGTAGCCATGCTGTAAATAAGGAAAGTACGACTATTAAGCTAATGTGTTTAAATGTTCTTTTACTCGTAATAAAAAAGAAAAACATAATATTACGCCCCTTTGTCCAATCCTTTTCAGTTACATATATGCTTTAAATTTAAAAAAGAGAACAAGGGATTAATATCGTAAGTGGTGGATATAATGAGTGATAGAATTTTGTTTTTTGATGATACAGTATTGGTAATTAAAAATGAGTGGGGCGTTTATCGGTACATGTAAGGAATTATTGGGGTGATAATTTGCTTGGGATTATGTTGACGAAGGAAGAGAGAAAAGAAATGGAATACATACTGAAGAGAGAGTTAGAGGAACTTTTATTTGATTTTGCAGATGAGCGTATACATAGCGTTGTAAAAAAAGCGATGGAAGAAAGGTATAAAATCATTTTTTGTTTATTTCGGAGAGTTGCTAATAGGGAAGAATGTATTCGTTATGTAAGAAAAAGAATTTTTTATTAAAAAGTGTTGACGTTAAGAGTAGGTATATGATAAATTAATAAACGTCGCTGATGCAGAAACGCAGAAAACGACAAAAAAGAAAATGAAAAACTTAGTTGACATCGAAAAATGAAGATGTTAACATAAGGAAGTCGCAAATGAGCGGCAAAGAAGTTCTTTGAAAACTGAA
>NZ_BOQD01000048.1 GCF_018332515.1 Bacillus hominis | reverse complement strand
TAGCACCAGTAGCACCAGTGGCACCAGTAGCACCTCCACCAAGGCAACCAGAGCCATATTTAACTAAAATGGTTTGGATTTCTATAATCAGCTTAACAAGTTTGTCGATAGTACAGCAATTAACTTTAAATAACTTAGCGATATACAGTAAAAAATTAAGCAGGCTTTGCAGTTCAACGTATAATGCTCCGCACGAGAAAGGTTTTGTTTTTAGAATAGTTAGTAGGTTAGTAATAATAGAAGTTCCGATTTTTTCTTGTGCAGGTGATAAGTCTAAACATTTGAGGAATTTTTGTAGATTATCTAGGGTAGCTATAAGTTTATCAATATTATTTTGAGAAGGATTTTGGAATATATCTTTAATATTTTGTCCAAGAGCTTGAAGGATTTTAATAAATTCTTTAAGTTCAGATTTAGAGATGTTAATAAAACTACAAGCCCGGACTTCGCAACAATCGTTACCGAAGAATACTTTCCCTTTATTAGTATTGTTCATCTTTTCATTCCTTTCTTTTATAGAATAAATAGTCTCAATATAATAAAATGAAAATAAAACTAAATTCGTGATGGACAAACTACTATTTCAAAAAAAAATAAGGGTTTTACCTACTTAGTAAGAGGGATTAAAGAGATTGAAGGATTTCTATCTAGCAAAAGGCTGATTAGTTAGGGGTAATAAGCAGTAGAAGATGCAAAAAATGCTGATTAAAGTTTCATTTTATATAGTTTTTTAGGGAAATGATGAGTTAAATAAAAACAGTGGAGCAGTTTTTAACTGCCCCACTGTTTTTGTTTATCGACACTTCAATTATCTCTTTTGGGCAACAATGGGATAGATATTGTAAAAGTTGTCCCACTATGATCACTAGTAACTTTTAATGTGCCATTATGATTTTGAATAATTTTCTTCGTTACTGATAATCCAAGTCCCGTTCCTGAGTCTTTTGTAGAGAAAAACGGATCAAATATATATTCTTGAATAGCTGGAGGAATGCCGATTCCATTATCTTTGAAAGTAATACGAACAAAATTATCTAAACGATAACTAGTAATTTGAATAGAAAGAGGTTCTTCACCTTGAGCATCGACAGCATTTTGAAATAAATTTAAAAAAACTTGCACGAGTTCATGACGATCAATATTGACGAGTACACCATCTAGTTCGGCAGAAAAGTCATAGTCAATAGAAATGTTGTGCAAAAAAACTTCACTAGCGAGTAGTTGTTGAATATACTCGCGTAAAAACGTATTGATTGGAAAATGTTCTCTAGTAAATTCACGCGTTTTTGAAATAGCTAAAAATTTTGTAATAATACTATTTGCACGATCTAATTCAGGGATGAGTAGACTTTTAAATAATTCTTTATTGGATGGAGAAACGCTATCTTGTAGAAATTGCAAGTACCCACGTACCGTTGTAAGGGGATTTCGTACTTCATGTGCAATCCCAGCTGCAATTCGCCCAGCTAGGGAAAATTTTTCGGCATCACGTTCTGTATTTAAATAATGAAATACACTAATAACTCGGAAAATCTCTCCATTATAATCACGAATAATGCGGTTGTTTACGATGCCATAGTTTTTGTCTAACACTTCTTCATTATATATTTCAGTTCCTGTTTTTAATGTTTCAATAGCTTTAATTTGTTCTTCTGGCAAATTTAATAATTGTTGAATTGGCTTGCCGATTATTTCGTTTCGTATTACGCCAAAATCATCTGCAGCAGCTTGATTACATAAAGTAATATTGCCTTTGCTATCAATAAAGGTTACATGATGTGAAAAAGCATCAAAAATATGAACAAAGTGTTTTTCGAGTTGTTCAAATAAAAATAATGAATCGCAAGTAAGTTGAAAGTCAGCCTCTTTATTCTCTTTACGTATGTTTTGAATGGAATGGGTTGTTCGTGTTTTTTTAATTTGTAAACCGATATGTGGATTTTTATATGTGAAATGATGTGGTAATTGATCCACAAGTTCTTCATAAAAACGTACTTTATTTTCTAGTTCTTCTATTCGTTTTTCATGAGATACAATAGCATCGTTTGGAAGCATAAATAAATAACCCCTCAATTTAAAAATTCTTCCATTTAGTATATCATATTTTTATATGGATACTCTTAAAGAAAGAGCTACTTTATGAAATTGGTCGGATGGTATTTTTGTGAAGTAATATAGAATGAGTGTAAGCTGAAGTTGGGAAGGGAGGAATTCGTTTGTTGTTTATTGGAGTGACGGGATGGGGAGATCATGATTCTTTATATATAAATCCCTATGAAAATAGAAATAAACTACGAACATATAGTGAGCATTTTCCTATTGTGGAAGTAGATAGTTCATTTTATGCGATGCAACCTGCACGAAATTATACGAAATGGGCGATGGAAACACCAAAAGATTTTTCATTTGTCGTAAAAGCATATCAAGGAATGACAGGGCATATGAAAGGGGAAATCCCTTTTTCTACGTTCGATGAGATGTTTGATGTGTATAAACAATCAATTCTGCCTTTAATAGAAGCGAATAAATTAAAAATGATTTTATTTCAATATCCACCATGGTTCGATTGTAAAGTGAAAAATGTAGATTTACTTCGATACACGAAAGAAAAAATGGAAGATTTCCCATGTGCAATAGAGTTTCGGAATCAAACATGGTTTTATCCAGAAATGAGAGATAAGACGTTACAATTTTTAGAACAAGAAAAATGGATTCATACAATTTGCGATGAGCCTCAGGCAGGAATAGGATCAGTACCGCTTGTATTAGAGGCAACAAACTCAGACATGGCATTAATACGTTTTCATGGCCGGAATGTTCATGGATGGCTTGACAAAGGAGAAAATTGGAGAGCGGTTCGTTGTTTATATCGCTACAATAATAATGAGTTGAAAGAATGGGTAAACAGATTAGAGCAATTGAAAAAAAAGACTAAGGACATATACGTTTTGTTTAACAATAATTCGGGTGGGGATGCGGCGGATAATGCGAAACAGTTGATGGAAATGGCGAATATTACATATGGCGAACCGAAACCAGAGCAATTAAATTTATTTGAATAAATACAAACAAGAAAAGCACTGTACAAACAGGGGGAATGTACAATGCTTTTCTATATGAAAAAGAGGGGTAACAATGTTACTGAGCGTTTGGTTGATTCATCAATTGTTGGCTTCATAATAAATGATAATGGTTATCATTATCATAGTCAATAGTTTTTCGGAAAATAAATAAAAAACTTTTGATATTTTGAAAATAAATAAAAAAAGAACAGCAATTAATGCTGTTCTTTTCCAATGACGAATTGTTGTAAATCAAAAGGAGTTATCGCCTGGATAAATTCTTTTGATATAAGTGTTTGAACGAGAGTGCTTTCAGAAATTGTAGCACCTGTTTTCTTTTCATAAGCTTGCTTTAATAAATCAAGTTTTTCAGCCGTATCTTTCGGTAATTCAATTGTTAATGTGTTCATAATTTCTCCCCCTTACTATTAGAGTACCACTACAGTATAGGAGAGACAAGAAAAGAGAATATGAAACATAAAAAAGGTTACCAAATTTACAAATGGTAACCTTTTTTATGTATAAGAGTTATTAAGCAATACCGATATACTTTAAAGTTTTTGATGGAGTACTGTGATCAAAGAAGTGTTGTAAAAATGCAATATCAACACCTGATTTGTATGCACAATAGCCCCAAGTTTTTCGAAGTGTATGTGAGCTAATCCCTTCTAATCCAACTTCTTTTGCAGCTTTGTTTAAAATGTACCATGCATGTTGTCTCGTAATAGACTTTGTGCCTTTTTGAGACTTTAATAATGGTTCATTACGTTTCCAAGTTTTACGTTCTTTCATGTAGTCTTCGATTGCGTGCTGTAAGTCTTCATTTACAGCAAACCATTTATGTTTCTTTACTTTTTCATTGTAAAATAAAATGGAATGGCGAACATTTTCATTTTCATCGATTACATCACTAACTTTTAATTGTAAGATTTCACTTACTTTCAAGCCAGAATTTACAGCTAATACGAATAATAAGCCATCACGTTTCGAAGATTGTAAAAGTATATTTTTGATAGTTTCTAATTGTTTTTCGTTTTGAATAGGTTGTCCTGCTTGTTTCATTTCACGCACTCTCCTCTTTTATATGTGTAAAGGAAAGGATTAACTTGTTTCTTACTATAAAGGGAGAGTGTGAATTTCATGTGAACTCCTAGTGAAATTAAGACAAATTATTTGACTTCTTTCACTTTTTGTAAATTAAAATAAAATACAACACTATTATTTGTATTATACACGCCGTATTCAGCGCGATGTAAGTCTAAAATGTTTTTTACAATAGATAGCCCAAGGCCGGTACCTCCAGTATGACGGCTACGAGAAGCGTCTAAACGGTAGAAGCGATCCCAAATTTTTTCAAGGCTTTCTTCTGGAATAGGATTTCCTGTGTTTTCAATTTCGATTTTCACTGTATCTTCCGTTTCTACAACAGAGACGTGTATTTTTTCACCATCTGGAGTATATCGAATTGCATTGCTAAGCAAGTTCACAACTACTTGCTCAATACGACTACGATTCGCTTTAACAAATAGAGAAGCGTCGGCCTGGATGTCCACTTGTAAATGTTTTTCTTCCATGCTAAATAATAATTTTGTATAGACTTGTTGAATTAATTCACCGATTGAGAATGTCGACATTTCTAGTTTGTACGTACCAGATTCAAGTTTTGCTAATTCTAACATTTCAACAATAAGCCTGTTCATATTTTCTGTTTCTTCTAAAATAACATTTGTATAATATGTCGTATCTTTACTTACGCCATCTTGAATACCTTCAGCGAAGCTACGAATAACACTAAGTGGTGTTTTTAATTCATGAGATACACCAGAAATGAATTCTTTTCTCGTTTTTTCCAATTGACGTTCGCGTTCGATATCTTGTTGTAATTTTGTATTGGCAACATTTAATCGATCGATTCGATCTTTTAAATTTACAGAGAGTGTATTAATACTACTTGATAATCCACCAATTTCATCATCTGCTGCAACAGGTAACTTCTCGCTAAAATCAAAGTTGGCCATTTTTTTTGTAACGCGATTTATCTTAATTAATGGTTTAACAATGATTTTTGAGTAGTAGAAGGATAACAAAATAATAACGAGAAACACGATAATTAAGGCATAGACATAATAATCCTTTAAAACGAGCATCGCTTCATTAACAGGTTGCAAAGATGCTATCGCAAAAGCGTATTCTGTAATTTTTCCGTTTTCCATAATAGGTTTTACAAAGATACTATTTTTTATATTCTCTCCGCCATCTAGTATATAAGTGTTTAATTGCTGCGAGTTAGCAGTGCCATTTCTAATAATCTCTGCAAAATATTGAACGGCTTGTAATGTTTCAAAATCATTTGCAAGACGAACCTCGGCTTTTGATGGAAGCTGTAACTTAGATACAATACCAGTAAACTCAATTTGAGTCGCAGTTTTGTATCGGTTTGTAAGTCTATTTTTAGAAGGGTTGCCATTAATGGATTGAAAATCTGAAGTGATACGTTCGTTTTGCCATCGATTATAATTTGTTGTCAATTCTAGTGGCGTTATTGTGTTCCCTTGTACCAAACCGACGACGTTTATCATGCCATCTTTTTTCAATCCTAAGTTTTCGAATTTCTGATATTCTTCAGGCGTTAAAAGATTATTGAGCGGAATGGAATATGTTTCATTATTTTTAGGATTAATTACATCAATGTAGTAATTGTTGTCACTTTGAATAATTCCGTTAGAATCTAAAAATTGGATTTCGGCATTTGTTTTATCATGAAATTCTTGTTTTAATTTTCTAGTTTCCTCAAAGCCTTGGTCGCTTTTTTCGTAATTATCTACGAATTTTTCAAAAGCCGTTTGAACGGTTTTTACTTTTTTATTAATGTAAAACTTCTCTAAAAATAGAGATTGTCCAAGGAAAAAAAGGAGAAATATGATTGTAAATAAAGTTGATGTTAATAAAAATAGTTTAAAGACGATGCTTCTGTTCTTCACTGTTTCACCTCGTATGAAAAATACTGTAATATAAATGATTCCTTAATTATAACAAAGGTTACAAAAAAGTAGAGGGGAGAAATCTGTCTCTCTCTAAAGTAGTTTTTTATAGAAAGTCACATAAAGAGAAGGGGCAGTGACTGTCGAAGTATTTTAGCATAAAAAAGAACTCGCCAGACGTATGACAAGTTCTTTAGTGTACTATTACTGAATTGCTGCATCTAAAGCGATTTCAATCATTTCGTTAAATGTAGTTTGACGCTCTTCAGATGTTGTTTCTTCACCAGTGAAGATATGGTCGCTTACTGTTAAGACAGATAATGCATTTACACCATATTTAGCTGCTAATGTGTAAAGAGCGGTTGTCTCCATCTCTACTGCTAATACACCGTAATCTCCAAGTTTTTTAACCATGTCCATGCTTTCACGATAAAATACATCTGCTGTTAATACGTTACCAACACGAACGTGTAATCCTTTTTCTGTTCCAGCATCGTAAGCTTTCTTTAAAAGATCAAAGTTTGCAGCAGGAGCAAAATCAAAACCTGGGAATGTTAAGCGGTTCATATTAGAATCTGTACAAGCCGTCATCGCAATAATAACGTCACGTACCTTAACATCTTTTTGAATTGCACCACATGTCCCAACACGAATTAAGTTTTTCACTCCGTAGCTTTGAATTAATTCGTTTACATAAATAGAAATAGAAGGAACACCCATACCTGTACCTTGAACAGATACACGCTTTCCTTTGTAAGTTCCAGTGAAACCTAACATGCCACGCACGTTGTTATAACAAGTAACATCCTCTAAAAATGTTTCAGCAATATATTTTGCACGTAATGGATCACCAGGTAATAGAATAGATTCAGCGATTTCGCCTTGTTTTGCTTCAATATGTACACTCATGAAAAGTCCTCCTTATTATGTATTGATAGAAATCAATATCATTTGCATTATACACTACGAATCCTGTCAATCAAAACCTTTTTAATATTTGTAATGTGTACAAAATAGGAGGATTTCATGAATCATCACCTAGAATATATATTTAAGAAGTTTTGCATGGATAAAGACAATAAAAATGGTAGGTGATATTTTGAAAAATCTTGTCATTGGGCTTATTGCACTAGTACTTGTCGTGGCAGGAGGATTTTACATAAAAAAATATCAAGAAACTGTAGAAACGACCGGAGATGTTCAAGAAGTGAAATGGGATATGAAAAATAAAAAGGGAAATGAAAAAGTCGATATTTCGTTTCAATTGCTAAATAAAATGAATAATGAAGTTCGTGGTGTGAACGATCAAATTCGAGCAGTGATAGTGGATGGGAATTTGAAAAATATACAACAAACGAAGCCTATATTTGCTGGAAATGGATCGTATAAGCTATCTTCAGATGTAGCGAAAGGTGAAGAGTACACGATATTTTTGTATGAAGATGAAAACAAGTCCGTGAAATCATTTTCTAAGAAAGATTTTGGTGAAGAAAAAAAGGAGAAAAACAAGGACAAGAATAAAAAGAAACTACCTGTCGATACTGTACTTACAAAAAATATAGGAGAGCATCAAGTGTCTCTTTTATTTGGTGCATTACATCCGAATGAGGCAGCGACATTAACATTTCAGTTTCAAGCGAAAAAGGGAGAAAAGCTGAAAATAAATTCAGGAAGAGGTGAAGTCAACGCTCTTTATATCGTTGATGAAACGAGGGAACATTTTTTATACGCCATTCCTGTTGATACGGATGAGCAATTACAATATCGTATTACATTTCCAGAAGAAGGAACATATAAAATATGGGGGGATTTCTATATAAATGGTAAGAAGTATGAAAAGGAGTTTAGTATACAAGTGCAAAAACGAAAAAACAGCTAAGTACTTAGCTGTTTTTTCGTTTTCCTATTAATTTTGTTACAGAGAGCATTGTAATTGGTAAAGAATGATTCTTTCGAAATGCTAAATATTTGCCGCTCCATGCAGGTTTGTATTTTTCTTTAAAATGTCGTAAACCGCTGAAGCTATATGTGTAACGAACGTTATTAAATATTGCAGCAGCAACTCGTTCAGACCAGAACGATTGCGTTGATAAACCGACATTTGAGAGAGGTGCCATACCAATATTAAAGGAATGGTATTCATTTTCTTTTGCCCAGTGGAATAAGTGGATAAAAATTGCATCCATAATTCCGCTAGGGGCATCTGGATAATAACGCATTAAATCAACAGATAATATGCCACTTTGATACACTGGCATAAAGGTTGTGAATGCAATGATTTTTCCTTCTGCATCAGATAATGTAGCGATAGGGGCACGACTAATATACTCACGGTCGAAGTACCCAAGTGAAAATCCTTTCTCCTTTTTCCCGCCAAGCCAAGCATCAGATACTTTCTTTAATTCCTCGTATAATTCGTCTGAGAATGGTGGTTTATGGATGGAGAATGTATAACCTTCTCGTTCAAAACGGTTGAAAGTAGCTCGCATACCAGCACGTTTTTTTCCTGTTATTGTAAACGTATTTAAATCAACGACAGCCTCTTCGCCAAGTTTAAAGAAGTTGTAGCCGAAATCGTGGTATAAGCTCATCCATTTACTTTCAATTTGATAAAATACGCAAATATACCCAAATCGATCAGCTTCAGCTAAAAATTCTTGCAACACAGTACGATAGGAGGATGGATCACCAATTGGATCACCTAGTACAACAAGACGTTTTCCAGTAATTGAAAAGAGAAGAAGTGCTTTTCCGTCACTACTAAAGAAGAACTGTTTATCTCCTAAAAAACCTAAATGACTAAGTACGTTCCCACCATGTTCCTCTAAGAAGTTTTCTAACCTTTTATCATTAGCTGGTTGCCCGGGAAATTCACTACGGTAACGATTGGCAATTAGTGAACCGATAAGTAAAAAAGTAGGAACGAAAAAGGCGGATGCTAATGCACTTCGTTTAACTTGTGTAATATTTCGAACGACAAAATCGGGTTGGAATGCTTCTTTTGCGCCTGCAAATAAAATACCTAAGTTTTTATATAAATATAACGTAAGCAATAAGAATAGAAGAACTTTTACGACATCAGAAAGAGAGACTTCCATTTTCTCGCGTATAAATCTTTTCCGAAGCATATACAACACAGCAAGTACGATTAATAAAATAAAGGTTTCTTCAATATCAATTCCTTTTAAGGTATTAAAGATTGCTGCTCCAATTAAAGAAACAATCGTCATATAGTAAGAACGCTTTGTTCCATAATATATGCCTCGCGAAAGAATCAGGAGGAGAATACCGAATGTTAATGATAAGCTAAAAGAAAATTGAATTAGATGCTTTGGAGCTAAAATATGTAAGGCGTGAGCTCGATTGATACTTGTTGGTAGAATGGTTGACAAAATAACCATTAAGCCTGCAAATACTGTTAAAGCAGCGGATGCCCATGAACCTAATTTCCCTAAAAAATCACGTTGTAAAGTCCAAATCACACCAGTTGTTTCTAAAGCAGGTGCAATAAATGGTTTATCTTCAATTTTTTTAATGGCCGCTCCTGTCATTTCAAAGGCTGCAAAAATGAGACCAAGGCAGAATGGTAATATGTAATAGACAAGGCGATATAATAACATAGCAGGTAGTAATACCCCTGTATCAACACCATATTGTCCTAGTCCAGTTAAGAAAACAAGATCGAACGATCCAAGGCCACCGGGCACAAGACTTACGACACCGGCTAAAGCCGCAATTACATAAACACCTAAAAACTTTTGAAAGTCGATATCAATTCCAAACAATATTAATATGACGTACATAACAATGCCGGCAGAGACCCACTCGACTAATGAAACGAATGAGTATAAAATAGTTGGATTTTTTTCTTCTTCTTCATTCTCTTGTCCTTCTGTCTGTTTTGTTTTTCTATTTTTAATTTTAGAAAATCCAATATATATAGGAACGAAAAGAGCAAAGAAGATAAGAACAGGCCATAACCACGGTTTTTCGTGCAGAATAAACCTTGTATCTAATATTCCGATGAGACCGAGGAATGAAAGAATAGCTAATCCGTTAATAAATGCAGTTGTCATCCAGGCAATGCTTTTAATAAGTTTCCCATTATCTTTTATATGCGGACGATAGAGCATTGTACGTACACCAGCTCCAACAAGACCACCAAAACCGATAAATCCATTTAAAGTGTTAGCAATCCATGAAATGCGGAAAATCTTTTGTACGGGTATATCTGCTTTTAAGTAACGAAGCATAACAAAGTCATAAAAGAACATTGTTGATACAGCAAATGCACCGAGTGTAATTGCTAAAAAGACTCCTCCAGTTGGAATGTTTTTAATGGAATCAATCGCTTCTAAAAAAGAAATGCCTGCTAATTCTTTTTTAGCTTGAAAGAAAACAATTGTTAAGACAACAAATGGGAAGATTATTTTCCCGATTTGTAAGAAACGTTTCCATGAAAACGACATAAATACAACTCTCCTTGTGTAAGAAAACTGAGACAATAATATTATTATGACAAACTTCAAGAAAAATAAAAAGGTAAATTCCTGTATAGGGAAGCTATTTTTTATATAGGCTATATTCAAAAGAATATTTCGTTTATCAGAAAATTAGGTTAATATAAGATGAAAGAAGGAAGAGAGGGGAAGTAGATGATTATAATAGGTTATGCAGGATATGAGTTAGAAAAAGCAAAACCGAATACATCAGAAGATTTTTTTAATAGATCTGAAGTGACATATATATTAAATAATCAAGAGAAAACCTTTTCTGTCTTATATGTTCGATATTTTGAAGAAATTTTACAAGAAATTACTCCTTTTGAAGGAAATCCAGTTTATAAAGTAGAAGAACAAGACATATATTTACGAGATATTGTAGCGATCGCTTGTTTAGTGAACAATAAAGAGCTACGCGCGCAGAAGCGCTTGTATCTCAATGAAGTAACAGATTTTCAACGATGCTTTGATGAGGGAACAGTGGCGAAAGTACAAGAAATATTAGCTGAATTACATAAAAATAAAAGAGTAGAAATAGCGTAAAACGGCAAAGGAGAGAGAAGCCATGTCTAATTTGATGGTTGAAAATCAAACAGAACAAGTTTCTATATTTTTAGAAGATGTAATTTCCTTGATAACTAATTATGTAAATTATCATACGTTACCTTCTTTATTGGAGGAGACACCAACAGGAAACGAGCAATATTATAAAGGGATATTAGCGTCAATAAGAAGACTTCTTGTTTTTTGTGAAGAAGGACTTGATGCATGTTTTGTTTTGTTAAATAGCCAACCATTTAGAAAGACCGCAGCTGAAAAAGTTTTATATAAGATTTACCATCAAGTAATTGCAGAGTTTTTTTCGCCAAAGAATGATCATTGGTATGAAAATAGCCGTTCTGCTTATACAGGGAAAAATTCTATTGTTTTTCAGCAAATCCCCCCTGGATCTATAGAACGAATTATGAAAGATTTAGAAGGGAAATTTCAATTGATGCGTGAAGAACTAGAATATTATGAGACAGATTATCAAACAAAAATGTTGCACAAATATTAATTAAGGAAAAGAAGCTAAGGAAACTTAGCTTCTTTTCCGTTTGTCCAGTTATATAAGGGATTTTAATTGAATATAGTTAAAGTGGATAGCATCAAGGAGGTGTGACATGAGTCAGCAAGGTGTATTTACAGATTACTTTCATGAAGTGGAAAGCTGGTGTGAAAGTGTTCTTCAAGTATTAGATAGCCGTGCAATGGAAGTGTATGATGTCCATATGCTGGCTTATAAAATTCAAACGTTATTAGAGCGTATGAAAGAGCATGAATACGACACAGATGCCGAGTTTATGTATGAAATAAGTGATGATGTAGAACATATTCAACACCATTTACAGGAAGTATTTATGCAAGAAGGAGAGGAATATGAACTATGTGAAAGAGGGGATAGCGAACGAGCTGTTCCGATTGGGGGGCATACACTCCCGCCATTACCTTATCCATATAATGCGCTAGAACCGTACATTTCACGAGAAATTATGATGTTACACCATGATAAACATCATCGTAGTTACGTGGAAGGATTAAATAAAGCAGAGAAGATGATGGAAGAAGCGAGAAAAACAAATCAATTTGATTTAATTAAGCATTGGGAAAGAGAAGCGGCTTTTCATGGATCAGGTCATTATTTACACACAATATTTTGGGGCAATATGAAAAAAGATGGTGGTGGAAGCCCAAGAGGTGCTCTTTCACAACAGATTGAGCAAGACTTTGGAAGCTTTTTACGTTTTCAAAAGCATTTTACAGAAGCGGCTTCTAAAGTGGAAGGTTCAGGATGGGCGATTCTTGTATGGGTACCCCGCTCAGGAAGGTTAGAAATTTTGCAAAGCACGCTTCATCAATTGTTTACACAGTGGGATACGATACCACTCCTTGTACTGGATGTATGGGAACATGCGTATTATTTACAATATCAAAATCGAAAAGATGAATATATTAAAAATTGGTGGAATGTTGTAAATTGGCCAGATGTAGAAAAGAGATTTGAAAGTGCGAAGCAAATTGAATGGACACCGTATTAGACGCATATTCCATGCGTCTTTTTTAGTGGAGGTGGAAGGAAGATTTCGTTCATATTTTAAAAGGCCAAGCATACACTTGTACAAAAAGTGCCAAAAGGACGTGGGGGGAAATATGAGACGAATTTGTATAATAATTACGCTAATTATAATGTACGCAAGCGTTATGCCGATTCCTACATATGCAAAAATGAACGGTGGTGTCAGTGCTCGTAACGCAGTCTTAATGGAACAACAATCCGGTCGTGTGCTATATGGAAAATTAGAACATGAGCCACAAAAAATTGCTAGTATAACAAAAATTATGACAGCTTTGTTAGCTGCTGAATCAGGAAAAATGAAAGAGCTAGTATCGGTTAGTAATGAAGCTGTACGAGTAGAAGGATCGGCCATTTATTTAAAACCTGGACAAAAAGTGAAGTTAGAAGATTTAGTTTACGGATTAATGCTTCGATCTGGTAATGATGCAGCACAAGTAATTGCTGAAAATGTGGGAGGGAGTATAGAAGGGTTCGTATATTTAATGAATGAAAAGGCGAAAGAAATCGGAATGAAAGATACGCACTTCTCAAACCCGCATGGTTTGGATGGGGATGGATCGCATTATTCGTCGGCTTATGATATGGCACTTTTAACGAAATATGCAATGGGGAACGAGACTTTTAAGAAAATTTTCGGGACAAAAACGTATAAATCAGATTCTTGGGATTATCCGTGGAAAAACAAACATAAGCTTGTGACATCTTATTATGAATTTGCAACAGGGGGAAAGACAGGCTTTACGAAGAAAGCAGGACGGACGCTTGTCACAACGGCTTCAAAAGATGGACTAGATTTAATTGTCGTAACTTTGAGCGCTTCTAGCGACTGGGATGATCATATGAATTTGTTTGATAAAGGCTTTGAACGCTATGAGCAAACGAAAGTTTTAGGACAAGGAGCACTCGCTGAAATAAATGAAAAAAAATATGCCAACCATGTTTATACGAAAAATAGTTTTTCTGTACCTTTAACTGAAGAGGAAAGAAAGAATGTGTTATTAAAAGTTGAATTTGATAAAAGTGTAAAACCTTCGGATGGAGTGAAAATTGGGAAAACGGAAATTTTTGTGGGCAATGAGAAAGTTGGAGAACGTAATTTATTTTATAGCAAACGGAAGTTAGTAGCCACAACGGGAATGTACTGGAATAATGTGAAAGAAATTTTTTCTCACATGATAGGTGTTGGGATAGATGGTTAATCTCGTATGGGTAGCGATGGCAGTTATCGGGATTGTGTATGCCATGATAAATGGAACGATGGAAGAAGTGAATAAAGCAGTATTTGAAGGGTCAAAAGATGCAGTAACGATTTGTATAGGGCTTATTAGTGTTTTAGTATTTTGGCTCGGTTTAATGAAAATTGCCGAGGAAGCTGGATTGTTAAAGAAGTTAGTATCACTTTTTATGCCAATAGTAAAAAGGTTGTTTCCAGAAATACCAAAGGATCATCCGTCAATGGGATTTATTTTATCAAATATGATGGCAAACTTTTTTGGATTAGGTAATGCAGCAACTCCCCTTGGTATTAAAGCGATGGAACAACTAAAAGAGTTAAATGGAGGAAAGGATTCGGCAAGTCGTTCTATGGTGACGTTTCTAGCCTTAAATACATCAGCAATTACATTAATTCCGACTACTGTAATTTCAATTCGAATGACGTATGAATCAGCAAACCCTACTGAAATCGTTGGCGTAACATTTATAGCACAAGTGTTATCGATGATTGGAGCGATTTGGATTGACCGCTATTTTTACCGGAGAAGGAGTAGAAAGGGGCGGAAAAAATGAGTATTGTAAATACAATTTCATTATGGGTAATTCCTTGTGTAATCGGTTTTATTCTTTTATATGGCACGATAAAGAAAGTTCCAACGTATGAATCGTTCGTTGAGGGCGGAAAAGAAGGGATTCAAATTGCGGTTTCCATTTTGCCGTTTATGGTTGGGATGCTTGTATCTATTTCTATTTTCCGGGCATCAGGTGCTCTAGATGCGATGATATCTGTAATGAAACCGATGTTAGATTTAATTCATGTCCCAGCGGAAATTGTTCCACTAGCACTTATACGCCCTATTTCTGGCTCTGCTGGTTTAAGTATTACGACAGATCTAATTGCAACGTATGGGCCAGATTCGTTTATTGGGAGATTGGCTTCTACGATGCAAGGGAGCACAGATACGACTTTTTATATTTTAACAGTATACTTTGGAGCTGTTGGGATTAGAAAAATGGGAGATGCATTAAAGGTAGGACTTTTTGCAGATTTAATCGGAATTATTTGTTCAATTGTGTTTGTTTCTTTAATGTTTAAGTAAAGCTATTCATTTTTTAGGCTATTTCGCTTATAATACGTATACGACCACTATTAACGTGTAGTTTAATAGTGGTTTTTTTATGCGGTATTTTTGACAAAATGGTGAATTTTTATTTTAAGGAATATGAAAAATGTGGACAATAATAAAGGGTAAAAACATGACTTGACCTTTATATGTTTATTATCATCGCTATGTTGTTTAAGTGAGATGGAGCAAATAGCCGTAAAGCATATGCGGTTGCCAAGTCTTTCTAATGTAAGGTAAGATAAATTCGAGGTGAAAAAAAGAAATGGAACGATTACAAAAAGTGATTGCGCAAGCAGGTATTGCATCGAGAAGAAAGGCTGAGGAATTAATTCAGCAAGGGCAAGTGAAAGTTAATGGGAAAATAGTGAAGGAGTTAGGAACGAAAGTAACTCCTCAAGATAAAGTAGAAGTAAATAACATCCCTCTTGAAAAAGAAGAACCTGTTTATTTTTTACTATATAAACCAACTGGTGTAATTTCAAGTGTATCAGATGATAAAGGAAGAAATGTTGTAACAGACTTTTTCCCTGAAATTAGACAACGTTTATTCCCAATCGGACGCTTAGATTATGATACGTCTGGCGTATTATTGATGACAAATGATGGGGAATTTGCAAACGTATTAATGCATCCGAGATATAAAGTTGAAAAAACGTATGTTGCAAAAATTAAAGGGCCATTAACAGGTGAGAAAATTCGCATGTTAGAACGAGGTGTTGCATTAGAAGATGGAAAAACAGCACCAGCAAATGTGAAAATTATTTCTTGGGACAAGCGTAAAGAGATGGCGATTGTACAATTAACGATTCATGAAGGACGTAATCGTCAAGTACGTCGTATGTTTGAAGCGTTAGATTGTAAAGTAGTGAAATTAAAACGTGAACGTTATGCTTTCTTAGAAGTAGGGAGCCTACGACCTGGCGATGCAAGAGAATTGACGCCGCATGAGGTGAAACAATTACGTGCACTAGCTTCTACAAAGCCAAGATAAGCTATAGAGTTAAAAATTCACCAGTGGAGTGCTCTGCTGGTGATTTATTCAATACAACCTTTACAGAAAATAATACATACATTTGTCGAAGAAAGGAGAGGCAATATGAAAAAAAATCGCTTATTATTTCGTGTAATCATTCTGCTCATTTTATGCGGTGCTGTAGGATTTACACTCTATCAAGGGTTTTTCGCTGATAAAGAGAAAATGCAAATTGGAAAAGAAGCACCTAATTTTGTTGTGACGGATTTGGAAGGAAAGAAAATTGAACTAAAAGACCTAAAGGGAAAAGGGGTATTTTTAAACTTTTGGGGAACTTGGTGTAAACCTTGTGAAAAAGAAATGCCTTATATGAATGAATTATATCCAAAGTATAAAGAAAAAGGCGTTGAAATTATTGCGTTAGATGCAGATGAAACAGATATTGCAGTAAAGAACTTTGTGAACCAATATGGATTGAAATTCCCAGTTGCAATCGATAAAGGACAAAAGATTATAGGGGCATATGGAGTGGGTCCATTACCGACGAGCTTTTTGATTGATAAAGATGGAAAAGTAGTGGAGCAAATTATAGGTGAACAAACGAAAGAACAGTTAGAAGGATATTTAAAGAAAATTACTCCGTAAGAAAGAAAGCCTTTACATACGAGGTGCATGCCCATAGTGCCTCTGGTTTAAAAATTCTGAGTATTGCGGTAACTTGAGGTTAGAATATACAATAGTACATATAGATACAGGGGCGGTGAGAGTGTTGAAAGAAATTAAGTGTGAATGTGGACATGTTAATCCGATAGGAACGGTTTTTTGTGAAGCTTGTGGGAAACCATTTGAAAGCAATGAAAATGTAAAACTATTGGATATGCGCTATGAGGGAAGTGCTCGGAGATCTCTCACGCAAACAAAAACGATAGTCGATAAAATTTGGAGCTTTTTCTCTTCTGTAAAAGTGGGCGTATGGCTAATCGTAATCACTTTAGCTGCTTCAGCGATAGGAACTATTTTTCCGCAAGAAATGTACATAACTCCAGGGATTGCACCAGCTGAATATTATAAGCAGGAGTACGGATTTTTAGGACAATTATATTATCAATTAGGATTTAATAATTTATACGGTTCATTGTGGTACATGATGTTAATTGCTTCTATAGGGATTTCACTAGTGATTTGTAGCTTGGATCGTGTCATTCCGCTTTATAAAGCTTTAAAAAAGCAAGGTGTAAAAAGACATCCAAGCTTTTTAAAGAGACAAAGGTTATACGGGACTGGCACTCCGCAAGATGGTGACTTGGAAAGATTACAAATGAATTTAAAGAAAAGAAACTATAATGTAAAAGTGGAAGACGGAAACGTTTTAGCGGAAAAGGGACGTTTCTCGCGTTGGGGTCCATATGTAAACCATATTGGTCTTATTATCTTTTTATTCGGTGCGATGCTTCGTTTTTTACCGAGTATGTACGTAGACGAAGCACTTTGGTTACGTGATGGTGAAACGAAAGAAATACCAGGGACGGATGGTCAATACTATTTAAAAAATGAGAAGTTTATAAAGGAAGTTTATGATAAAAGCAAGGACAAGGAAGTTTATGATGAAGCGATTGATCGTATAGGCGATAAAATGATTGCGAAAAACTTCCAAACGAACGCTGTATTATATAAAGCGGTAGGCGAAAATATAGCAGGACAAAAACCGAAACTAGAAAAAGTAAAAGAAGCGGAAATTCGAGTGAATGAACCGCTGAAATTTGATCAATTTGCTGTTTATCAAGTGGATTATAAAGAAAGTGAATTTAAAAGTATGTCCTTTAACTTGCAAAATAAAGAAAATAATCAAAAGTGGGGACCGATTAAAGTAGATTTAGCGAATCCTACAGAAAAATATGATTTAGGAAATGGTTATTCTCTAGAACTATTAAGCTATTTCCCTGATTTTTATTTTGACGAAAATGGAAGACCAAATACAAAAACAAAATTACCAAACAATCCTGCATTCGTATTTAAAATGTCCACGCCTGAAACACCAGATGGTGAAGTGAGTTTTGTTGGTATTCAGCAAAACATAGAGCCTGACGGGAATAATAAATATAAAATGTCATTTGCAGGTGTGGAAATGCAAAATGCAACAGCTCTTACAGTAAGAAAAGATTTGACGCTTTGGATTCTCGGTATTGGAGGATTTATATTTATGGTTGGTGTGATTCAAGGTATGTATTGGAACCATCGCCGTATTTGGATACAACGTGTTAATGATGAATGGTGGATTGCAGGACATACGAATAAAAATTGGTTCGGTTTAAAGAAAGATATTGAAAGAGTACTAGAAGGTACAGCAATTCCGCAGCCAAGCGATAAAGTAATTGATAAAAAAAATTAGTTAAGGTGGGGAAACGATATGGTGCAAATAAGTAGTAACTTTCTCTTTACCGCATTTATTTTATATTTAATTGCAACTCTATTTTTTGGGGGAGCAATTAAAGAAAAGGGTCATAAATGGGCAAATGTAGGAATAACGATTACAATTTTAGGGTTTATAGCACAAACAGTATATTTTGTTACAAGGTGGATTGCATCAGGCCATGCGCCAGTTAGTAACTTTTTTGAATTCGGTACATTTTTCGGCATGATGCTTGTTGGCGCATTTATTGTAATGTATTTTATGTACCGCGTAAGTATAATTGGACTATTTGCATTACCAGTTGCGCTTTTATTAATTGCCTATGCAAGTATGTTTCCGAGAGAAATATCTCCGCTTATTCCATCTTTAAAAAGTAATTGGTTACATATTCACGTGACGACTGCAGCTGCAGGACAAGCGATTTTAGCAATTAGTTTTATTACAGGCGTAATGTATTTACTGAAAAATGTAGATCAATCAACAAGAAGTAAGCGTACATTTTGGTTAGAGACAGTAGTTTTCACACTTGTTTGTACAGTTGGATTTATTGGAGTAACAACTGTATTTTCTAGTATGAAATACGAAGCGAAGTTTCAATGGATTGATAAAAATGAACAACAAGTTGAAATGAAGTATAACCTTCCGGCTTTAGTTGGACCGCATGAAGGAAAGCTATTGACAGAAAATAAATTAGAGCCGACAGTTGAAGTTCCGGCGATTGTAAATGCCAAAAAATTAAATACTGTTATTTGGTCAGTGATAGTTGGAACGCTACTTTATATTGTATTAAGACTTGTTTTACGCAAACGAGTATCAGCGGCACTTCAGCCGTTAGTAAAAAATACAAATAGTGATTTATTAGATGAAATTGGATATCGTTCTATAGCAATTGGATTCCCGATATTTACATTAGGGGCGTTAATCTTTGCGATGATTTGGGCTCAAATCGCTTGGACGCGCTTTTGGGGTTGGGATCCAAAAGAAGTTTGGGCGCTTATTACTTGGCTCTTTTATGCTGCGGTATTGCATTTACGTTTATCTAAAGGATGGCATGGAGAAAAATCCGCCTGGCTTGCAGTAATTGGTTTTGCAATCATTATGTTTAACTTTATTGTAGTAAACTTAATTATCGCGGGTTTACATTCATATGCATAGAGAAATAAAATAGGAGAGTGTATGTCACTTTCCTATTTTATTTTTGTCAACTTTTCTTCTTTTTTGAGAAAAACATGACAAAGTAGCGGTTGATTCTGTAAAATGATGTCGAGGACCAAATATACTGTTCAAAAAAAATACATAGTTTTGGAAAAAAAATGAACAAAATTTATTATTCTTGTGAAGTATAATATGGGAAGTGGACCGTTAAAAAATGCTTAATTAAACGAGGATAGGTGCAACATTATATTGTAGAAGGGTAGGTGTAAACCGTTGTGGTAAAAGTACGCAACGGGTAGAAATGGAAAATGAATCAAGAATTTTAATTGTAGACGATGAGGATCGTATTCGTCGTTTATTAAAGATGTATTTAGAAAGAGAGCAATACACAATTGAAGAAGCGGATAATGGTGATACAGCTTTAGAAATGGCGTTACAAAATGATTATGATTTAATCCTATTGGATCTTATGATGCCTGGTAAAGACGGTATCGAAGTGTGCAAAGGGGTTCGTGAGAAGAAAGCAACACCAATTATTATGCTGACAGCAAAAGGTGAAGAAGTAAATAGGGTACAAGGGTTTGAAGTTGGAACTGATGATTATATTGTAAAGCCGTTTAGCCCGCGTGAAGTAGTACTTCGTGTGAAAGCGGTATTACGCCGTTCTGTACCAACAA
Source organism: Bacillus hominis (assembly GCF_018332515.1). GTDB lineage: Bacteria > Bacillota > Bacilli > Bacillales > Bacillaceae_G > Bacillus_A > Bacillus_A hominis. The sequence goes on along the minus strand of NZ_BOQD01000048.1, from coordinate 3,730 downwards.
CATTCTTTACACAAGATACAACGACGAAAGATGTTACTGTGTTCCCTCATTTAACAATTGATAATGATGCGCACCGCGTTACAGCGGATGGTAATGAAGTAAACTTAACACCGAAAGAATATGAATTACTATTATTCTTAGCGAAAGCTCCGGATAAAGTTTTTGACCGTGAGCAATTGTTAAAAGAAGTATGGCAATATGAGTTCTTCGGAGACTTACGTACAGTTGATACGCATGTAAAGCGTTTGCGTGAAAAGTTAAGTAAACAATCACCAGATGCAGCGAAGATGATTGTTACCGTTTGGGGCGTTGGTTACAAGTTTGAGGTTGTGAACGACTGATGCTTTGGAGAAGTGTAGTAGGGAAGTTATGGATGACCATATTACTTCTCGTTTCGTTTGTTCTTGGATTTGTTGCTATTTTACTTTCACAGTTTTTTAGAACGTATTATGTTGATATGAGTGAAGCTAGGCTTCAGAAAGTTGCAACAAGTGTCACGGAATTAATTGAAGAAGGTGCCGATGTAAAAACGATTGAGGATATTGCTTACAAATTTTCTGATCCACTTTCAAGGATTATCATTGTAGAAGATGGTAAGGAAATTTCTTCTTCGCCGAAACAAGAAGGATTAGTTACTCTTACAATAGATGATTTGAAAAATGATAAAGAATTAGCAGCTGTTTTTACAGATAAAAAGGAAATTAAAAATAACATTAGAAAAGCTTCTAATAGTAGGAAGAATAAAAACACTGAAAATGATATTATGATCGTCGGGAAACCAGTGCAGTCCAAAAATCAAAGTGCTGTGTTTGTATATGAATCTTTACAAGTTCCAATACAAGGTATGGAGAGAACGACTGACTTTATTTTCTTATCAGCGGGGATTGCGATTATTTTAACAACTTTCTTTGCATTCTTCTTATCTACTCGAATTACAGCACCGCTCCGTAAAATGCGTGAGGTGGCTTTTGAGGTGGCGCGTGGGAAATTTGATACGAAAGCTCCTATGGTGTCTCAGGACGAAATTGGTGAGCTTGCAACTGCTTTAAATCAAATGGGGAAGCAGTTGAAGTTTAATATGAATGCATTGCAGCAAGAAAAAGAGCAGTTAACTAGCATTTTGAGTAGTATGGCTGATGGTGTTATTACGTTAAATCAAGAAGGTGAAGTCGTTGTTATTAATCCACCGGCAGAACATTTCTTACAAGTTTGGCAAGAAGAAAAAGAATTAGAATTGAGTAAAAAATTGCCATCTGAGCTTGTTGAATTATTCCATCTCGTTGTAGAAAGCGAACAACAGCAAGTTGTTGAAATTAATTTGCAAAAAGGTAACTACGTAGTTCTTATGACACCACTTTATAATCAAACGAAAATTCGTGGAGCTGTAGCAGTGTTGCGTGATATGACGGAAGAACGTCGTCTTGAGAAGATGCGTCAAGACTTTATTGCGAATGTTTCGCATGAACTTCGTACGCCGATGGTAATGCTTCAAGGATACAGTGAAGCGATTTTAGATGATATTGTGCAAACGAAAGAAGAAATTAATGAGTTTGTCCAAATTATTTATGATGAATCTGTTCGTTTAGGTAAACTGGTAAATGAGTTATTAGATTTAGCTCGTATGGAAAGTGGTCATGTAGAATTACATATAGGTGAAGTAGATATTCATCCATTTGTCGAAAAAATTGGCCGTAAATTCCAAGGGATTGCAAAGGATAAAGAAGTCCAATTAACAGTGGATTTCCAAAGTCCAATTGAACAATATCCGTTTGATGCAGACCGTATGGAACAGGTATTGACGAATTTAATTGATAATGCAATCCGTCATACAAATGCAGGTGGACATGTTACACTTGTAATTAATACGAAAAATAGTGGCCTTACTTTCGAAGTGCAAGATTCAGGTGCTGGTATTCCAGAAGAAGATATTCCGTTCTTGTTCGATCGATTCTATAAAGCTGATAAAGCGAGAACGCGCGGGAAAAAAGTTGGAACGGGACTCGGACTTGCGATTGCTAAAAATATTGTTCAAGGTCATGACGGGAAGATTTCTGTATCGAGTGTCGTTGGAGAAGGAACTACATTCTCTGTATATTTACCGAATCGTATAATTTAGATATACATGTTTTTAAAAGGTGATCATGAATAAAAGCTCTACTGTTTTTTATTTTTTTGTAAGTGCAATTAAATAAAAAATGGTAGAGTTTTTTTCTTTAATAATTAGAATGAAAATAAATAGAGAGGTGTCGTGATGAAATGAAACTTTATACAAAAACAGGTGATAAAGGGGAAACGAGTGTCATAGGTGGCCGAGTGGATAAAGATCATATACGTGTAGAAGCCTATGGCACAATTGATGAGGCGAATTCTCATATCGGATATGCCATGTCTAAATTGCAAGAGGAATGTTTTCGTAACATTTATAACGAACTTGAAAATATTCAACATGAACTATTTGATTGTGGAGGGGATTTAGCAATAGTAGAGAAGAAAATTCCCTATAAAGTAACGATAGAGATGGTTGAGTATTTAGAGAGACGAATTGATTCGTATACAGAAGAAGCGCCGCCGTTAGAGCGTTTTATTTTACCAGGCGGTAGCGAGGTATCGGCTGCACTACACATTGCACGTACAGTTATAAGAAGAGCAGAACGTTGTATAGTGTCATTGCAAAAAGAAGGAGAAACCAATGAAATTGTTTTAAAGTATGTAAATAGGTTATCTGATTATTTATTTGCGCTTGCTAGAGTAATAAATGCACGTTTACAAGTGAAAGATGTGGAATATAACCGCAGTGCACTTGTTTTTCGTAATAAAGAAGAGAAGGAAGTGGAGTAATTCACTTTCTTTTTTTGTATACTTTTTTCTGTAATATCCCACAATAGAGAAGGTATGACGGTTATTAGAAAACGGAGGATGTATATGAAAGCGTTAAAATGTGGCGTGGTGATATTGAGTATATTATTTTTATCTCAATTACATGTTTACGCTGAAGAGAATCAGTGGATATGGCCTGTTGATGGGCAGATAAGTGATTATTTTGGGACAAGACATGGGAAACACTACGGTATTGATATAGCTGCGCCTATTGGAACGCCTGTTGCAGCTATTCAAAATGGTAAGGTGACAAAGTCTTATTTTTCAAGTAGTTATGGAAATGTTGTGTTTATTAAACATGGAGAATATGAGGCTGTTTATGCGCATTTAAATAGGAGATATGTAGTTCAAGGGGATAATATTTCAAAAGGAGAGCTAATTGGAGAGGTAGGGAATACAGGAGAATCGCGAGGAGCGCATTTACATTTAGAAGTGCATCAAGGGAGATGGACGATGGAGAAAAGGAATGCGATGAATCCGTTGCTTGTTTTAAATGAACAAAAAAATCAAGTCGTGTCATCATCACTATATGTTGTACAAAAAGGTGATACTTTAGTTGGCATTGCTCGGAAATTTAGTATGACAGTTGAGGAAATTAAAGTGAGGAATGGATTGCGACAAGAGCAAATCTATCCGAACCAACAACTATACGTTAAGTAAAGAAAACGTCCTAAAAGCATAACTTTTGAATAAATTTATTTTCCTCTTCGTTAAGATTGCGATAGTAAATGAAATTATAATGGCGCAAATTGAAATATATCGAACGTAGCTTTATTATATCGACTTAACAACAAAATGCGACAATAAGAGCAACTCATTCCTAACAAAAAACCGTCCCAAAAGATCTTTTGGG
>NZ_BOQD01000047.1 GCF_018332515.1 Bacillus hominis | reverse complement strand
CATATCTTCCCAGAAGATTAATTAATTTTTATCCCGATTGGTGAGGGCTAATAATCAGTGGAGGATGAACAGCCCCCACTGATTAAAGTTTCACTTTATTCACAAAAAGATAAAAAACCCCTTACAAAAAGAATAAAAATAATATATTATGTATTAAAATACATAAAGTTCGAGAAAGGGGCCTTACATTGAAAATCTGGTTTTATGAAAAAACGGCACAATTAGATGATTTGCTTGGTATTTGGGACAATGTTCCGACCATCCCTCGAATTGGTGAAAAAGTTGAACTTCTAAAAACAGTTCGGATCGTTACAGATATTAAATACGTTAAAAATGGAAATAACTTCCGTGTAGAAATTATTACAAATTGAAAAGCAGCTCTCCTTTTCATACCGGAGAGCTACTTTTTCACGGCCTATAATCCGCCTTTTTTATAATAATCTTATCTTCTTCTACAGCTATTGTTACATACTCATTTTCTTCTAACTTGAGCTGGTTGACAGCCTCATCTGGCAGTTCCACCGCCATCAATCTATTCGTTAGTATAACTTGGCTATACATTTCATTTTCCAGTGATGAATTCCTCACTTTTTCTTCATTTATTAAGCGAATTGGTGGCACACCTACTTCTTTTACAGTACGCCATTGTTTCCAAGTAAAAGGAATTAACCATAATAAACCGATAATCGCAAGACCAATACCGATCCATAAATTACTTTGTACTTGTAATTCAGTAATCGAGATTGCGTCACTTCCATCTCCACCTACAAATTGCATACTCGTTGCAACCAAATTATTTAGAGCATGCACAGCAATATTCGTCCATATATTTTTTGTCTTTATGTATAGAAGGCACATAATAACACCGAACATGAAAGCACCGATAACATCAAAATGCCCTAATCCAAAAATAAGAGAGGATATAATAACCGCTCGTTTAATCCCCCATTTGTAAGCCATCCGCTGTAAGAAAAACCCTCTAAAAATAACCTCTTCCATTATTGGGGCTAATACACATGCTGAAATGAAAGTAAATATCGTCATGTATATGTTACTCGTATTAATTACATTTCCACCTTCTAACATGGTAACTAAGAAATCAGGTAAAGTATGTGCTAAAATATAAAATTGAATTTGGGATATACCGACTGAAAAAATCATTCCCATTATCGTTGCTAATACAATTAACCCCCAATGTAAACGTCCGGGCTTATCAAAAAAACTTTTAAAAACAACATTATTTTTACTTGTTTTTAAATATAGCCACAATAGTGGAAATACGAAAAATATTGATATTTGTGACAGGAACTCTATCGTATTGTCAGAAGCACCTGATAAACTTAATGGAATCATCGTCAGGAACATCCCTATAATCATCCATCCAAAAAAACTACGCAGTCTTATACGTGAAAATGCATATTGCATATTGAACACCTCCAGAGATGATATAAAGTAAAACTTTAATCAGTGGGGGTTTTGTTCATCCCCACTGATTATTAGCCCGCACCAATCAGGCTTTTACGGGCAGCAGGGCTTCCACCTAACTTCTTTGCTCCAGCCGAATTTTGAGGTGGGAGTTTTACTGCCCACAAATAGCCGAATAACTAAATTATAATATGAATATAGTTGAAAATCTCCCTATTTTTCTCAGATAATTTCAAACAATATATCTATTAAAACGATTTCATTGATAAACGTATTGCTATAATTGACATGGTATTAGTTCAGTCACTACAATTCAAGTAGTATAGGATTTAACTGATCTATTTATGGGTATTATAGCAGTCTTCAACTTAGTGACAGTTATATCCTTAAATAAATATGTGTTCGCTCCATTTTATAAACCAAAAAGAAGCTGAAAAAGACCCCATATTTTACGCTGACATCATGCTAGGAACTTGAAACGATTGAAGAAAGAACTGGTTAATAAAAATCCCCGTTAACACGGGGATTTTTTCTATTATAATACGTCACGTTTTTGGAATAATACACTTGATGCTACAAGTAATACAGCAAAGTATGCAACTACAAGTAATAATGAAGTTGTAAACGTAAATTCTGTAAATGGTGGTTCCATTCCACCGCTTACTAATTTATTACTGTCGTAAACACTTAAATTTAAATGGAAAAACACCACAAATTTCGCTACACCTTTTGCAAACATCATTAGTACCATATTAATTGCTCCTTGTAAGAAAAATAGGAACATCGTAATAATTAATGGCAATACAGAATTTCTAAATACGTTTGCTAAGAAAAATGCAAGCGTTGCAAAGAAGAAAGATGGAAGTACTTGATATAAAATAGACTTCATTACGATTCCTAACGTTAATTCTGTTTTACTACCATCCATTACAATTCCGCCAATAATCATTGCGATTAACGTGCTAGCAAATATGATAAATAATATAGTAAGTAACACTGTAATATATTTAGAGAACAAAACTGTACTTCGTTTTCTCGGACGGATTAATAACTGCTTAATTGTACCTTTTTGAAACTCATCAGTAATTGTACGAGAAGCAATCGTAATTCCAAAAATTGTTGCAAATAAGGTAATTAAACCAATCTCTGAACTTGCAAAATCTACATATGATCCTTTAAACTCATGTCCTCCTCCCCATTTCATCATCGCTAAAACTCCCAAAATCTCCAATACTGCAATTACACCTATTAAAATGTACATACCTTTTTTCGCATGTAACTTTAAAAATTCATTTTGAATTAATTTAAACATTACGCTTTCACTCCCCCTGTAATCGCTAAGAATTCATCCTCTAGCGTTTTATTTTGTACAGTAACACCATATACAAGTACATCCGCATTCACTAACTGTTTTACAATTTGCGGAATCTCTTCTTTCATTACAGATGTCACAGCTACATTTCCTTGTACTTTACCTTTAATAATTTCGTTCGCTTTCTGAACTTGATCTACTTCAAATGCGACTACAACTGTTTCATCATGCTTCGTTTGTTCATGTAAGTTATACTCTTGTACGAACTCACCTTGCTTTATAATAACAACGCGATCACACATTAATTCAATTTCACTTAGTAAGTGACTTGATACGATTACAGCGATATTGTCTTCTTTCGCTAATCGTTGTAAATAGTCACGAATTTGACGAATACCAGCTGGATCTAATCCATTTGTCGGTTCATCTAAAATTAAAATCTTCGGCTGATGAAGTAACGCCTGTGCAATTCCTAAACGTTGTTTCATACCAAGTGAGTATGTTTTTACCTTTTTATGAATTGCATGCTCTAATTCAACAAGCTTTACAATTTCAGCGATGCGCTCTTTACTAATAGGGGTAATTGCCATGTTTGCAAAATGCTTCAAGTTTTGCATACCAGTCATATAATCATATAGTTCAGGATTCTCTACAATCGCTCCAATTTGTTCTAACGCCTTTTCACGCTCTGTACGAATACTATGACCACAAATTGTAATATCGCCTTCTGTCATCGAAATAAGACCTGTCATCATACGAATTGTCGTCGTCTTACCACTACCATTCGGCCCAAGGAACCCGTATACTTCTCCCTCGCGAACCTCAAATGATAAACCGCGAATAATTTCTGTTCCACCAATCCTTTTTCGAACATTTTCTAATTTCACTACTACATTTCCCAATGCTGATTCCTCCTTTAGACTTCTAGTTTTTTATCGATGATACGACCTGTAACGACTAGTAATATAATTGTTAATAAACCATTAAAACATAGATTTAAAACTGTAATATCTGTGCCAGAATAGAATGATGTATTTAAAAAGCCATTTTGATCTATAAATCCAATATTATTTATGGAAAACATATACTTTTCTATTTGCTGAAAGATATACGTTATTCCCCCATTAAATGCGATAAAAATGACGAATAAGACTATGCAAACAATCTTACTCATCGATGATTTCACATTGAATAGCTTCACAATTACTATAATTAAATAAATTGAAACTAGCATATTAACAAAATCTAGTCCCCATAAAAAAATAGATAACAAATGATGTAATATTCCATAATCATATAAACTGTGGATTGCTTGCTGAACACCTAAATCTGTTTTTCCATTGTAAATATTTAAAGAAAAATAGTATAGAAAAATGATTCCTATTCCTAGCAAAATCATAAAGAGTAGTACACAAAATAAAACATTTGCACATATATACTTTTGTGCTGAAATAGAAGTATAACGTAGCATAGAGTTTTTTAGCATTTTTCGAAAAGACGATATACCTGTTAGAAGAATTGCAAATCCATTTATACTTAGTACGATAAAAAATATAATAATGATTATATCTTGCCTACCTGAAATTCTAACTCCTGAAACTCCTTTCATATTAAATAAAAGAATTAATGAAACTGTAATAAATCCGAAGTAAATAATGGCTATCTTTCTCTTATTACAATTATACAGATAACGAAAAAGCTGACTCATTTCCCATAGGCCTCCTTAAACAGCTCATGTACTGCTTTGCCCTTTTGAAATCGTAGTTCTTCCACATTTTCATGCAATATTATTTCTCCATCTTTCAAAAAGATTACTTCATCAAATATATTTTCGATTTCTCTTATTAAATGAGTCGATATAAGCAGCGTACAATCTTCACGATAAAATTTAAGGATTAGCTCAAGTACGTGCTCTCTAGAAACAAGATCAATCCCGCCAAGTGGTTCATCCAGTACATATAACTTCGCTGTTCGAGAAAATGTTAAAATGATTTGTAGCTTCTCGATCATCCCTTTTGACAATGCTGTAATTCTTTCTTCTAACGGTATTTTAAATTCAGCGATCGTATCTACCGCTTTTTGAATATCGAAGTCTTTATAAAAATCTCGATAGAAAAATAAAGCATCTTTTACAGTCATCCAATCGTCAAAGACTGGCTTATCGGACATAAAAGAAACAATTTCTTTCGTCTCTAATCCTACCTTCTTACCAGCTATTGTAATACTACCTTCAGAAGGGTGCTGCAGACCTGCAATCATTTTCAATAACGTCGTTTTCCCGCTCCCGTTATCTCCAACAAGCCCTATAATTTTCCCTTCCTTAATCTCTATATTTAATTCACGAATCACCGCTTTCAATCCATATCTCTTCCATAAGTTTTCTATTTTTAATAGCTCTGTCATTCACTCTCCTCCTTTTTCTCATTTAATGAAGAACGAAGAATTGAAAGAATTTCGTCTTCTGAAAAACCTAAATTGTCCATTCCACCTATAAAAGAGTGAAGTAATTCTTTCGCCATGTCTTTACGCAGCTCCATAATTTTCTCCCCTTCATTTGTTACATATCGTCCCATTCCTCTACGTGTTACAACAACACCATCACGTTCTAACTCTTGAAATGTGCGTTGAATCGTATTTGGATTTACTTGTAATTCACTCGCTAATTCACGTACGGAGGGAATTTTATCGCCAGACAATAAATGCCCCGTTACAATTTCTTTTTTTATGTATTCCATTACTTGAATGTAAATTGGTGTATTTGGAGAAAACTCTATTTTCATTTCTTCCCTCCTTTCGTATTAGTGTATTAGTTAAATAGTACACTAGAACAGAAT
>NZ_BOQD01000046.1 GCF_018332515.1 Bacillus hominis | reverse complement strand
AGCATTGCGGATTGAACTTTATCATATGGACAAAATGAATAATGAATTTTAGTAAATAAACGTTTTTTCTAATGAAATAAAAAAGGGCGTGGAGAAAATGGAAAAGAAGACGACGGGAATTCACCATATTACAGCAATCGTAGGCCATCCACAAGAAAATGTAGATTTTTATGCAGGTGTATTAGGGTTGCGTTTAGTAAAACAAACAGTGAATTTTGATGATCCAGGTACGTATCACCTTTACTTTGGAAATGAAGGAGGAAAACCAGGAACTATTATTACATTTTTTCCATGGGCAGGTGCAGAGCAAGGTGTTATTGGAGATGGTCAAGTAGGGATAACTTCTTACGTTGTACCTAAAGGTGCTATGGGATTTTGGGAAAAGAGATTGGAGAAGTTCAATATTTCTTATACAAAAATGACTCGCTTTGGAGAAAAGTATTTGGAATTTGATGATCCACATGGTTTGCATTTAGAGTTAGTTGAAAGAGAAGAAGGCGAATTAAATAATTGGAGTTTTGGAGAAGTTACGTCAGAAGTAGCTATTAAAGGATTTGGTGGTGCGGTTCTTCTATCGGCACAACCTCAAAAAACTGCCGAATTGTTAGAACATGTAATGGGACTTGAAAAAGTTGGAGAAGAGGGAGAGTTTGTGCGGTTCCGTTCTTCAGCTGAAATTGGAAATGTAATTGATTTAAAGATACATTCTATTGGACGCGGGCAAATGGGTGTTGGAACGGTTCACCATATTGCATGGAGAGCTATTGATGATGCCGATCAATTAGACTGGAAAGAGCATGTGTCTCGCTTTGGATATGGTGTAACTCCTGTACAAGATCGAAATTATTTTAATGCAATTTATTTTAGAGAACACGGCGAAATCTTATTTGAAATCGCAACAGATCCTCCTGGTTTCACTCATGATGAACCTTTAGAGACGATGGGTGAGGTATTAAAATTACCAGAGCGATATGATCAGCATAGAAACCAGATTGAACAAGGGTTATTACCAATTGAAGTAAGAGAATTAGACTAATTATATAAGTAATTGAAAGGGGAGAAAAAATGATGAAACATATTTTTCAAAAAGGAAAAGATGAGTCAAAACCAACGCTATTATTGCTTCATGGTACGGGAGGAAATGAATTAGATTTATTACCGTTTGCAGAAAGAATTGATCGGGAAGCTTCTGTATTAAGTGTTCGTGGAAATGTATTAGAAAATGGGATGCCTCGTTTCTTCCGCCGATTAGCAGAAGGTATTTTTGATGAAGAGGATCTTGTTTTCCGTACGAAGGAATTAAATGAATTTTTAAATGAAGCAGCAAAAACATATGAATTTGATAGAGATAATATCGTAGCTGTTGGGTATTCAAATGGAGCAAATATTGCAGCGAGTTTATTATTCCATTATGAAAATGCATTAAAAGGTGCAATTCTTCATCATCCAATGGTCCCAAGAAGAGGGATAGAACTTCCTAATTTAGTAGAGAAAGCAGTGTTTATTGCTGCTGGAACAAATGATCCAATTTGTTCACCTTCTGAGTCAGAGGAATTGAAGATGCTATTAGAAAATGCAAATGCTAATGTAACAATGCATTGGGAAAATAGAGGACATCAATTAACGATGAATGAAGTAGAGAAGGCAACAGAATGGTATGAAAAAATGTTTTCACATGCATAAATAGTAGACTAAATCGAGTGTAAAATCATAAAGATTTTATACTCGATTTTTTTGTTGCAATTTAAGGGGTTAAAAGATAATAGGGAATTTATGTTAAAATATAAAGGGAAGTAAAGAGGTTCCTGGTTTGTTAATGAGCAGGAGTGTCGATTATTCTAATAATGGGGGAAACTATTAGATGGCAAACTACGAAAATGAAGAAATGCTAACGGGAGGGAATGTCTCAAACGTATATCGTTCGGAAGATACTGTTCGACGAGAATTAAAGCAAGGCAGTACCAAAATTCATAAGCTATTAAATCATTTGGAAAACAAAGGTTTTAGTTATGCACCAAAGTTTTTAGGTATTGATGATAAAGATAGAGAGATATTATCATTTATTGAAGGGAAAGCTGGTAATTATCCTTTAAAAGAGTACATGTGGTCTAATGATGTTTTAAAAGAAATAGCGAAGATACTCCGTCTTTATCATGATGCTGTGAGTGATTTTCCTTTATCAGATGATTGGAAACCGATGGATAATACTCCAAATAAAATAGAGGTTGTATGCCACAATGATTTTGCAATATATAATATTATTTTTAATAACGAAAAACCAGTAGGTATTATTGATTTTGATGTTGCTGGTCCTGGACCAAGACTTTGGGACATAGCCTATACTCTTTACACTTGTGTCCCATTAAGTAGAGTTTATTATACGGAAACAGGTGAGGCAGTTTATTATAATTCATTACAGCATGCGGACCGTATAAAACAAAGGGTTAAATTGTTTTTTGAGTCCTATAAAAGTGAGGGTATGAACGAGAATTATTTGGAGATGGTACTTCTACGATTAGAAGGATTATGTAAATACATGAAAAGAAAAGCAAAAGAAGGCGATATGAACTTCCAAAAAATGATAGATGAAGGACACCTTGAACATTATGAAAACGATATTAAATTCATTCGTGAACATGGAAGAGAGTGGATGTAATGGAATACGTTTTATACAAAAATAAAGCTCAGAGTCATATAGGGACTTTGAGCTTTTTAGCGTATTAGTGTAGATGTTTTCCACAATAACTGAACTACTTATAACATCTTGTAGATGCCTTTTACTATATTAATGTAGTATAGTTACGAGTTTGTTACAGGCTGAGATATAGCAATTGGTAATTGGATATCGACAGTTGTTCCTATGTTTAATTCACTTGAAATGAATAATTTCCCGTGATGCTCTTGAATGATTTTATAGCACATCATTAAGCCGAGACCAGTTCCTTTTTCTTTCAAGCTATAAAAAGGTTCGCCAAGACGAGCCATGCGCTCTTCAGGAATCCCACACCCTTCATCGATAATGCGTATTGAAACAAAATCATTTTCTAACGAAGTTGTTTGAATGAATATGTTACCACCATCAGGCATCGCCTCAATCGCATTTTTTAATATGTTAATAAAAACTTGTTTTAATTGATTACTGTCACATTGAATGTCAGAAATATAATCGAAATGGTCCATAATGATATGAACGCTATGCATAATTGCTGTTGGTAAAATAAAAGTTACAACTTCTTCAATTAATGTTTGTACGTTGCATGTATGAATAGATAACACTTGTGGTTTAGACATCGCCATAAACTGGCTTGTTATAGATTCCATTTGTGAAATTTCACTCAGCATAACATCCACATACCATTTATTTTCCTCATTTATTTCTGGATGTAATAATGTTAAAAATCCTTTTAATGAAGTGAGCGGGTTTCTGATTTCATGTGCAATTCCAGCTGTCAGTTGTCCTACTACTGCAAGCTTTTCGGACTTTCGTAATAACTTTTCAGTTTCTTTTAGTTCGGTAACGTCCCTGCCCATCACTATAAGACCTTTGCGTGAGCCATCAGGGTGGAAGAGTGGGACTTTTGAAATACTTAAAACTAGGTCGAAATCATCTCTATGTATAATGAATTCCTCCCCGTGAAGAATTTGTCCTTTTTGCCATGTTAGTTCATCGACTTCTTCACAATGCAAAAAAGCTTCTCGGTACGCTTCATTATATTGAATGAGTTCATTATCTCTTTTTCCATGATAAGGAACGTTATGGAAATTGAAACAAGAAAGTGCATAGTCATTCGCTTCAAGCCAGCGTCCTTCATGATCCTTAAAAATAACAAACGCAGGCATTGAATTCATTAATGTGCGTAATCGTTTCTCACTCTCTTGTAATACTTTCTCAATTCTTTTTGATTTTTCAAGGGGTTTCATAATGGCATATACACCTGTTAAACGGTTTTTAACAAAAATAGGAACTAATTTTGTTACGGCATCTAGTAAATATCCGTCTTTATGATAAATAGAGATGATATACTCTTTCTGATTGTCAGCTGCAGTATTTTTTATGTATTGTAGCACTTGATCAGAAATATGTGCTTCTAAAATAGAAGTGATTGTTTTTCGCTCCAATTCGTTAGAAGTATAACCTAATATTCTTTCAGCAGAGGGGTTAATATGTAAAATAACTCCTTCTAAATTCAATGAAATAATACTATCAGGGTTATGTTCAAAAAGAGATGCATACATTTCTGTTAAAGAACGATTTTGTATATGGTTTCGCAAGCGTCCCGATACGTTTGGGTGACGCTTTTTTTGAGTAGATGAATATTTTTTACGACTCATAATATTTCCTCCGTACAACTGGCATCTAAAAAAGATGAATCTAATAATAACTATAATATAGGTTTGATGTGTATTTCTATAAAAAATGGGAATTACCTAATAAAATTTATTTTCTTGATTTTGGTAAGCGCTATAAAATAAGTAATAAGAGAAGCTTATATTGTTTTATTGATTTTTTGTAAGTTACAGAGATGCGTTTTCGTTATAACATTAGAATAGAAGAGGGGGAAGGAATATGAAAAATTATATTCAAGGAATCGATCATGTACAAGTAGCTGCGCCCGTAGGATGTGAAGAAGAAGCGCGCGAATTTTATGGTAATAAAATTGGTATGGAGGAAATCCCAAAGCCAGAGGAGTTAAAGAAGCGTGGTGGGTGTTGGTTTAAGTGTGGGAATCAAGAGATTCATATCGGAGTTGAGCAAAACTTTAATCCAGCTAAAAAAGCGCATCCAGCTTTTTATGTTTTGAAAATTGATGAATTTAAACAAGAGTTAATAAAGCAAGGTGTTGAAGTAATAGATGATAATGCACGACCAGATGTGATTAGATTTTACGTGTCAGATCCGTTTGGAAATCGAATTGAATTCATGGAAAATAAAAACTAGGTGAAGGTCCACCTAGTTTTTTACGCTTTTCTAAACAATCCTAATACTTCAACAGTCTCCGTAATATTAACGAATGCATGAGGATCAATTTCGGAAATCGTTAGTTTCATACTTGCTAACTCTTCACGAGAAACGACTGTCATAAGTACACGTTTTTTCTCGTTTGAATAAGCACCTTCGCCATCAAGTAACGTAATTCCGCGTACTACAGTTGAAAGAAGCTTTTTTTTCATTTCTTCCGCTTGATTTGTTACAATCATAAGTGTAACTTTGCGATGTTTTGTATGAACGGCATCAATTACTTTACCAGTTACATAAATTGAAAGTAAGCTTGTAAGGGCAACATCCCAAGTGAAGAAAAATCCTGCAATGACAACAACAACTGTATTTAATGCAATAAGGAACCCACCAAGTTTAATATCTCGCTTGCGAGATAACAACATACCGATAATATCAAATCCACCAGTTGAACCATGGCAGTTAAAGACAAGACCAATACCAGCTCCGGCGATGACACCGCCAAATACAGATGATAAAAGTGGATCTGTTGCTACGACTTTTACTGGAACGTAGTATAATGCAACAGATAATACAATTACAGAGACAACTGTGTTAAAAATTACTTTTTTTCCAAGACCTATGTATCCTAAAATAAGGATAGGTAAGTTTAATACGAAGTTAATAATACCTGTGTTTACAGGGGTTACAATCCCTAAAATAATAGCAATTCCGCCAATTCCACTACTTAAAATTTTGTGGGGGATAAGGAAAAGATTAAAGGCAATCGCAATAATAAAAGAACCAATAATAACACCAAGAAATCTGATCATCTCTTTCCCGTCCTTCACTAAAAAATTCATATTATTTCAAGATTATATATGATATTGAAAGTTTTGGGTAAAAACAGTGTATTTTGGAAAATTAGATTAATCTAAATAGTTTGAGTTTTTAAAAGGGAGGGAGATACAGATATGAAGATAGCAATGTACCAACAGAAGAGTCCTTTAAAACAAGAGTGTGAGGATTCATTTTTTTGTAATGAAGATAAAATGATTTACGGTGTATGTGATGGAGCGACACCGCTCGTTCCGTTTTGTGATGAAGAAGGACATAATGGAGCATACATCGCTTCGCATGTATTTGCAAGTCATTTTACTTCGTTACGGGAGATTAATGGTTTACAAGGTGAAGTTGCAAAGGCGAATGAATTATTGCAAAACAAGATGCTAGAGCACAAGGTTGATATGAGAAGAAAAGACCATCTGTGGTGCACATGTATTGCGGCAGTTCAAATAGATAGTGAGAAACTTGAATATGCGCAGCTAGGGGACTGTATGATTGTCGCAATCCTTCGAAATGGAGCGATGCAAGTATTAACGAAAGACACAGTTAATGGAATTAGTAAACGAGCAAAAAAGAAGAGGGAAGAAGATCGTAAAAAAGGTTTATCTGTACCAGAAGAACATGTTTTTCAAGACGTTCGGGAACAGTTAAAATACAATCGTTACCTTGCAAATATGCCAAATGGGTATTCAGTTGCAAATGGGATGAAAGAAGCAATGAATTATTTACAATATGGTGAATTACAAGTAGAAGAATTAAGTGGGATTTTTATTTGTTCAGATGGATTATTCCACCCAGATTGGTCATTAGAACAAACTGTTGTATATATAAGAAAGAATGGAATAGAAGAGTATGTAGCAATCATTGAAAGATTAGAGGGAGAAAAAAGAATAAGACCAGATGACAAAACTCTTATTACGATTGATTTTTAAAAGGAGGAAGTTCAGATGGAAATTAAATGCGCAAATTTAACATTTCAAGATGAGTTAGTTCCTTTAGCAAAGGTAAATAAGTTGATTATCCATCATACGTCAGAAGATGGATGGGATGTGTATAAAACTCATGAATTTCATCAAAAGGTAAGAGGATGGAGTGGGATTGGTTACAATTATTTTATTGATGAAGATGGAACTGTAGTCGAAGGGCGAGGTTTACATATTGGAGCACATGCGAAAGATAATAATAGTGATACAATTGGAATATGTATGATGGGGAATTTTGATAAATATGATCCAACTACTGCACAAATGAATTCATTATATTCTTTATGTAAAATGTTTATGAAGCAGTTTGCCATAGAGAAAGGAAATATACTCGGCCATAGGGAGTTAGAAGGGGTTACAAAAACTTGTCCAGGAAATCGCTTTTCTATGGTAGAGTTAAGAAAAGTATTATCTTAAATATAGAGGAGTAACGAATGATGATGAACATAAAAATACCAACTGATAAAAAAGAAGAGCTTGTGGCACAAATTCAGCAATTTTTCGTTGAAGAAGATTTAGAGGAGATTGGACGTTTCCAAGCAGAACGTTTAATAGAAGAAATGATTAAATTAATTGGACCATTTGCATACAATCAAGCAATTGGAGATGCTAGAAAACTTGTAACTGAGAAGTTATCTAATATTGAAGAAGATTTATATGTGTTAGAGAAGAGTGAGGGTAAATAAAAAAGAGCCAGATGGCTCTTTTTTATTTGTTTTCTTTATGCTCTTTATATTCATATATTTTCTCTTTTACATTACCAACTGTATCTTTAGCAGTGCCTTTCACCTTATCCCATTTTCCTTCGGCTTGTAATTTCTTATTGTCAGTTATTTTTCCGACAACTTCTTTTACTTCACCCTTTACCTTATCGATGGCACCTTCTACTTTTTCTTTTAAACCATGATCATGCTTTGTCATACATTTCTCCTCCTTGTAGTTTGATTAGAATTCTCTTTTCATATTGCAAGTTGAATGATGTATCTAGTAATAGCGTAACAAATCCGGTTTGAATATTCAAATGATTAATAGGATAGAAAAGGAATTGTCATAAAGTGAAACTTTAATCAGTGGGGGTTTTGTTCATCCCCCGCTGATTATTAGCCTTCACCAATCAGGCTTTTACGGGCAGCCCGACCCACACCTAACTTCTTTGCTTTCGCTGAATTTTGAGGTGGGGGTCTTACTGCCCGACGAATAGCGGGATAAAATGTATAAGATTGTAATGAGAAGAGAAAGAATGTTAATTACATGTCTTTCGCAGTCCATATTGATTTCGTATAAGCGATTTTCAAATGAGCGCGTTCCATATTATTTTGACTACCGCTACCAAATCGAGCTTGTCCAACTATTAAATGACAGTCTGTTGCTATAGCTGTTTCTATTCGTTTTTGAATTAATGCAGTATGACAACCTTTACGCTGAAATTCCGGTAAAGTAGCAGAAGCAGCTAATGAGGCGACACCTTTATTTACATACAGTACACCAATGCCTGCAGGGATATTTTGAACTTCAGATATGAAAAAATGCCAGCCTGGTTTATTGTAAAGAACTTCGTTATTTTGATGGACACCATCTTTTGTAAAAGACGGCATATTAAATCCGCGTACATAAATATCTGCAAAAGTATGAAACTCATTTTCTTTCAGTTTGCGTACTGAAATGTTAGACGGAAGAAGTGATGAATCTTCTCTCGGTATACTATATAAAGCAGTATGGAAGCTAGATTGATAAAAACCTTTTTGAGATAAATGTTGAAATAGTTCAGTTGTGCCTTGCGCTGGTGTGATTTCAAAACGGCAAGGAATTTGTAGTGATTGATAATAAGAGATGATTTCATCTATCTCATCTGTATTTGTAAATGTAATGCCTTTTATCGTATTAAAAGCAGGACCAGCAATTACTTTTGATGAAAAGGCAGTGGCATTCCCAAATTTTTTCATTTGTACTTGCATTGGGTTTCCGCTTATTGCTTGTAGTGCTTCTAATCTAGAAGAAAGCATATGTATTTCCGCATTTTCAATTTCTTGTGCTGCATTGACTGTCATAATAGTACTCATAAGATTCCTCCATGAAAAAATATAGTCGTAGTATATATACGATTTTTCTAATAGGATTCCTGTTGTAATGTAAGAGAATAAGAAGGTTTTTGGAAGGGAAATGGAAGTGGACTGTCGAAGGGATGTAGAAACAGATTAAAGGTGGTGCTCTCATGAAACAGAAAGACGTGCAGGCATGCTCTAATTGCGGTTCTCATAACATAGGAGAAGGTGAGTTTGTCGGATATGCACAAATAAGGAAAAAGGAAACGATGTTTACATCATCTCCAGTAGATGCTTATATTTGTACGGATTGTGGCCATATTCTCTCATTAAAAGTACGGAATTATGAAAAGTTTAAGCAGAAGCCGTTATGATTGATAAGAAGTGGTCGTATCCAACGTTGTATACAGAACGTCTTATCTTAAGAAAAATTGATATGAGTGATATTTTACATATATTCGAGTATGCTTCGGATAATAAATTAACAACTTATACTGTATGGGATGAACATCAATCGCTAAATGATACGAAAAGTTTATTTATAAAATCGTGGAACGATATGAGAAAGAAAAAGTCGCTCCTCTTGAAATAGTATTAAAAGAGAGGCAGAAACTCATAGGGACATGTGGATTTATAAGTTATGATTCAACTATACATAAATCGGAAATTGCCTACGCCTTATCGCGTAAATATTGAGGGGGAAGGATTAGCTACGGAGGCTTCGTTAGCTTTTTTAGCTATGGTTTTAATGAGTTACACCTTGATAGCATTGGAGCGGGATGTGATTCGGAAAATAAAGAATATAGCACTCGATTCATTTTTAAACTAAAAAAGAAAGTAAGAAAAAAATAGATAGTTTATAAATAAGAGAAAAACATGTTTCGAATCGTTGTATTCAAAACATGTTTTTTATTGTTTGAATTATTTCCAAAGGAATAATTCAGAAAATACTGAAAAATATCGTAAATATTTGTAGAAGTCTGTTATAATATATGAAAATGAAAACGCTTTAAAGGGAGGATGTAAACAATATGATGATGAATGTACCTCTAACAATTAGTTCTATGATGGAAAGGGCAGAAAAGCTATTCCCAAAGAAAGAAATCATTTCACGGACACATGATACAGTTACGACATTAACGTATAAGCAGCTAGGGGAAAGAACGAGAAGACTTTCAAGTGCGTTAAAAAAGCTTGGGATTAAAGAAGGCGAG
Source organism: Bacillus hominis (assembly GCF_018332515.1). Lineage (GTDB taxonomy): Bacteria > Bacillota > Bacilli > Bacillales > Bacillaceae_G > Bacillus_A > Bacillus_A hominis. The sequence continues at coordinate 11,004 of NZ_BOQD01000046.1, read as the reverse complement.
CGCATAGGAACGTTAGCATGGAATCATCATCGACATGTAGAAGCATATTTTGCTATTCCAGGTATTGCTTCCGTTTTACACACAATTAATATTCGTTTATCTCCCCAACATATTTCATACATTATTCAACATGCAGAAGATCGTATTTTACTTATTGATGAAGATCTTGTACCACTTATTGAGAATATCCAGTCTGAATTATCGACTGTACAGGCATACATTATTATGACTGATAAAGATGAGCTCCCGAAAACTACACTTCAGCCTGTATATCATTATGAGAAACTTTTAGAAGAAGGCGACCCAAATTTCCAGTTTGTTAAAGATATTGATGAAACTACACCAGCTGGTATGTGTTATACGTCAGCGACTACAGGAAATCCGAAAGGTGTTGTTTATACACATCGTAGTACAGTGTTGCACTGTATGGCACTCGGGTTAGCGGACACGACAGCTTTATCGGAAAGTGATGCAGCAATGGCTATTGTGCCAATGTTTCATGTGAACGCTTGGGGACTTCCTTTTGCGGCTACTTGGTTTGGGGCAAAACAAGTTCTTCCGGGGCCGATGTTTACTCCGAAAATTTTATTAGAAATGATTCAAACTGAAAAAGTAACGATAGCTGCGGGTGTGCCGACAATTTGGCTCGGTGTTTTACAAGAGTTAGAAAATAATAGTTACGATTTATCTAGTATTACGAGAATATTATGCGGTGGTGCAGCTGCACCAAAAAGTGTTATTAAAGCGTTTGAGCAAAAATATAATGTTCCTTTCGTACATGCATATGGCATGACTGAAACGAGTCCACTCGTAACGCTTGCACGTCTAAAAAGCTATGAAACAGATTTGGCGTATGAAGAACAACTTGAGATAAGATCGAAGCAAGGATATCTTGTCCCTGGTGTAGAAATGAAAGTAGTCGGTACAAATGGTGAAGTGAAGTGGGATGGTACGGAGATGGGAGAACTATGTTTACGAGCGCCATGGATCGCTGCAAGCTATTATAACGATGAGCGTACTGTCGAAGGTTTTCGTGACGGTTGGTTATATACAGGAGATGTCGTTACGGTTGACGAGGAAGGCTGCGTAAAGATTGTTGATCGTACGAAGGATGTTATTAAAAGCGGTGGAGAATGGATTTCCTCAGTTGACCTTGAAAATGCTCTAATGGCACATGACGCTATATTTGAAGCGGCTGTCGTTGCAGTTCCTCATCCGCAGTGGCAAGAGCGACCAGTTGCCTGCGTTGTTCAAAAGAAAAATAGTAATGTTACAAAAGAAGAACTATATGAGTTTTTAAAACCACAGTTTGCAAAGTGGTGGTTACCGGACGATATTGTATTTATGGAGGAAATTCCGAAAACATCTGTTGGGAAGTTTTTAAAACAGGCGCTTAGGAAAGAACTTGAGCATTTGCATAAAGAGAAATAATTGAATCTCCATTTGTAAACTTATGATAAAACCAAGTTGACAAAAAGTGAATTGAAAGATAATATAATTCTTGTAATATGTTATCTGAAATTCACTTTAAGTTTACAAATAGGAGAAGCAAACATGAATACAAAAAATTTAGTTTTCGTCGCTTTATTTAGTTCTATTATGGGAGTGTTAGGGTTAATCCCTCCGATTGCTCTTTCTATTACACCAGTTCCGATTACTTTACAATCACTTGGAGTTATGCTTGCGGGTGGACTGTTAGGATCACGTCTTGGAGCACTAAGTCAACTCATTTTCTTACTTATTGTAGGAGTTGGTGCACCATTACTTGCGGGTGGACGTGGTGGTCCAAGTGTATTTGTTGGGCCAAGTGCAGGATATTTACTTGGTTATATTGTAGGAGCATTTGTAATTGGTTATTTAATTGAGCGTTTACGTGAAGTTTCTATTATAAAAGTATTATGCATTAATATAATTGGTGGTATTTTCGTAGTTTATGTATTTGGTATCATTGTACAAGCTTTCGTAATGGATATTTCCGTATGGGAAACGATGAAAGTAAGTGTCGTATTTTTACCAGGTGATTGTATAAAAGCGATTATAGCAGCAATTCTCGTGACGAGATTACATCGTTCATTGAAACATATTATTACGCCTGCTTTGAAGAATAGAAAATATACAAATGCGGGATAAGAGAGAAGAAACACGCTAATTGCGTGTTTCTTTTTATTATTTTGTAAAGAAAGGACGTTTCATATGGGGATTACAAAAGAATACAAAAAGCATGCCTCTTTACAACCAAATAAAATAGCGATTAAGGAAAATGATAGAATTTTAACATATAAAGAGTGGTTCGAGTCAGTTTGTAAAATAGCAAACTGGTTGAATGAAAAAGAATCGAAGAATAAAACTATAGCAATTGTATTAGAAAATCGCATGGAGTTTTTACAACTATTTGCTGGTGCTGCAATGGCTGGATGGGTTTGTGTGCCATTAGATATAAAATGGAAACGAGATGAACTTAAAGAAAAAATAGCGATTAGTAAACCGGAGATTATTGTGGCGGAGCAGTATAGGCTCAATGATATATCCTGCGAAGAAGGAAGGATTATTGAGATTGAAGAATGGAAAGAAATGATTGAGAACTATCTTCCTACATATCATCCTGTAGAAAATGTACAAAACGTTCCTTTTTATATGGGATTTACATCAGGATCGACTGGAAAAGCAAAAGCGTTTTTACGTGCTCAACAGTCATGGGTACATAGTTTTGATTGTAATGTATATGATTTTTATATGAAAAATACAGATTCTATTTTAATAGCTGGGACGCTTGTTCACTCTTTATTCTTATATGGAGCAATAAGTGCATTATTTTTAGGGCAAACGGTACACATAATGAGAAAGTTTGTACCAGTTCAAGTACTATCTAGTATAAAGATAGAGAATATTTCTGTAATGTATACAGTTCCTACAATGCTTGAGTCTTTGTATAAAGAAAATAAAGTAATTGAAAGTGAAATGAAAATTATTTCATCAGGAGCGAAATGGGAAGCTGAAGCGAAAGAAAAGATGAAGAATATGTTTCCTTATGCAAAAAGATATGAATTTTATGGTGCATCGGAGCTAAGCTTTGTAACGGCATTGGTCGATAAAGAGAGTGAAAGAAAGCCGAATTCAGTAGGGAAACCTTGTCATAATGTACAAGTTCGAATATGTAATGAAGTAGGAGAAGAAGTACAGGTAGGCGAGGTAGGAACTGTTTATGTAAAAAGTGATCAGCTTTTTATGGGCTATGTATTGGATGGAGCTATAATCCCGCAATTGTCCAAGGATGGTTGGATGACAGTGCAGGATGTGGGTTACCAAGATGAAGAAGGATTTATATATATTGTTGGTAGAGAGAAGAACATGATTTTATTTGGAGGAATCAATATTTACCCAGAAGAGATAGAAAGTTTGTTATATACGCATCCAACTGTTGAAGAAATTGTTGTAGTTGGTGTGAAAGATAATTATTGGGGTGAAAAGCCTGTCGCTATCGTAAAAGGAAGTGCTACGAAGCAACAATTAAAGAGTTTTTGCTTACAACGATTATCCTCTTTTAAAATACCGAAAGAATGGCATTTTGTTGATGAAATACCTTATACAAATAGCGGGAAGATTGCTCGTGTTGCAGCAAAAAATATGATTGAAAACCAGGAGAAGATATATGAATAGAGCGGTTATTGTAGAAGCGAAAAGGACACCTATTGGTAAGAGGAATGGGATGTTAAAAGACTATGAAGTTCAGCAATTATCAGCGCCGCTTCTTACATTTTTAAGTAAAGGAATTGAGAGAGAAATAGACGATGTTATATTAGGGAATGTTGTTGGACCAGGAGGGAATATTGCGAGATTATCTGCTTTAGAAGCAGGACTTGGTTATCATATTCCGGGTGTAACGATTGACCGGCAATGTGGTGCCGGATTGGAAGCGATTCGCACCGCATGTCATTTCATTCAAGGCGGAGCAGGTAATTGTTATATTGCAGGGGGAGTAGAGAGTACAAGTACATCACCTTTTCAAAATAGAGCGCGATTTTCACCGGCAACAATTGGCGATCCTGATATGGGAGTAGCGGCTGAATATGTTGCAGAACGTTATAACATCACGAGAGAAATGCAAGACGAGTATGCTTGCCTCAGTTATAAACGAACATTGCAAGCATTAGAAAAAGGATATATACATGATGAAATATTGTCTTTTAATGGATTGTTAGATGAACCTATAAAGCCAGAAATGAATTATGAACGAATTATTAAAAGAACAAAACCCGCATTTTTACAAAATGGTACAGTAACGGCAGGGAATTCATGTGGTGTAAACGACGGGGCGTGTGCAGTTCTTGTAATGGAAGAGGGGCAAGCACGAAAATTAGGATACAAGCCTGTACTTCGTTTCGTTCATAGTGCTGTAGTTGGAGTGGATCCAAATCTTCCGGGAACTGGTCCGATATTTGCGGTGAACAAATTATTAAACGAAATGAATGTAAAAATAGAAGACATCGACTACTTTGAAATAAATGAAGCATTCGCCTCAAAAGTTGTTGCCTGTGCAAAGGAGTTACAAATTCCGTATGAAAAGTTAAATGTAAATGGTGGCGCAATTGCGCTCGGTCATCCGTACGGTGCATCTGGTGCTATGCTTGTAACGCGCTTGTTTTATCAGGCGAAAAGAGAGCATATGAAATATGGAATTGCGACATTAGGAATTGGTGGTGGGATAGGGCTTGCTCTATTATTTGAGAAAGTAGAAGACTAGTAAGATAACTAGTTTTCTACTTTTTGAGGAACATAAACGTTACTACCAGGTTTTGCTTTTATTTCGTTCCAAGCAGCGATAGCATCAGCTTTTGATTTTCCTTTGCTATATGGGTCTTCAAAAAAAGCACGCGTAAAACGATTGTATTCAAATTGTGTACCGATAGTTGTTTTATAGGATGGGTCTTTTTTACGTTCGTTTTCTTCGTACCAAAACGTTATCGCGTCTTCATATGTTTTTCCAACATTCTCTTTAAAAAACTTTTGAAGAGCTACTGTAAAGCGGAAGTTTGCTCCGATTTTTTCTTTGAAAAAAGCACGAACATCTTCGCTACAGCGGTGATTGTTAGTAATAACAGTTTGAAGGGAAAGGTCTTTATAGGATAGGGAGGCTTTACTCACCTTTTGACCGGAGCTGTTTTTTAATATTTTACCAGTAGTTAAATAATGGGAGATACGCTCGGTTATTTCGATCTTAGAGCCACTAGCTGGCAAATCATGTTCACGACAAAATGTTTGCAGTTCTGCTTTTAACCAATAATAGTTTTGGAAATCTTCAAGTGATATAGACTTTGTTAAAGGTGGACGCATGAATGTAACAACTTCTTTCTTCCATAATTTTCTTTAATTATAAAACATACGTTCTTTTTGTGGAAGGATTAATTTGTAAATATAATGGGAAGAGGAGATTACATATGGAAAATGTAATGCAAGTTCGTGTTACCGGAATTTTAACTGAAGATGAAAAGGTGTTACTAGTAAAGCAAAAAGTTGCTAATCGCAATTGGTCTTTACCTGGAGGAAGGGTAGAGAATGGTGAGACGTTAGAGGAAGCAATGATTCGGGAAATGCGAGAAGAAACAGGGTTAGAAGTTAAAATTAAGAAGCTACTCTATGTTTGTGATAAACCAGATGCTAGCCCATCTTTATTGCATATTACGTTTCTGCTTGAAAGGATTACAGGGGAAATTACGCTTCCGTCTAATGAATTTGATCTCAACCCAATTCATGATGTACAAATGGTAGCGATAGAAGAATTAAGTAGTTATGGTTTTTCTGATAAATTTACTAAACTTGCATCTGAAAACTTCTTGAATGCAGGAAGTTATCAAGGTTTAAAACAAAATATTGGTTTGTAAATATCAACTACTTAGAATACCGATTTTTGTCGGTAAATCGATATCTCTTGTCGAAATGTCGTTCCTGTAATTTCATTTACCGTATTACTATGTAGGATGCAAAAAAATAAGGAGATGTCTCTAGTTTGAAATTTGACTAGACGCCATCTCCTTAAAATGTTTTACACTGCTGACTGTAAAGAAGAAACAAGTTGATTTAAAAACTCATCCCCAGCCATAATCGCTTTTCCACCACCACGAGCACTCTTTTTATTTCCTCCGCCTTTTCCTTCAATTGTAGGAAGGGCCTCTTTTAAAAGAGCATTCATATCGAGTGTCACTGCTTTACCACAAGCAAGAATACATTGTAATTTGTCCTCATTTTCAATAACGAAGTATGTAATTGCATGTTCTTGTTGTTCTGTAATAATAGCAGACAGTTTTGCAATTTCTTGCATAGAGCGGTTTGTAAATACTTTAGAAATAAGTATTCCACCGTGTATTTCTGCAGACTGTTGCAGTAGTTCATTTGCCTCTGCAAATAATAATTTTTCATTCATTGCTTGTATTGCTTTTTCGTTTTCTTTTTGAGAAGTAAGAAGTTGTGTTACTTTTGCTGGAATATCAGTGTCGTTACTGTTTAATTGTTTAGAAACATCTTTCATAATTTGTTGCTGTTGCCCCATTAATTTAAGTGTGCGCCAACCAGAGACAAACGTTAAGCGTATACCACCTTTATTGCGTTCCCATCCTAGTACTTGAATAGGACCTACTTCACCAGTGTGTTTCGGATGCGTTCCGCCACAGCCGTTGTAATCATAATTTTCGATAATAACAACGCGTATATTTTCTGTCATAGTCGGTTCTTTACGAAGAGGTAATGTTTTCGCTTCTTCTAAGTTCATCCACTCTATACGAATTGGATGGTTTTCAAAAACAATTTTGTTCGCAATTTGCACTGCCTTTGCAACTGTTTCCGTAGGAAGATTTTCCGTTTCTAAATCAATTGTTACCGTTTCTTTTCCGAGGTGGAACCCAATTGTTGGTATGTTAAAATGATCCCAAAAAGCAGCAGATAAAATGTGCTGAGCTGTATGTTGCTGCATATGATCAAAACGGCGATTCCAATCTATTTTACCCTCTACTTCTTCTGTATGTAATTGTTCTACTATGAAATGACGAATTTCTCCATCTACTTCTTCAACGTTACTTACCGGAATACCATTTAAAGTTCCAGTGTCGTTTGGTTGTCCGCCGCCTGTTGGATAAAATGCAGTTTCATTTAAGACAACATATAAGTTTCCTTCTGTACAATAATCTTGCTTTATAACTTTAGTAGTAAAGTCTTTCTTATAAGCGTCGATGTAATATAATTTTTGCTCCAATTTTCTTTCCCCTTTCGTGTTAGCTAGTTTCATTGTAAAGCAATTGAAATTAGTTTCCTAATATTTCAGAAGAAAGAAACTATTTTTAGAATTTTCTTGCTATAATAGGAAGAAAATGCGGGGGTGGAATAAATATGTCATATGAAAACGGCGTAGATAAACTGCTTAGTTTAAGCAGAAATATTTCTGAATTATATCGAGAACTAAATGAAATGACCCGGATTTTAACGGACTGTAACCGAGAAAGTGTGAAATTTGATCGGTTATATGTAAAGGAGTTACTTTGGAAGAAAGAAGATGTACTAGAAAAATATGACCAACTACTTGTACAACTGTGCATTAATGAATGCTTTGATTTAAAAAGTGTCATTACAGGAGAATATAGGTATACATACGAAGAAGTAGAAAACATAGTTTTACAATTTAATGAAAAGTATAATGTCGCAATTTTAATTAAAGATGTTTGTAAAGAATTACAGTTTACATATGGAATTGATATGGATATAACGAGAACAACTCGAGTATCAACAGCTCAAGTATAAAAAGGGAAAAGAAAGCAGATCCTTTGCTTTCTTTTTTTATGTAAGAACAGGGAGAGTAGGTTTGAAGATGAAGGGGAAGTTGCAAAATATTCATCCGTTAGGAATGACAATTATAATAGGGACTTTATTTGCGAGGTTTGCCACGTCAATGAGTATTCCTTTTTTAGCAATTTATTTAACGACTGTTAAAGGCGTATCGGCTGGAATGACGGGTGCTATTATCGGAACGAGTGCACTTGTTGGGGTGTTTGCTAGTTTTATCGGAGGGAATTTATCGGATCGGTTCGGCCGAAATATGATTATAATATGGTCCATGATCGCTTGGGTGTTTGTATTTATAGGTTTTTCAGTTGCAAATCATGTTTTAAGTTTCTTTTTATTAAATGCTTTGAATGGATTATGTCGGTCTTTTTTTGAACCGACGTCAAGAGCATTATTATCAGATTTAACGAAACCAGAGTATCGTTTACTCGTATATAATTTGCGTTACGGTGCAATCAATGTTGGAGTAGCGATTGGCCCACTTGTCGGATTACAGATTGGAAGCGCAAAATCAACAATTCCTTTTTTAGTAGCAGCTGGAGTATACATTTTATATACAGCTATATTGGCATTCCAATTTAAGAAGTATCCACTGGAACGAAAGAAAATAAATAAAGAAAAGCCTGTTACAATGTTAAATGCAATTCGTATTTTGCGAAAGGATGTAGTATTTTTAGTTGCTTTAGTCGGGATTATTTTGAGTAATTGTGGCTTTTCCCATTTAACGACGACAGTATCTCAATATTTTGCAAATGCACATATATTCCAGGATGGAGTGAAGTTGTTCTCATATATGCTAGCTTTAAATGCAATTACGGTAGTAGTTATTCAATACCCTGTTATTCAAATGTGTAAAAAGTATACGCCATTAGCGTCTATTATGGTTGGAACGTTATTTGTGAGCGGGGGATTATTTGGATTTGGACTAGTAGAATCCATGTTAGGGGCAGCTATTTGCACAATTATTTTTACAATTGGAGAAGTTCTCATGTTTTCAATGACGGATGTATTTATAGATGGTATAGCTGTTTCACATTTAAAAGGAACGTATTTTGGAGCAATGGGGTTTTCAGGAATTGGAGCAGTAATTGGTCCATGGCTTGGGGGAGTACTTCTCGATTACTACGGTTATCAAAATGGATTTATTGTCTTTTCAGCGCTAGCTATATTTTCAACTGTAGCATTTCCTGTACTTTTAGTTACAAAAGGTTTATTGAAAAAAAGAGATGATAGAAATTGTAATTTAGAATTACATGCGAAATAAAATAAGCCCCAGCAGACGACTGGGGCTTATTTTTGTATTCATCCCGCTATTTGCGGGCAGTAAAACTCCCATTGATTAAAGTTTCACTTTATTTTAACTTTCAATTTGAAAAAAGAACTTTCTTTTCATCCGTATTAGCAACTTCATTTTTGGAAATATGAATGGCTAAAAATCCATTCTCTGAGCAGGCTAGCATCTTCTTATAAATAATATTAGCGGGTAAAGGAATAATCCGCTGTAAAGCAGTATTTTTATGAAGTATGCAAATGTTTAGGCCTGTCTCCATCTTTTTAATGAGTACATTTTGTTCAGTCACATTTGGTACATCTGTTTCCAAAATGTATTCTTGTTCAGTTTCACAAAGGTCAATATGAATTTGATTTGGAAAACTAAAATTACTACAAGAATCGGAACAAAATTGATCCATCCATTCTTCGAAACCATCAACATGAAAAAGACAATCCTTCTTTTTCTTGCCCATGTAAGACACCCTCCGTAAAATCTCAATTCATACTATGTTATGCATGAACGAAGTAGGGGTGAAGAATAAATGGAAAAATATAAACATTGTATGTGGTAAAGGTAGCTAGTGTGAATGCTTTGTTCTACATATCATGATGTGCATGATTTTTTTGGCGTGAATGGTTACGGTTTTTTACTTTATGAGATCCGCTTAATGGTTCAGGTTGTCCTTTTTTTTCTTTAGATTCGCGATTGTTTTTTCCCATTGTATGTGACACCTCCTCTTTCTCTTTAGAATGAGAGAAGTTTGCGAATTTATACGAGAATGTTTTTAGAAAAAAAGGTAAAGATAAAGGGGACTAACTATTACAGAAAGGGGAAAGTATAATGCCATATCATAAAGATAAGCAACAAGCTTTTCAAGCAGCACAGCAAGGAGTTGTTCAAGCGGAAAATACATTCAATAATATTGTGAAAAATGATCCGAATTACGGTCATGACTTAAAAGAGTTGCGCCAAGAAGTTCAGGAGGCGTACGAACAGATTCAAAATGCACTTGAAGTAGCATCAGAAACGCAGCGTCCACAACTTGAGCAATATGAAAGTAATCTCCAAAATATAATGCAAAACGTCGATCAATTAGAAAAGTGAAAGAAGGTTGTTGTGAGTTCAGCAACCTCAAAACTTTGGGCGCTAATATGCAGAAACAAAAAATTATTTTACTAATTTTTTCTTTAATTTGTGCAGTACATATATTTCAAGTGGATAAAGTGGAAGCTAAAATGTTGTTAAGAAAAGAGTTAGAGCCAACTGGCTATGTAACGTGGGAAGTGCCAAATAATGAAAAGGTCATTGCAATCACATTTGATGATGGACCAGATCCAACATACACGCCGCAAATTCTAGATTTATTACATCAATATCAGGCAGAAGCGACTTTTTTTATGATTGGATTTCGAGTTCAGCGTAATCCATATCTAGTAAAGCAAGTGTTGAAAGAAGGACATGAAGTTGGAAATCATACGATGAATCATTTGTATGCGAGCAATTCATCAGATGAAAAATTAGAAGATGATATTTTAAATGGAAAGAAATATTTTGAAAAATGGGCGAAAGAACCTTTATTGTTCCGTCCCCCAGGTGGATATATTAATGATGCTGTATTTACTACGGCAAAAAAAGCTGGGTATCAAATTGTTCTATGGTCATGGCATCAAGACCCTCGTGATTGGGCGAATCCAGGTACAGAATCCATTGTAAATCATGTTGTGAAAAATGCTAAAAGTGGAGATATTGTACTGTTGCACGATGGAGGAAGTGATCGTAGTCAAACAGTGGCGGCATTAGCAAAAATTTTACCTGAGCTGAAAAAGCAGGGGTATCGATTTGTAACAGTTTCAGAGTTGTTACGTTATAAACATTAGAGAAAACCCCAAAAGGTGCACCTTTTG
>NZ_BOQD01000045.1 GCF_018332515.1 Bacillus hominis | reverse complement strand
TAGTAAAATTCCTCCAATCTTACATTATTATACATGAAAATCATTCTCATTGTCATGTATAGTGTGAACTTTTAATCAGTGGGGGTGGTGGTTCATCCCCCGCTGATTATTAGCCCGACTCCCACCTAACTTCTTTGCTCCACCTGAATTTTGAGGTGGGAGTTTTACTGCCCGCAAATAGCGGGATAAATAACGAAATAAACCCCCGCCCTATATTTTTAATAAGGTGGGGGTTTATTATACTACTCTGCTATTTCTTCATATAAAAAGTACGTTACATTATAAATATGTTCTACTTCATCATCCGTCATAAATAATAATTCGTCACGTTCAATCCCTTTTTTCTTTTCAATAAACTCAATCATATTTTTTCGTTCTTCTCTTTTCATCAATTTTATTTCCCCTCTCAATCTGTTTTAATACAGTTTATTTAAGTTACTGCTATTATATAACAGAATCTTTAGAAAGTTCCACCTATTTTATTATTTTTTTCAGAAGAACCTTTCGACAAAACAAGCCCACCTAAGGGGGCTTGTTTTATTTTATAGTCGTAAAAACTCGGGCTCAGTCGCACCAGCACTATCGATGTAATAAATTGTGTCTGGATTGATTTTTATCAGCACGTAATTAGGGTCTTCGGCACCAAGTAACCAGCGTTTTAAGCTATTATTCCAAAACTTGTTTTTTAATGTTGAATCTTCTTCGATTGAAGCTAAGCCTTCAACCTCTATATAATCTTCATCTAATTTTTTTCCTTCTCGTCCGAGTAGTACATGTACATTTGGATTATTTTCAATATCTGTTATCTTTTTTGATTTTCGATCTGTTGCAACGTATAGTACAAAATCTTCATGGAAAAACATCATAAAGGCACTATGCGGCTTCTCGTTACGTACAGTAGATAACACACCAGTTCTTTGTCCTTGAATAATCGTTGCGATTTTTTCTTTTAAGTGCATATTTTTAACCTCTTTTCATAATTTATAATTCTCTCTGCTCAAACAAGATGATTTCAATATCTTTTATACTGTTTTCTTCATTCCAATTTTTTAAACGTAATTGTGATGAAATCGGACAAGTTAGGAGATGAATAATAATAATATCGAGGAGAAATACATACGATGGAAGGATGAAAAGCATGTTTAATAAAATATTTCTTATAGTAGCGCTTATAGGTGTACCACTTTCTGTAATCGGAAAAACACTTCATTGGCCACAAACCATTATGTTTGTTGTATACTGCATTACTATTATTGCATTAGCTGGTTTTATGGGGAGGGCGACAGAAAGTTTAGCAATCGTTTCTGGGCCTCGGATAGGTGGTTTATTAAATGCAACTTTCGGTAATGCGGTTGAACTTATCATTTCAATTTTTGCACTTCAGGCAGGATTAACAGAAGTTGTTTTAGCTTCCTTAACTGGTTCTGTACTTGGAAACTTATTACTGGTAGGAGGGTTATCCTTCTTTATAGGTGGCCTTAAGTATAAAAGACAAAGTTTCAATGTTTATGATGCAAGACATAATTCAGCTTTATTAATATTTGCTGTTGTCGTAGCCTTTGTTATTCCGGAGATTTTTTCAATGAAGATGGATGCTGGAAAGACGTATCAATTAAGTATTGGTGTTTCTATCATCATGATTATTATGTACCTTGCTGCATTGCTATTTAAGTTAGTTACGCACCGTGGTGTATATCAACATAAAAGTGACGAAGTAGCGCATGAAGAAGAGCCAGAGTGGTCGAAAGGGAAGGCACTCCTTATTTTAGCGATAGCAACACTGGCGGTAGCTTATGTATCAGAGGCGCTCGTGCATACTTTTGAAACTGTTGCAAAATCATTTGGTTGGTCAGAGTTATTTATAGGGGTTATTATCGTTGCAATTGTTGGAAATGCAGCGGAACATGCATCTGCAATTATTATGGCTTATAAAAATAAAGTAAATATTGCAGTCGAAATTGCAATAGGCTCTACATTACAAATCGCCATGTTTGTTGCTCCTGTATTAGTATTGCTATCTATGTTCTTCGCGCAGAGGATGCCTTTAGTATTTACCATACCAGAACTTGTGTCTATGATTACAGCCGTTTTCTTAACGATTGCGATTTCCAATGATGGAGATACAAACTGGTTTGAAGGCGGCACTTTACTAGCGGCGTATGTCATTATGGGAATTGGTTTTTATTTATTATGAAAAATAGGCATAACAATTGTGCTCAGAGAAAACAATAAATGAAGTAGTATATATACCTTTACATAGGAAGGAGCCAGACAGGTGAAACGAGTATACAGCATATGTCTTTCAACTATGGTCTCGTTTATTTTATTATTTCCTAACATGAGTTTTGCAAAGACAACAGTAGGAACAAAAATGCCTTCATCTGTTTTAAATATTTCAAAAGATAATACGTTTCCAAATGATGCACAAGATTTGCCGCGCTTGCAGCCAAGTAAGTTTGCTCAGGAATTATTGAAAACGGCAAATATCAAAATTGAAAATCCCGATTTAATTCGAATGTTTAATGAAACAACAATTTCGAATGCACCGCTTGCGGTAGGGTACCGGGCGAAAATTTATTTAGGTCAATGGGCATTAAATTATGAATCAATAGATACATCGATTAATTGGGAATATAAACAAGTGAATCGAAATGTGTATGATAATCGCGGAGGAGATCGCTTATATCCACTTCGCTATAAACAAGAAACTCAAAAGACAATCGAAGGCGATTTAACAGCAGATATGAAAGATGCTACAGATGTGAAAAAAATGATGCTACTAAAAGCACTTGAAAAAGTACAATTGCCACTTTCATTTAAAACAACCATTGGTTATGGTACTGGACATGAGCGAGTATATAATATTAGTCCAAGTCAACTAGGATATTTATACGCTTATACGCCAGCAGTAAATGAAAAAGGAAAAGTAACGTTTGGAGAAGTGTACCTTGTTTTAAAGGGAAATCAAAAAAGGCTTGTTGTAAAAAATGTTACTTCTCAAGGAATTGGGGCAGCTATTCCAATTCATGATCATTTGTTTTTTAAATTTATTTCCTCGTCGCATTCACAATGAAATTAAAAAACGTCAGCCCATATAAGCTGACGTTTTTATTTATAACATAAGGTTTGATTTTTTTGATAAGAAATCTTCTGTTGGATAGTAGCTGTTTTTTACAAGAACATTCGGTCCAAGACATTTCACAGCAGGGCAATGACAGCTTAATGATTTTGCTGTTTTTGAAGCGCACCATTTTTCATATGCTTCTTGTAATGTGTGTGTTTGTATGTTTCCTAGAAGTGGAACATCACCAAAGTCCGTCACAATAATATTTCCATCGAAAATGTTTACATTTAAACGAGAACGGCCATCTGGATCATTACGTACAGTTACATTTTTACTTTCATGTAATTTCTTAAATGTAGCTAAATCGCGTTCATCATCACTACATGCATAGAAAGGTAATGTTCCAAATAACATCCATACATTTTCATCACGAATTTCTAATAAATGTTCAATTGCTTTTCGAATTTCGTCTTTTGTTAAAATTTCAAGTGTGCTAGCGAAGTCACTTGGATACATCGGATGCACTTCATGACGTTTACAACCCATTTCTTCAACGATTTGACGATGAATATGTTCGATATGTGGTAGAGTTCGTTTATTTAGCATCGTTTCGGCTGATACGAGTACACCTGCATCTGATAGAGCTTTACTATTTGTAATCATTCGTTCGAATAATTTTGCACGTTGTTCATACGTAGGTTTACGCTCCATCATTGCAAATCCGCCTTCAACGAAGTCATCAATTGTTCCCCAGTTATGTGAAATATGCAATACATCTAAGTAGGGAATAATTTGTTCGTAACGTGCTAAATCTATAGTTAAGTTTGAGTTAATTTGAGTGCGAACGCCTCGTTCATGGGCATATTTTAAGAGTGGTGTTACATAGTTGTCGACGGATTTCTTTGAAAGCATAGGTTCTCCGCCAGTAATACTTAAAGAACGTAAATGAGGAATCTCATCTAATCGTTTTAATAAAAGCTCCATCGGAAGCGGATTTGGATCTTTCGGCTGTAATGTGTAACCAACAGCGCAATGCTCGCAACGCATATTGCATAATGTCGTCGTTGTAAACTCAACGTTTGTTAATAGTAGTTTGCCGTACTCTTCAAGGTCCATATACGCTTCCCATGGATCGTAAGAAGGAGTAATCGGCTTCATTTTTTGTGATATCGTCATATGAAATACTCCTTTGACTATTGAAATAACAATTTGTCCATTCTCTATAATAGAAGAATATGTACTTTTTATAAAGTGAAACTTTTTGGCGGAAAAAGAGAGAAGGCTTACATTATAGCGGATGACCGTGACAAAATTGATGAAATTTCATGCCCATAGCAATCATTTTTGCGGTATAATAAAAGCAACTCGAATTAAAAGGAGAGTGCCTTCATGGGAAAAGCAATTCAAGATAAAGATACACAATTAGTATATTTAAAAGAGCGTTTAAATATGTTCATTGAAGTAATTGATACAATTGAACCTGAAGAAGTAGAGTTAGAAGATGTAGATCGTCTTCTTGCGATGTTAGATGAATTAGAATTAAAATGTGAGCAATTTAAAAAAGACGAATAATATATTAAAAAGGCTGCCAATACAAAATTGGTAGCCTTTTTCTGTACGGATAATAGAAGGAATATAGAAAAAAAGGTATAATCAAGTTGTGAAAAATTTCATTTATACTTTAATAGCGTGATAAATAAAAAGCTGAAGAGCATAACGATGGAATTTTCATCTCATAACGTTTTGGTAGCGTTCACAATTGAGGGGGAAGTAACAATGGAAAAGCTTCAAGAAAGCATGTATCAACTAGTTGTTGAAACGTCAACGAACTTACCGAAAGATGTTCGTCGTGCAATTCAACAAGCAAAGGAACGAGAAAATGCAGGGACTCGTTCTGCGATGGCACTTGGCACAATTACGAATAACATTAAAATGGCAGATGATAATATCTCGCCGATTTGCCAAGATACAGGGATGCCAACGTTTAAAATTTATACACCGGTTGGTGTGAATCAATTAAAACTGAAGGAAGCTATCTATAGTGCGCTTGAGCGGGCGACAAAAGATGGTAAACTCCGTCCTAACTCTGTTGATTCTCTTTTTGGAGATAATAGCGGAAACAATTTAGGGCCAGGTACACCAGTTATTAAGTTTGAGCAATGGGAAAAAGATTATATTGATGCACGTTTAATTTTAAAGGGCGGCGGCTGTGAGAATAAAAATATTCAGTATAGCTTACCGTGTGAATTAGAAGGACTTGGACGCGCAGGTCGTGATTTAGAAGGAATTCGTAAATGCCTTCTTCATGCAGTATATCAAGCGCAAGGTCAAGGTTGTAGTGCAGGTGTAATTGGTGTTGGTATCGGGGGAGACCGCACATCAGGTTACGAATTAGCAAAAAATCAATTATTCCGTACATTAGATGATGTTAATCCAGTACCAGAGTTACAAAAACTTGAAGAGTACGTATTAGAAAATGCGAATAAGCTTGGCATTGGTACGATGGGATTTGGCGGAGAAACAACTTTACTTGGTTGTAAAATTGGCGTATATAATCGTTTGCCAGCTAGCTTTTACGTATCTGTTGCGTATAATTGCTGGGCATATCGCCGCCTTGGTGTGAAAATCCATCCTGAAACAGGAGAAATTATGGATTGGCTATATCAAGAAGGTGACGATACACTTCAGCACGAAGTACAAGAAAAAACAGAGCAGCGCGAAATCGTATTGCAAGCACCAATTACAGAAGAACAAATTCGTGAACTTCGCGTTGGTGATGTTGTAACAATTAATGGCATGATGTATACAGGCCGTGACGCAATCCATAAGCATTTAATGGATAATGATTGTCCAGTAGACTTAAATGGACAAGTTATTTATCACTGTGGTCCAGTTGTAGTAAAAGATGAGAATGACAACTGGCAAATTAAAGCGGCAGGTCCAACGACAAGTATTCGTGAAGAACCATACCAAGGCGATATTATGAAAAAGTTCGGTATCCGTGCTGTAATTGGTAAAGGTGGAATGGGTGCGAAAACATTAGCTGCTTTAGAAGAACACGGTGGTGTGTACTTAAATGCAATTGGTGGTGCAGCGCAATATTATGCTGAATGTATTAAAGAAGTGAAAGATGTTGATTTCTTACAATTTGGTATCCCAGAAGCAATGTGGCACTTACGTATTGAAGGATTTAAAGCAGTTGTAACGATGGACTCTCATGGTAATAGTTTGCATGCTGATGTTGATAAAACATCACTTGAAAAATTAGCGAGCTTTAAAGAGCCAGTATTTAAGTAAACAAAAATGCACCTCGAATCATTCGAGGTGCATTTTTTTGGTATATATAGAAAAACATGTTTAGCATGAAAGAATGCACAGCAACAGAAACTACAGGTACGATTATATATGGAAAGGAGACTATTTATGAAATATAAATGGTTATATATAGGTCTCATTTTTTCAATTATGATGGCACTTGTTCCAGTTTCAACATTGGCTTATACAAATACTCCACATAACTGGGGGATTCCGCGTCCTAAAAATGAAACAGTACCAGATGCAGGGAAACTATATACGGATTTACTACAAAAAAATGGTGGGTTTTATTTAGGGGACACGAAGAAAAAAGATATTTATTTAACATTCGATAATGGATATGAGAATGGATACACAGGGAAAATCTTAGATGTATTAAAAGAGAAAAAAGTACCGGCAACTTTCTTTGTAACAGGGCATTATATTAAAACACAAAAAGATTTGTTATTACGAATGAAGGATGAAGGACATATTATTGGAAATCATTCGTGGAGTCACCCTGATTTTACAACAGTCAATGATGTAAAACTTCGTGAAGAATTAACGAGTGTGACAGAGGAAATAAAAAAAGTAACTGGGCAAAAAGAAGTGAAATATGTACGTCCTCCGCGCGGCGTATTTAGTGAAAGAACATTAGCTCTTACGAAAGAAATGGGCTACTATAATGTATTTTGGTCACTTGCATTTCTTGATTGGAAAGTGGATCAGCAAAGAGGATGGCAATATGCGCATAACAATGTAATGACGATGATTCATCCAGGATCTGTTTTATTACTTCATGCAATCTCGAAAGATAATGCAGAAGCACTTGCGAAAATCATTGATGATTTGCGCGAGAAAGGGTATCATTTTAAAAGTCTAGATGACTTAGTAAAAAGCAATCAACCGTAAGCATGTATGCTTGCGGTTTTCTCATGCTATAATGATGTGTAAAAAGGATGGGGAAACGTATGTGGAGCGAACATGTTACGTTAGAGTATCCGTATCATTTTGAAGAGGTATTAAAACGGTTATCTTTTGATCCTCTTAACGTCATTCAATTAGATGAGAAAGTCATTTATGTCCCGCTTTGTATAGATGAGGAACAGGTTGTTGTTCGCTTGCAAGGGATTGGTACTGTTCAAAATCCACAGTTTTGGATTTCTAGTCAAACAGGAGATCCGGAGAAAGTCATGAAACGAATGAGAGCCATTTTTCATTGGAATGAACCGTTTCAAGATATACAAAATCATTTTTTAAACACATCATTACGTCCACTATTTGAAACATATGCTTATACTCCAATTATTTTAGAATTTGATTATTTCGCTTGTCTTCTTCGCTGTATCATTCATCAACAAATAAATTTGAAATTTGCTACTGTGTTAACAGAACAATTTGTAAAACGATATGGAACAGAGAAGAATGGTGTATTCTTTTTCCCCACTCCGGAAATAGTAGCAAATATTTCAATAGAGGAATTGAGAGAGCAGAAGTTTAGTCAACGAAAGGCTGAATATATAGTAGGATTAGGTCAAAGTATTGTTAGCGGTACATTAGACTTAGCGAGTATAGAAACCAGGGCGGAAGAAGAGGTTTCGGCACAATTGTTACCGATTAGGGGGATTGGTGCATGGACAGTGCAAAACTTTTTAATGTTTGGGCTTGGACGGAAAAATATGTTTCCGAAAACTGACATTGGGATTCAGCGTGCGGTGCAAGGGATATTTCGATTAGAGGATAAACCTGATGATGTATTTTTAGAAAAAGTGAAACAAGAGTGTGAACCATACTGCAGTTATGCAGCGTTATATTTATGGAAAAGTATAGAGTAGAGGTGTAATAATGATACAAAAGCAACATGAGAGTAAGTTGGAAGTTGGTCAAACGTTTCCTGTGACAATTAAACGTCTTGGGATTAACGGAGAAGGCGTTGGTTATTTTAAGAGACAAGTTGTTTTCATTCCAGGGGCATTACCAGGAGAAGAAGTTGTTGCTGAAGCAACGAAAATCCAGCGTGGCTTCGCTGAAGCGAAAGTGAAAAAAGTTCGTAAATCATCACCACATCGTGTGAAAGCACCGTGTCCAGTATATGAGGAATGCGGTGGCTGTCAATTGCAGCATTTAGATTATAAAGAACAATTAAATCAAAAACGTGATATCGTTGTACAAGCATTCGAGAAGTATATGAACAACAGTTTAGAAGAGAAAATTCGTCCAACGCTTGGTATGGGAAATCCATGGCATTATCGTAATAAGAGTCAACTACAAGTAGGACGTAAAGACGAAAAGGTTATTACAGGGTTATATAAACAAAACTCACATCAGTTAATTGATATTTCTCATTGTATGATTCAGCATAAAGCAACGAATGAAGCGACAAAAGTTGTAAGACGTATATTAGAAAAATTAAATGTTTCTATTTACAATGAGAAAAAACAAAAAGGTTTAGTACGTACAATTGTGACACGTACTGCAGTTCAAACAGGGGAAGTACAAGTTACACTTATCACAACAAAAGAAGAATTACCAAATAAAGATCAATTTATAGCAGAAGTACAAAAACAGATGCCAAGTGTGAAATCAATTATGCAAAACGTAAACTGGCGTAAAACATCTGTTATTTTCGGTGATAAAACATTTAAATTAGCTGGAAAAGAAGTAATTCAAGAAACACTAGGTGATTTATCATTTGAATTATCAGCACGTGCATTCTTCCAGTTAAATCCAGAACAAACAGTTGTTTTATACGATGAAGCGAAAAAAGCAGCTGCTTTAACAGGCGATGAGAAAATTGTAGATGCGTATTGTGGTGTTGGTACAATCGGACTGTGGCTTGCAAATGATGCAGCGGAAGTACGTGGTATGGATGTAATTCCAGAAGCGATTGAAGATGCAAGAAAAAATGCGAAGCGTCACGGATTTACAAATACGAAATATGAAGCGGGTAAAGCTGAACAGTGGTTACCGAAATGGGTAAAAGAAGGATGGCGTCCAGATGTAATTGTTGTCGATCCACCACGTACAGGTTGCGACGATAAATTATTGGAAACAATTTTAAAAGTGAAACCGAAACAAGTTGTTTACGTATCTTGTAATCCTTCTTCATTAGCACGTGATGTACAAGCATTAATGAAGAGTTATGACGTGGAGTATGTACAGCCGGTTGATATGTTCCCGCATACAGCTCATGTAGAAAATGTAGTGAAGCTTGTTAGAAAGTAAAGTTTATTAATATTCCCTCATGGTATGAGGGAATATTTTCTATGAAGGAGAATACTATGCACAATTATAAAGTAACGATTCAGTATGACGGTGCGCGTTATAAAGGGTGGCAGCGTCTTGGTAATAACGACAATACGATTCAAGGGAAAATTGAAAGCGTAATATCTGAAATGATCGGAAAAGAAATTGAAATTATCGGCTGCAGCAGAACAGATGCTGGTGTACATGCTTTAAATCAAGTTGCTAACTTCCAAAGTGATGAGAAGTTAGTAGAACATAAAGTGAAGAAATATTTAAATCAATATTTACCCAACGATATTAGTATTACGAATGTAGAAGAAGTACAAGATCGCTTCCATGCTCGTTACAATTCTAAAGCAAAAACATATCTTTATAAGATTTGGAATGAAGAGCATACAAATCCATTTATGCGTAAATACAGCATGCATGTGAATAAAAAATTAAATGTGAAAAGCATGAAAGAAGCTGCGAAACATTTAGTTGGTTCACATGACTTTACTGCTTTTTCGAATGCGAAATCAAAGAAAAAGTCTATGGTTCGAGAAGTATATACACTTGAAGTGATGGAAGAAGCAGGATTCGTACAAATTAGAGTAAGTGGTAACGGATTCCTTCATAATATGGTCCGAAAAATTGTTGGAGCATTAATTGAAGTTGGATTAGGACAATTAGATGCGGACGCAATCCCGCAAATTTTAGAGGATAAACAGAGAAATCAAATTAATTGCCTTGCTGAGGCGAGTGGATTGTATTTGGAGAATGTTGAGTTTTAGAAAAGATATGGATAAGAAAAAAGCACTCATTTGAGTGCTTTTTCTTTTATGCTGATGCAGTAGTCTTATCTTTTCGGAAAATCCCCATTAATCCGCCGATTAATAATAAAACACCTGGTAATAAGTAAACAATAGAAATACAAATAAATCCACCAATGGCAGCGATAGTCATCATAATGCCACCTACTTTAGCTTTGCTCTTAACCATAACACATCCAACAATCCCCAATATTGAAAGAGCTACAGCAGCCCAGCCTAATCCAATAATTTGATTAGCTCCGTCAGCTTCAACTGCTGCTCCTATGCCTCCGATAAATAAAGCGATGAATGCACATAAAATCCCGAATATACCACCGATTAATCCTAATACAAATTCTGCTGTTCTTTTCATAGTAACCACCTTTTAGAAAATATTTATTAGCTTTTTCATCCGACTCACAATTTGTTAGTTCAAACAAAATGAACTACATGTTATTAACATAAGTGAAGTTTATCCTGCTATTTGCCGGGCAGTAAAACTCCCACTGATTAAAGTTTCACTTTATATAAACAATCTTCAGAGATGTTGAAATGTCAGATTTAGAACTTACATGATAACAAATATAATGAAAATATAATGTCGAAATTTGTCGGTTTTACTAAAGTGTATTTTTTCAGTATATAACTAATTTTGAGCTGAATTTCAAATCATTGAGATAAAGAAAGTAGAATGAAAAAACACGAGAGCGGTAAACGTCTCGTGTTTTTTATGATAATTAACTTTGTTCGTTTAAGAAGATTTTTCTCTTTTCATACGCAACTTCAAATTCCAAAAAGCGGCAAGCATAATAGCTGCAAAGGAACCGCTAATTGTTCCTAATAGCTTTGCATAAGGGAAGCTACTCATATCACCATTAATGAATAACATCATACATAGAACGGCAGGGAGAAGGTATAAGTAGTGTAATAACTTTAATTTTTTATCATCACTCATATATATAGCCCCTTTCTAGCATGTTACATGTATTTTTTAGCGTATTCTTCCAAGTGATTATTTGCACTTGGAGAAAGATTCATTTCATATGTGTAAATGCAGTTTTTTAATTCGATATTGTAAATTTTGTCTACTTAGTCCTAAAAATTTTGCAGCTTGTGAAATATTACCATTATTCTCTTTAAGAATTCGATTGATGTAGTTCTTTTCCATTTCTTCTATTGTGTATTTTAAAGTTTTAGGTGTATCCGTATTGTGAGTAGTTAGTGAAGGTTGCATATTGAATTCTTTTTTTATTAGTTCGCGAAAGCGAGTTGGTATATGAAAAGCTGTAATGATGTTCTCATCTTCTATTAAGTTCATTGAACCTTCAATTATATGTTCCAATTCTCGTACGTTTCCGGGCCAAGCGTATGCATAAAAGAATTCTTTTACATTTACATCTACATCCGTTACGCCGAGCCCAAATTGAATGTTATACTTTTCGATAAAGTGCTGAACAAGATATGCAATATCTTCTTTTCGTTCCCGTAAAGGTGGAAGGCATAAAGTAACGACGCTTAATCGGTAATATAAGTCTTCCCTTAATCGATTATGTGCAATAGCTTCAAGAGGGTCTTCATTAATAGTTGCTATAATACGAACATCAATTTCTTTTTCTTGTGCGCCCCCGATTCGTCGTATTGTTTTTTCTTGTATAGCCCGTAGTAACTTAGCTTGAAGCGTTGGGCTTAATGAGTTGATTTCATCTAACAACAAAGTCCCACCGTTTGCTTCTTCAAATAAACCAGGTTTATCTATTGCCCCTGTAAAGGCACCTCGATTCGTACCAAATAATAAGCTTTCCATTAGGGTATCAGGTATAGCTGCACAGTTTTGTGAAATAAATGGTTTTGTTGAACGCTGACTTTCGTTATGGATGCTTTGTGCAAATAGTTCTTTGCCAGTCCCCGTTTCTCCTACGATGAGTATAGATGAGGATGTACGAACTACTCTCTTTCCTTCTGCAATGATGGATTGAATGGCTCCAGAATCACCAATTATGTGATCAAAGGTAAATTTAGTATTTTGTTTTCGAGAAGTATTCATTCTTATTGGTTGCTTTAAGTGACTAATCTCTTTTGAAATTTCAATAGCGCCTTTAATTTTTCCATTTTCTATTATAGGGAAAGTATCGTTAATCGTCGTAATTTCTTGCCCTTTATTGTTAAAATACGTTTGTTTTATATTTTTGTTTGTTTTTCCAAGTTTTAATGCCTCTATAAGAGTACTATTTTTATTTTCTTCAAATGCAAATACGTCTAAAGGACTTTTATATAGTACATCTAAGCGGTCCATTGATTCAATTTCCATCATTTTGCGGTTATAGATAATCGTTTTACTTTCCTCATTAATAATATGAATCCCGATATCGAGTTCATTGAGTAAAGTTTCATATAACATATTCATTTCAATAATTTGTTTAAAATTAATTTCTTCTGTATGCATGTATCATCTTCTCCTCGTTTCACCCTATGAAGACTGACTCTTTATAATTTTATTAAAATTCTAACAAAATCGCAAAATTTTTTTGCTATTTTTCTTTTAAAACTTTTCAAACGATAGAAAAATTTTGCGGTTATGTAGATTTTTTTGTACGAAATCTTAATTTTCACATAGATATTGGGATTGGTACGTATCTTGCATAAATAGTAATTGAAATCTCTAAATTGAAGGAGTGGATGGATTAGAACTTTTCATAGGGTATGCGACATTTCAGTGCAAATTAATTAAGAGGAGGAATTTATTAAGTGAAGACGGTTATAGAAGGCGTGTATAGTCCTTGTTACGGGAAAGTAGAGAAATTATTTGTTACTGAAAGTTCTTACGTATATGAGTGGGAGAAATTAGCCTTAATTGAAACAATAGATAAACAGAAAGTAGAAATTAAGATAGGAATCAGTGGTTATATCGAATCGTTAGAAGTGATAGAAGGCCAAGCTATCGCTGATCAAAAACTATTAATAACAGTAAGGGATGACCTTTTGATAACAGGTAGTGATTAATATAAGTGATATGTATTTTGCTCTTTTAAATCGTTATTTTTTACTACAAAAATAAAAACGCTTACATTAAATGGGTTTACAAAGTGAAAAGGGGGGATTTATATGATGGATCAAAACCAAGGATTAAAAAGAGAATTGAAAAGCAGGCACATATTTATGATTGCACTCGGAGGGGTTATTGGTACAGGACTTTTTTTAGGTTCTAGTTATACAATTCATGAAGCTGGACCTGGAGGGGCAATTTTAGCGTATCTTGTCGGAGGATTTGTTATGTATTTAACGATGCTCTGTCTAGGAGAGTTAGCGGTTGCGATGCCAGATGCAGGATCTTATCAAACATATGCTACAAAGCACATTTCTCCTGCAGCGGGTTATGTAGTCGGATGGATGTCCTGGTTAAACTGGTCCGCTACGATAGGTATTGAATTAATTGCAGTTAGTATTTTAATGAAACGCTGGTTTCCAGACGTACCATCATGGATTTGGTGTGTAGTATTTGCGGCGTTACTTTTTGCTATTAATGCATTATCTTCAAAAAGTTTTGCGGAGGTTGAATTTTGGTTTGCAAGTATTAAAGTAATTACAATCATTGCATTTATTATTTTGGGCGGGGCAGCAATGTTTGGCTTCCTAGATATGAAAGGAAATGAACCAGCACCGATGTTTTCTAGCTTTACTGATTATGGTGGATTGTTCCCAAATGGATTATCAGCCATTTTAATTACGATGATTGCAGTTAATTTTTCCTTCCAAGGAACAGAACTAGTTGGTATTGCAGCTGGTGAGAGCGAAAATCCAGAGAAAACTATTCCGAAGGCAATTAATAATACAGTTTGGCGCATACTTATTTTCTTTGTACTGTCTATTTTTATTCTTGCTGGACTATTTCCTTGGCAGCAAGCAGGCGTGATAGAAAGCCCATTCGTAGTCGTATTTGATAAAATTGGTATTCCTTATGCGGCTGATATTATAAATTTCGTTATTATTACAGCGGTACTATCAGTTGCAAATTCAGGATTATATGCAACTTCCCGTATGCTATGGTCCATGTCTAATCAAGGAATGATTAGTCCGATTTTTGGTAAGCTATCTAAAAACGGTGTTCCTATTTATGCGTTGATTGTAAGCACAATTGTCGGGTGTCTCTCATTACTATCAGGTATTTATGCGGAAGATACAGTTTATTTATGGCTTCTTTCAATTGCAGGGTTCGGAGCAATATTAGTTTGGGCATCTATTGCTCTTTCTAATTTATTGGCTAGAAGGACATATTTGAAGCAGGGCGGGGATATTAAGGACTTAAAATTTAAAACACCATTGTATCCATATGTTCCACTTCTTGCGTTAGTATTAAATTTAACAGTAATTGTTGGCATGGCTTTTATTCCGGAACAAAGAATGGCATTGTATTGTGGTATTCCATTTATGATTGTTTGTTTACTGTTTTACCGTGCTACAAGAAATAAGGGAAGTAAAGTAGAACGTATTGAAAAGACAAATACAGCAGAAGTAGAAAGTTTACCCAGCATTAACGGGCAGTAAAACTCCCACTTCAAAATCCGGTTGGTTCAACTAATCATCATTGGGGGATGAACCCCCCAATGATGATAGTTTCACTTTATAATATTGATTAATTTGGAGACTGTAAAATTGTAAACAGTCTCTTTTTTTGTGAAAATAAAGCTGGAAACATACTACGTATGTAAAGGGGAATTAGTAATGAATCAAGAAGTTTCGCGGCTATTAGAACAGATTGACTTACGAAAAGATGAGCTACTAGAACTTACAAAAGCATTAATTTGTTTTGAAACACCAGCACCACCAGCGAGAAATACCAATGAAGCGCAAGAATTTGTTGCAGAGTTTCTAAAAAAACGAAATTTTAGTATTGATAAATGGGATGTATATCCGAATGATCCGAATGTTGTTGGAGTCAAAAAAGGAGTAGAAAGTGAGTCCTACAAAAGTTTAATTATTAATGGCCATATGGATGTAGCTGAAGTATCGGTAGATGAGGTGTGGGAAACAAATCCGTTTGAGCCGTTTATAAAAGACGGTTGGTTAGTTGGGAGAGGCGCGGCAGATATGAAAGGTGGACTAGCTGGAGCGTTATTTGCTATTCAGCTTTTACAAGAAGCTGGCATTGAATTACCAGGAGATTTAATATTTCAATCGGTAATTGGGGAAGAAGTTGGGGAAGCTGGTACACTTCAATGTTGCAAAAGAGGTTATGATGCTGATTTTGCGGTAGTAGTGGATACGAGTGATTTACATATGCAAGGACAGGGCGGCGTAATTACTGGATGGATTACTGTGAAAAGCCCGCAAACGTTTCATGATGCAACACGTAGACAAATGATCCATGCTGGAGGACGTTTATTTGGAGCGAGTGCTATTGAGAAAATGATGAAAATTGTTCAAAGTTTACAGGAGTTAGAGCGTCATTGGGCAGTCATGAAAACATATGAAGGCTATCCATCTGGAACAACAACAATTAATCCTGCTGTCATTGAAGGCGGACGTCATGCAGCATTTATTGCGGATGAGTGCCGTTTATGGATAACAGTACACTTCTATCCGAATGAAACACATGAACAAATAATAGAAGAAATAGAAGAGTATTTAGGAAAAGTGGCAGCAGCAGATCCATGGTTAAGCGAGAACCCACCACAATTTAAGTGGGGCGGAGAATCAATGATTGTTGATCGAGGTGAGATTTTTCCTTCTTTAGAAGTAGATAGTAATCATACAGCTATTCAGAAGCTAAGTTCTGTACATGAATCTATATTACAGAAAGTCGCAACTTTAGATATGTCTGCTACAGTAACTGATGGTGGCTGGTTTAGTGAGTTTAACATTCCAGCTGTTATTTACGGACCAGGTACATTAGAAGAAGCTCATTCAATAAATGAGAAAGTTGAAGTTGAACAGTTAATTGAATTTACAAAAGTAATAACAGCGTTCATATATGAATGGTGTCATACGAAAAAATAAGAAAATAGTTTGATTTTTGAATCGTGCGAGTAAGTATGCTTGTACGATTTTTTTGTAACTATTTCAGAGGTGGATAAATTCAATATCTGAAATAGCTTGTTATGCTTTTTATGTTCTTCGTTTGACTTTAATTAATTTCTCTTTAGCTAATTCAACGGCAATTGCATCGTCTAAATAGCCAATCGGAAAAAGATAATCGGGGATAATGTCTGTTGATAAAATGAAATATAGTAAGGCACCCCCAATAATTGCACGTTCTTCGTTTGAAATGGTTTCTGTACAAAATTGTTGGTACATACTTGTTAATTGTTCAATGAAAGGGCCGGCACTATCAATTTGTTCTAGTTTACTTTTGAAACTCTCGTGAATACGTTTTTCGCCTTCAGTAGTTTGAGCATAGCGCTCGTAATTTTCAAGTTCTTGTTTCACACGAGTTGTTGTGTACTCGAAGTCGAATAGGTTAGAGGATTGTAATGTTTGCTGAATTGTATCGAGAGATGTGTACATATCTGCTTTTTCCTTATTTATGTGTGGAGAGTCAGGGTACATTTCATCAAGTAATAATTGCGGTGGAACTTGTAGACATTTTGCGAATTTTTGTAAATGGTTTTGCTTCGGTTGTTGTTTGCCATTAATTATTCTTGAAATTGTTGCGGGATCAATGTTTGTCAGTGTTCCTAGTTGGCGCATAGATAGAGCGCGCTCCTTTAACAGTTTCTTTATTAATTTACCGAGCCGCTCATTTGGATTTTCATTGGGCATAATGTAGGCACTCCTTTTCTGTTGTCTATCGTTGAAAAAATGTTGAGCATTTATTACAAGTATATGAAACAGACAGGCACAGTTGCTCAACATTTTCATAATATACATTGAAAAGTGAGAAAAGGGGTGACTGTACGATGAGTACGGCAAGTTTATTTTCAATTTTTTTAATCGGAATTGCGTCTAATTTAGATAATGCAGGTGTTGGGATTGCGTATGGTATTCGTAAAATTCGAATTTCATGGTTTAATAATTTTACTATCGCATTTTTTGGATTTTTATTTACTTTACTAGCTGGATTTTTTGGAAATTGGATTGCATTATATATTTCGGAGTTTACAGCAAACCTTGTTGGGGCAATTGTTTTAGGGATAATCGGGGTGTTTATTTTATGTCAGCCTTTCTTGAGTCAAAAAGACACCTTAGGATCTAAAGATGGTAGTGTACTTATGGGGGTTTTGCGTGATCCAGAAAAAGCAGATTTTGATGGTTCTAAAACAATTAGTTTTTCTGAAGCAATTGTATTAGGAGTTGCATTATCCATAAATAATATTGCAGGTGGATTTGATGCTGGAGTAACAAATTTAAATCTTTGGCTTACGGCATGTATTTCTGGGGCGTTTAGTTTTATTTGTATTAGTGGTTTTGCGTATGTTGGTAAAAGATTTTTAGCTGAATACTTAGGGAAATGGGCAACTATAATTGCAGGTGTGTTATTAATTCTTATTGGAATTGATCAATTGTTGTAAGAAGGATAGAGAAAACAGTATTCGAGTATTTCCTTGGAAATACACTAAGAAATTGCATATATCGACGTGAAATCTTTTCAAGGTAATGAAAGTTTGTAAGTGTTATCCGAATTTTTGAGTGTAAAAGGTTTAAAAAAGTAAAAGCACCTGTATAGGTGCTTTTTAGCGTATATCTTCAATTAGTTGTGCACATTCTTCATCATGCATACTGTACTCACTTAAAACTTGAATACAAAGCCATTTCAGTTCTTCAATACTATGCTCAAGTTCTTCGGGAAGTACATGGTAAATGTCTTCAAGTCCCATTCCGAAATGAATAAGTTCTAGTACTTGATCATCGATGTTCCGATCCATTAATAGTTCAAGCACTTCTAAATTGAATATGTATCGGTGAGCTTCATCGAGTGAAACAACTTTTAGTTTCAAACTTTCTACAATACTCAATATGAAAAGAAGGATTGTTTTTTCGAGAACAGGTTGTTTCTCCATTTGAAATATGAGTTTCATCTTTTACACCTCCACATAAAGCGCTAGGTTGTACTATATTATTCAGGAGGGGGGAGCAAATATGCATAATAAAGAGAACTTTCACTACTGTTTTTTTGAATTGTGTTGATGCCTAGTAGAACGAATTTTTTTGTAAAATAAAAAATCCTGCCAATATAGCAGGATAACTTCTAAATTAAAACATACTCCAACCTTCTTGGGCAGAAAGTAATTCAAGAATTTTAAAACCAGCGATACTATTTCCGTTTGCATCTAAAGCTGGTCCGAAAATCCCGATTCCCATTTCGCCTTTTACGCAGCCGAAAATGCCGCCCGCTACACCACTTTTTGCAGGGATTCCAACACGAATTGCAAATTCACCAGATTCATTATACATCCCGCAAGTAACCATAAATGTTTTACAAATTTTCGTAATATGTTTAGGGATGATCTGTTTCTTTTTATATGGATCATATCCATCCATTGCAAAAATTAAGCCAATACGTGCTAAATCGATACAGTTTACTTCAACTGCACATTGACGAGTGTATAAATCCATAAGCTCTTCAATATCACAATCGATAATTCCGTTTTGTTTCATATAATAACAAAGGGAACGGTTTAAGTAAGCAGTCTCTAACTCTGAATTAGCAACTTTAGAAGAATAATTAATAGTAGGATTATCTGTTATTTCACGTACAAAATGAAGTATATGCTCCATTTTTTCTTCGTTATCTTTTCCTGCTAACATGCTTGTAATTGCTAGTGCTCCTGCATTAATCATTGGATTAAGAGGTTTGGAAGGACTTGTAGTTTCTAACTTAATAATAGAATTGAAAGGGTCACCAGTTGGCTCCATTCCAACTTTAGAAAATACATATTCTTCACCACGATCTAAAAGTGCAAGTGCAAGTGTAATTACTTTGGAAATACTTTGAAGAGTAAATAGTGTTTGTGAGTTGCCAGCATGGATATATTCTGTTTCTTTATGGAAAATGGCAATCCCTAAATCATCTGGATCTGCATTTCCTAGTTCGGGGATATAAGTAGCAAGTTTTCCTTTTTTCGTATATGGTTTTACTTGTTCTAACAACTGCTGTAAGTTGTTTGTTTCAATGCACTGCATAGTACCAACGCTCCTATTTCGAATTAACTAAGTTTACTTTTCCCGATATGCTCGGAAATAAATAATAACATGAAAAAGTGGAATGATAAAACGAAAGTTATTTGTGCTATAATAGGTTTTTTTGTCTGTATATTGTGTAGTTAGCAAGGAAAAATTTCCTTTTATATAACAGTTTGGAAATAGAAATTTTATCCATAAAAAGTTCGGAAATAAAAACTACACATCTATACAACTATATGTTATTATGGTTATGTAATAGAAAGCGTTTTCTAAAGCGTACTTATAATGATAACGATTTCATAAATTTGATAGGGGGAATTAAAATGTTGCAGTTTTTACAACGTATTGGTAAAGCGTTAATGCTTCCAATCGCAGTACTACCAGCAGCAGGATTATTGCTTCGTTTAGGACAAGAAGATGTATTTAATATTCCTGTTATGGCACAGGCCGGTGCAGCAATTTTTGATAATTTAGCACTTATTTTTGCAATTGGTGTTGCAATCGGTTTGTCTATTGATGGTAGTGGAGCAGCAGGACTTGCTGGGGCAATCGGATATCTTGTTTTACAAAATACAACGAACGCTCTAAGTAAGGCATATTCAGCAGCAGAGCTGAATGATAAATTAAAAAGTGTTCAGGATTTAGTCGGTTCAGCAGATCCAACTAAATTAGCAGATACAATGACAAAAGTTTCAAAAGCAGCGGCGTTAACGCCAAAAATAAATATGGCCATACTTGGTGGTATTATTGCTGGGGTTGTTGCCGGATTACTATATAACAAATTCCATAAGATCAAATTACCAGAATGGTTAGGTTTCTTTGCGGGGAAACGTTTCGTACCAATCATTACTTCTATTGTAATGCTTCTTTTAGGATTAGTATTTGGTCAAATTTGGCCAACAATTCAAAGTGGTATTGATGCGGTAGCACACGGCATCGTGAACTTAGGTTCAGTTGGTGCTGGTTTATTCGGATTATTAAACCGTTTATTAATTCCAATCGGTTTACACCATGTAATGAACACATACTTCTGGTTTGTACTTGGTGACTTTACAAACGCAGCTGGTGATATCGTTCATGGTGATATCGCACGCTTCTTTGCAAAAGATCCATCAGCAGGTATGTTTATGACTGGTTTCTTCCCAATTATGATGTTCGGTTTACCAGCAGCATGTTTCGCAATGATTGCAGCTGCTAAACCAGAAAAACGTAAAATGGTTACAGGTATGTTAGGTGGTCTAGCATTAACTTCATTCTTAACTGGTATTACAGAACCGATTGAATTCTCATTCATGTTCTTATCTCCAGTACTATATGGTATTCATGCTGTATTAACTGGTCTTTCTTTATTCATTACAACAACACTTGGCATTCATGATGGTTTCTCATTTAGTGCCGGTGCAATCGATTACGTTTTAAACTTTGGTATTGCAACAAAACCAGTATTGCTAGCGGGAATAGGTTTAATTTACGCAGCAATTTACTTTGGAGTATTCTACTTCTTAATTAAGAAGTTCGACTTGAAAACTCCTGGTCGTGAAGATGACGATGAGTTAGCTGAAGAGGGTGATGCACCAGTTGCAGGTTCAATTGGTGAAACTTACGTAGCAGCTTTAGGTGGAAAAGAAAACTTAACAGTTATTGATAACTGTGCAACACGTCTACGCCTACAAGTGAAAGATGCTGGTCAAGTAAATGAAGCGGCATTAAAGCGTGCTGGTGCAAAAGGTGTTATGAAATTAAGTAACACAAGTGTACAAGTTATCGTAGGTACAAATGTTGAATCTGTTGCCGATGATATGAAAAAACACGTATAAATAATTAGATAAGAGGGTATCCCAAAAGATTGATAACATCAGTTTTTTAGGGGATATCCTCTTTTTTTATGTTAAAAATTTAACGGGAATCTTACTTTTGTAAATTTTCTTTTTCTTTTTTGTACATATAGGTTGGTTATATGTTCAGTGCGTGATAAAGTAGTGATGATATAGAATGGAGTATCTATAATCTACTAAAATAAATCTTTAGTAGAGGAAGTAAATTATTGGTGAGTAAGGGGAAAAAGGCAATCATGGATCAGGAAAAAAATAATGCGAATGGGAAAGCACGTCGGCCGATTGTATACATAAAAAGAACAATCATTCTCGTCTTACTATTTTCAATTGTATATTTCATGTATACAAAAATTGTTGCGCATAATAAGAAAGAAGAAACTTTAAAAGCGGCAGCAGAAATGAAGAAACAAGAAGAGCTAAAAATGGAAGAAGAAAAAAAGAAACAAGAAGCACAAAAACAAAAAGAGCTGGAAGAACAAGTGAAGCAAGCGCAAGTTGCAGAGCAGCCTGCTGAAGGACCACCTCAAGAAATTAATGAAAACGCTCAATTGGATCAATATTTACAGAGCGCAGGATTTAGTGGGACAGCTGTTATTGTGAAGAACGGGAAAGTTCTTTTGAATAAAGGGTACGGTATGGCGAATAAAGAGAAGCAAGTACCGAATAATTCAGAGACGACTTTTTATATTGGCTCTATTTCAAAGGCGTTTGTAGCGACCGCTATTATGCAATTAAAAGATCAAAATAAGTTACAAGTAGAGGATACGGTTGCAAAGTATATTCCAGATTTTCCTCAAGGTAATAGCATTCAGCTAAAACATCTATTAACACATACATCAGGGATTCCAGAATATGAGCAAGGAACAGAGGACATTTCTCATGAAGAATTGATAAAACGAATAGGAAACCAAAAGCGTGTTGCAGGTCCAGGAGAGAAATGGAAGTATTCAGATTCGAACTACTCTATACTTGCTTACATTGCCGAGAAGGTAAGTGGACAACCGCTCGAAGAATATATTAAACAACATATTTTTGCTACTGCGGGTATGAAACATTCTGGTTTTGGTAAAGCGTTAGAACAAACAAGGTTTCCATCGACAGGTTATAAAATAGTGAATAACAATATGACAACACCTAATATTCCAAGTATGTCACAACTATATGGTTGTGGTGATATATATACAAGTGCACATGATTTATATTTATTTAATGAAGCACTCTTTTCTGGAAAGTTAATTTCAAAAGAGAGTTATGATCAAATGTTTACAGCTGTGAAAAAGGATTACGGATTTGGCTGGTACGTGGATCCAGGCAGTTATTCAAATCATGGTGTAATGCCAGGTTGGAATTGCTTAAATGGATTTAGTAAAAATGGTGGTGTGTATGTTGTTTTATTATCTAACATTCAAAACAACATTAAATCATTTGGTAAAGTGAATAACGACATTTATACGATGTTACGAAATATTGAAGTGTAAGAGACTATCCCTTTTGGATAGTCTTTTTTGTATTGAGAACGTATATATAATGTGGCAATAAAATAAGTGAGAAAAGGAAGGTGAGTATACATAAGTATCATGCGCGTAATGCGAAACGAATTTTTTTATTACAGTGCAGCTGCCATTATTACAATTAAATATATAAAAAAGATAGGTGGGACACCATCTATCTTTTTTATGTGATTAGAAAATATTGTTTCTTTGAAAAATGTATGTCTTACCTATCACAAAAAAAGCCTGCTTTGTATACATTAAGATGTATGGATGTAAATTTATATACTGTAATATTAATAGGAGGAGAAGAAGCATATGTATCTGTTCAGAAAATATTGGTATAAATTATCTGAATTGTTCAATAGACAATTAGGTTATTTTTTAGATGACAAGTTACTGCCTGCCGTGGAACGACTTTTATTTTCACAAAACTTCGCGAGATTTATTCAAAGAAATTCTAAGCAAGTTACGGAAGAGTTTATTGAATCAAATCAATTTCAATCAATTATTTGTAACATTCTAAAAGAATGTAATACGTCACCTTTTAAAGAAATTGCAAAGCAGTATTTAGGTAAAAACGTGGAGATTACTGTGACAGTTGGACAGTTAACAGGTGTTATTGTAGCAGTTGGTGACGATTTCTTAACACTGCAAGAAGGAATAGGAACAGAAGTTTTATTACCATTTACAAGTATTATATCAATTAAAGAAGCGTAAGAAAGGAGACTTATATATGTTATTTACTGATGAATTGCGTAACCATGTTGGTGAACTAGTGCAAGTTGTGACAGCTGTTGAAATTGTTGCGGGCATTCTTTTATCTGTGACGGATGGGGCAGTAACCGTTCGTACATCTCCTTCTTATGGATCACCGGAAGATGTAGTTGTGCGTACTCCTATTATTGCTTATGTTCGCTTGGAAGGGTAAGCGTGATACAAGTATGAGAATATCAGTTGTTATTCCAGCGCATAATGAAGCAAGTACTTTATCACAAGTTTTAGTAGAAGTGGAGAAGCTCGAGCCTTATGAAATTATTGTAGTAGATAATGGATCAACAGATGGAACGAAGGAAGTCGTGGTGGATTCCATGATGGAAATAGAAAAAGGGATGTTTTATCCGGCTTTAACGGGCAGTAAGACTCCCACCTCAAAATTCGGCTGGAGCAAGAAGTTAGGTGGAAGCCCTGCTGCTCGTAAACGCTCGATTGGTGAAGGCTAATAATCAGTGGAGAATGAACAAAACTCCCATTGATTATTAGCCTTCACTTTATAGGGTAACAAAAAAAGTGTACAACATATGTACACTTTTTTGTTCTGTTATAAAAACTATAACAGATTAGGAAATAAGAGTGTTACAGCTCTACAATGGGTATCATTCTTATATTACAAAATAGGACTCGTATATAAGGGGACCCAAAAAATACAATTAAGAAAAGGGTTAATTTTCAAGACTTTTAAATTAAGTTAATACTATGCATATAGTAGTTTGCTCAACGTTTCACAAACATGTCACAACTATTTCGTTCACTTTCGCAAAAAAGTAGTATTCTAAGTGTGTAAGCTGTTATATAAAAAATCTTAGTCCTGTACTAATCAAAAATGGAGGAGATTAGGATGACTCAAGTATTAGAAAATGTTAAAAACGCATGGGAAAACTTTAAAGGTGAAAAATGGAAAGCAGAGATTGATGTTCGCGATTTCATTTTAAATAATGTAAACGTTTTTGAAGGAGACGAATCTTTCTTAGCGGAAGCAACTGAAGCAACGAAACAACTTTGGGATCAAGTAATGGATTTAACAACGAAAGAACGTGAAAACGGTGGCGTTCTTGATATGGATACAAAAATTGTTTCTTCTATTACATCACATGAACCAGGATATTTAAATAAAGATATTGAAAAAGTAGTCGGTTTCCAAACAGATAAACCATTTAAACGTTCTTTACAACCATATGGTGGTATTCGTATGGCGGAACAAGCTTGTGAATCTTATGGATACGAAATGGATAAAGAACTTAGTAAGATTTTCAGAGACTGGCGTAAAACTCATAACCAAGGTGTATTTGATGCATATACACCAGAAATGAAAGCGGCTCGTAAATCAGGTGTTATTACTGGTCTTCCAGATGCATATGGACGTGGACGTATTATTGGTGATTATCGCCGCGTAGCGTTATATGGTATAGATCATTTAATTGAAGCGAAAAAAGCTGATTTTAATTTAACTGGTGGTGTAATGAGCGAAGAGACAATGCGTTTACGCGAAGAATTATCTGAGCAAATGCGTGCCCTTCAAGAGTTAAAACAAATGGCTGCTTCTCATGGCTTCGATATTTCTAAGCCAGCAACAAATACGCAAGAAGCATTCCAATGGTTATATTTCGCATATCTAGCTGCAATTAAAGAGCAAAACGGGGCAGCAATGAGTCTTGGACGCACATCTACATTC
Source organism: Bacillus hominis (assembly GCF_018332515.1). Lineage (GTDB taxonomy): Bacteria > Bacillota > Bacilli > Bacillales > Bacillaceae_G > Bacillus_A > Bacillus_A hominis. Next base: position 27,493 of record NZ_BOQD01000045.1, on the reverse strand, counting down.
TTAGATGTTTACATTGAAAGAGATTTAGCAAATGGTACTTTAACAGAAGAAGAAGCACAAGAAATTGTTGACCATTTCATTATGAAATTACGTCTTGTGAAATTTGCAAGAACACCTGATTACAATGAACTATTCTCTGGAGATCCAACTTGGGTAACTGAATCTATCGGTGGTATGGCGTTAGACGGTCGTCCGTTAGTAACAAAAAACTCATTCCGTTTCTTGCATACATTAGATAATTTAGGACCAGCACCAGAACCAAACTTAACAGTTCTTTGGTCTAAACAATTACCGCAAAACTTTAAAAACTATTGTGCGAAAATGTCTATTAAAACATCAGCAATTCAATACGAAAATGATGACATTATGCGTCCTGACTACGGTGATGACTACGGTATTGCTTGTTGTGTATCTGCAATGAGAATTGGTAAACAAATGCAGTTCTTCGGAGCACGTGCAAACTTAGCGAAAGCATTACTATATGCGGTTAACGGTGGTAAAGATGAAAAATCAAAAGCACAAGTTGGTCCTGAGTACGCACCAATTACTTCTGAAGTATTAGATTATGAAGAAGTTATGCGCAAATTCGATATGACAATGGAATGGTTAGCGGGTCTATACTTAAACACATTAAATGTTATCCACTACATGCACGATAAATATAGCTACGAACGTATTGAAATGGCACTTCATGATACAAATGTTCTTCGTACAATGGCAACAGGTATCGCTGGATTGTCTGTAGTAGCAGACTCATTAAGTGCGATTAAATACGCAAAAGTAAAACCGATTCGTGATGAGAATGGTATTGCCGTGGACTTTGAAATCGAAGGAGATTTCCCTAAATACGGTAACAATGATGATCGTGTAGATGAAATCGCAGTAAATCTTGTGAAAACATTTATGAACAAGATTCGCAAACATAAAACATACCGTAATTCTGTTCATACAATGTCAATCTTAACAATCACATCTAACGTTGTATATGGTAAGAAAACTGGTAACACTCCAGATGGACGTCGTACTGGAGAACCATTTGCACCGGGTGCAAACCCAATGCATGGCCGTGATACAAAAGGTGCATTAGCGTCATTATTATCTGTAGCTAAATTACCATATGAAGATGCACAAGATGGTATTTCAAATACATTCTCTATTATTCCAAAAGCACTTGGTAAAGAAGATGATGTACAAGTACGCAACTTAGTATCTATGCTTGATGGATATGCAATAAAAGAAGGACACCACTTAAATATTAACGTATTTAACCGTGAAACATTAATGGATGCAATGGAGCACCCTGAAAAATATCCACAATTAACAATTCGTGTATCTGGTTACGCTGTTAACTTTATTAAATTAACTCGTGAACAACAAATTGATGTAATTAACCGTACAATGCATGAAAGCATGTAAGTGAAAAAAGTGTCCCTCCGCTTTTAATATATAGCGGAGGGAGGCTGTTTCAATAAAGGAGGAAGTAACATGGTAAAAGGAAGAATACATTCTGTAGAGTCTTGTGGTACTGTTGATGGCCCAGGTATTCGTTATGTCATATTTACACAAGGGTGTTTATTACGTTGTCAATATTGTCATAATGCTGATACATGGGAGATCGGTAAAGGTAAAGAAATAACAGTTGAAGAAGTGATGCAGGATGTGACATGTTACCTTCCATTTATTGAAGCTTCTGGAGGCGGTATAACAGTTAGCGGTGGAGAGCCACTATTACAGCTAGACTTCTTAATTGATTTGTTTAAAAAGTGCAAAGAAGCTGGTATCCATACAACAATCGATTCTTCTGGCGGTTGTTATTCTGAGGAACCAGAATTCCAAAATAAGCTAGATATTTTAATGGAGTATACAGATTTAGTTTTATTGGATTTGAAGCATATCGATTCCAAAAAGCATCGTAAATTAACAGGAAAACCAAATGAACATATTTTACAATTTGCTCGTTATTTATCGGATAAAAATAAACCGATTTGGGTACGACACGTATTGGTTCCCGGTGTTACCGATGGTGAAGAGGATCTACAAAAATTATCAAGCTTTATTCAAAGTCTATCTAATGTTAAGAAGGTAGAAGTGTTGCCATATCATAAACTCGGTGTTTATAAATGGGAGGCACTTGGACATAAGTATCCACTTGCGGATGTGAATCCACCGACAGAAGAAAATGTTGAGCATGCGAAACATATTTTAAAAGCAGTCTAATCCAAATATTGGATTAGACTTTTTGTTTCTTTATCCCGCTATTTGCCGGACAGTAAAACTCCCACCTCAAAATTCAGCTGGAGCAAAGAAGTTAGGTGGAAGCCCTGCTGCCCATAAACCCTACTGATTATTAGCCTTCACTTTATAATAAAATCTAGAGTATATATTCAGAACAGAGTATACTGAAGAGAGAATATCCATATTTTTGTAAAGAATCAGCGGAGAAATTTACATAATTGTAAAGGGAAATCAAAATAGTAAAAAGAATTAAGAAGTAAAAGGGTGAGTATCATGGAATATAGAACATTTGTAAGTTATTGCGAAAGCTCTTATAGGAAAGTATAATGTAAAGATATGAGCACAGATAGGATTAAGGGGTCAATCTTATATGCTTTGCATATCCACGACAGGTACATAGCTAACAGGGGAATATTGGAATCCGAGTATGTAATGTTTAAGGAAAATGTTTTTCCTATTGTCGTATATGCAATATGGAGAAACAAAAAGCTAGGAGTGGATTTGTTTGATAAAAAACCCCAAGGTTTTAATATTAACTGCACATTACGGTAACGGTCATGTGCAAGTAGCGAAAACATTAGAACAAACCTTTCGTCAAAAAGGAATCAAAGATGTAATTGTATGCGACTTGTTTGGAGAATCCCATCCAGTTATAACCGATATTACAAAATATTTATATTTAAAAAGCTATACGGTAGGAAAAGAATTATATCGTTTGTTTTATTATGGTGTAGAGAAAATTTATGATAAAAAAATAGCATCTTGGTATGCGAATTTTGGGAGAAAGCGTTTGAAGGCGCTATTACAGGTGGAGAAACCGGATATTGTTATTAATACCTTTCCAATCATCGCTGTACCAGAATTAAAAAAGCAAATAGGTATTTCTATTCCTGTTTATAACGTATTAACGGATTTTTGCGTGCATAAAATATGGATCCATCGAGAAGTAGATCGTTATTTTGTAGCAACCGATCATGTGAAAAAAGTGATGGTTGATATCGGTGTACCTGCAGAGCAAATTGTTGAAACAGGGATTCCGATTCGTAGCAGTTTTGAGGTAAAGATAAATCCAGCAATTATATATAATAAATATCAGTTATGTAAGGATAAAAAGATTTTACTAATTGTAGCAGGTGCTCATGGTGTGCTAGGGAGTGTAAAAGAGCTATGCCAGTCATTTATGTCAGTACCAAACTTACAAGTAGTTGTCGTTTGTGGGAAAAACGAAGCTTTAAAGCAGGATTTAATGGGACTACAGGAACAAAGTTCTGATGCTTTAAAAGTATTTGGTTATGTTGAAAACATTGATGAGTTGTTCCGTGTTACTTCCTGTATGATTACGAAGCCAGGTGGTATTACATTAAGCGAAGCAGCAGCATTACAAGTACCTGTCATTTTATATAAACCTGTCCCAGGACAAGAAAATGAAAATGCGTTGTATTTTGAAAAAAAAGGGGCGGCAGTTGTAATTCGTGATGATAGTGAAGTTTTTGCAAAAACAGAGGCGTTATTGCAAGATGATATGAAGCTTCTTCAAATGAAAGAAGCAATGAAAAGTATTTATCGTCCTGAGCCAGCTGGTCATATTGTGGATACAATTTTGGCAGAAAATCATGCAGAGCCGAATCATATACCTATTAAATCACCAGCTCTTGCCGAATCTTTTACTTAATATGAAACCCCTCTTTTAAACTTTTAAAGAGGGTTTTTTATTATTTTAACAAAAATAAACGAGGGTTATTAACTTATCCACAAAAAATTACGCTTTCATTAGACAGTAAAGTCGGAATATTAACAACTATATCCACATTGTCCACAATTTTTAGAAAATTATCCACAATTCTCACATTTAGAATTCATTTTAATAAATGAATTCGTAAAATACTTTTGGAATTTATGCACAATTCTACGGTTTTTGTGGATAAAGTTGTCCACAAAAAAGGTTCCTTATTTATAAGGAACCTTTTTTGCAAATCCATTGGAAAGTCTTATGTAATGAAACTGAATAATTAGGGGGGAAACCTTCTAATTATTCAGTTTCACTTTAAATGCTTTTTGAGCGATAGCCCGCTGCACGATCTGCTTTTCGAAATTCTCGTTGATAGAGAACTTCTTGTGTACTAGATAATGTATTTTTTGCTTTATCACGTTTCTTTTTATCCATTACAAATCACCTCGTGTCCTAAAGTCACTATCTATCGTTTCCAAAGACATGGGGTGATATACATATATGTCAAACTAGCATTGATTAATTATCATTTCTGAATTTTTAGATTACGCTTCTTTTAATTGGTGTGCTTCTTGGAATGTTGTATCTCGCATTGTTGCAAGTGTATATTGATCTTTTGGAATTTCATATAAATTATATACTTCTTCATGCGCGTTAATTTCATCATAAACGGCTTTTCTTGTTTCATTTGCTAGATTTACATATTGTAGTTTTTCGGCAGCTTTAATAGACCGGATATTTATTTTACGAATACGCATAAAGATCGTTTCAATATCTAATTCGTAGAAAAGTTCACTAAAAAATGAATCTTTCGCTAATTTATTATATCCTTTACCATGATAGGGTTTGCCAAGCCAGGTTCCGAGGAATCCGGCTTTTTCTTGCACATCAAATAAAGTAATTGTACCGATAGGGTTACCCCATTCATCTAAAATTGTGCGTGAGATTAATTCTCCACGCTCTTCGGCTTCAATTGTTTGTTTCGTTAAAAATAAATATTCTTCATAAGAATAAGCCTTTTGACGCACAAAAGGGAAGACAGCAGGATCCACCATTAACTCGTATAGAACGTGGCTGTCGTGTAAGTCGCGTTTTTTCAACACACTAACTCCTCCTCACACGAGGGTAGCATGACGAAAAAACACCCACCCTCGAAATTTTTATATCAATCTTTAAAAAATTTCGGGGTGGGAATCGAACCCACTAGAACCAGTTTATAACGCTGGTGGCGCACCATTTGCCTTCCCCATTCATCAATTTGAAAATGAGAATCACGACACAAATTGATTATGGTTTCATTCAGTTTATAATCGTATAATACTTTATCTAGTCAAAAAAATAAACTAGTTTTTTTTATTTTTTTTGTAAATTATTTTTCCGTCAATCATGGTGAGTACAGGCTTGGCTAAATAATGGAAAGGATGGTGAGTCCATAACACGAGATCAGCATCTTTTCCAACTTCAATGCTTCCAATTCTATCCTCTAAACGTAAATTTCGCGCTGGAAATATAGTGATTCCTTCCAATGCAGTTTTCTCGTCTAATCCTTCCCTTACTGCGACAGCAGCACAAATATTTAAATATTGAATTGGTGTATAAGGGTGATCTGTTGTTATAGAAACTTCCACTCCATTCTTCGATAATATATGGTAAGTATCCCATGTTTTATTTTTTAGTTCGATTTTAGAACGGCGTGTAAGAGTGGGACCAACTGAAACCTTCAAATTGTGTTTCGAAAGCTCTTCAACAATAAAGTGTCCTTCTGTACAATGCTCAATACGTAAATCAAGATTGAATTCTGTTGCAAAGCGTAAAGCAGAACTAATATCGTCAGCACGGTGAGCGTGAATACGTACCGGTATTTCGCGGCGTAGTGCTTTTAGAATAGGAAGCATTCGAAAATCTGCTTCATGCCCGTAGTGCTGTGCATCATAGAATGATTCACGAAGTAAGCCCATAATTCCCATACGTGTTATTGATTCTTTTGTACCGTTGCTATGGACCTTTTTAGGGTTTTCTCCAAAGGCAATTTTTAAACCAGCAGGTTCCTGAATAATCATATGATCAATACAAGTTCCAGCAGTTTTTATTACACAAGTAGTACCGCCGATAATATTTTGGCTTCCGGGCATAACGTGAACAGTCGTAACCCCATTTTGTACAGCGTCTTGAAATGCAATATCAAAAGGATGGATCCCGTCTAAAGAACGGATATGTGGTGTTGAGACTTCAGATGTTTCATTTGCATCATTACCAGCCCAACCAGTGCCTTCATCATAGAGACCAAGGTGAGTATGGACATCAATAAATCCAGGTAAGAGATGAAGGGCTCGCGCATCTATAACGGTCATATCTTGAGTAGGCTGAATAGAAGGTTTGACCTCAGCAATTCGTTCTCCTATAACAAGTACATCCCCTTGAAATTTTTGAGATGTAATAGGATATACAATGGCTTGTTTGAGCAATATTTTCATAGGTACCTCATTTCTGTTACTTTGAAATGCTAATGTTAAGACAAAGCAACTGGAAGGTTATTCGTATAGCGATGCTCCGAATCCTAGAAAATGAAAATTTTGGAGAGGATAAACTCCCCGTAAAACTGTATTTTAGAAGTACTACATTGTATGCGAAAGTATATTTTGTAATGCATGGTTTACTGTCGGAAATGTGTATTGATACCCATGTTCAATCGCCTTAATAGGTAATACATGTTGCCCTTCTAGTACAAGGATACTCATCTCACCCAATAAAGTGTGAAGCATAAATGAAGGGACAGGTAACCAATGAGGTTTTCTCATTATAGTTGCAATGGTTTCTCCAAATTCCTTCATTCTTATAGGTAGGGGGGCTGTAATATTAAGAGGGCCATCAATTTCTTCTTTGTGTATGATGAAATCAATCATGCGAACGACATCGTCTATATGAATCCATGATAACCATTGGTTTCCAGATCCAATTGTACCTCCGATATAGAATTTATAGGGAAGTAGCATTTTGGGAAGAGCTCCTCCGTCTGCACCTAATACGACTCCAAATCTTGAGTAGATTGTTCTTATTCCAAGAGAACGTGCTTTAGATGCTTCTTGCTCCCATAAAAATACTGTTTCTGCTAAAAAGTCATTTCCGGGAGTTTCTTGTTGCTCGGTAAAAGACTCTGTTTCAGATGTTCCATAGTATCCAATAGCGCTTGCGTTAATAAATGTGTGTGGTTTTGTTGCGAGTGCTTGTAATTGTTTAATGAGTCCTCTTGTTGTTTGAATCCTACTGTTTAAAATTGTTTCTTTTTGTTTCTTTGTCCATCTACTATTAATAGACTCTCCAGCTAGATTAATAACTACATCGATAGAGGGGAGGGGGAAGGTCTGTAAATCCGGTGTCCATTGTACGTATTGAAGGTTAGTGGGCGAAGTTTCAGCAGTTTTTTTTCGAGTAAGAATGTAAACAGTATATCCCTTTTGAATAAAAAAACTAGAAAGGTATTTGCCTATAAAGCCAGAGCCACCAGAAATTGCGATTTTCACAATCATTTCCTCCTCATTATATATATTCTTGAAAAATAAAAATGTTCCTCGACTATGTTAAAATAGTAGAGAGGTGAGAGTATGGCTGTCATTACAAAAATAGAAGTACAAAAACGATCGAAAGAACGATTTAATATTTATATTGATAAAGGTCAAGGTGAAGAGTACGGGTTTAGTGTGAATCAAGCAATCTTAATGAAACATGGGTTACAAAAAGGCTTAGAAATTGATGAAGTAGCGTTAGGGAATATTTTGTACAATGAAGAGGTACAAAAAGCATATTTACAAGCAATTTCCTATTTATCCTATCAAATGAGAACAAAACAAGAAATAGAAGATTTCTTACGAAAAAAAGAAGTGGGACAGGCCATCATCTCTGAAGTCGTTTCGAAATTATTACATGATCGATATATTAATGATAAAGAGTACGCTATTTCATACGTGCGAACGCAAAGTAATGTGAATCAAAAAGGTCCAACTGTTATTAGGAGAGGGCTATTAAGTAAAGGTGTTCAGGATTTAATCATTACACATAGTTTACAAGAGTATCCAAAGGAGAAGCAAATTGAGAATGCTTTATTTCTTGTAGAAAAGAAAAAAAAATCTTATCAAAAGCATTCATTTTTACAAATGAAACAAAAATTAGAAGAAATGCTTGTTCGTAAAGGGTATTCTAGAGAGATAATTCAAATTTGTCTGGAAGAATTGAAAGACGAAAAAGATGACGAACAGCAACAAGAAGCGTTACACTATCATGGGAATAAATATTATGAGAAATATAAGAAGTATGATGGTTGGACATTCGAAAATAAGGTGAAGCAAGCGTTATATCGAAAAGGATTCTCTATTGATGAGATAGATATATTTTTACAAATGAAACGTGAAGAGGGATGAGGGAAATAAGATGAATATGCCAAAACGCTACAGTGAAATGACACCACATGAGCTTCGAGCAGAAATTGGAAATTTAAAGGAGCAAGCAGTAAAGGCTGAGCAACTCGGAATCGTAAATGAATTTGATGTATTAATGAGAAAAATAGCTATGGCTCGTGCTTATATGATTGATATAAACAAATTCCATATTGGTGAGATATATGAATTAGTAGAAGAACCTGGTGTGGTATTTAAAATTACGTATTTCAATGGGGTATTTGCTTGGGGACATAAGCAAAATGATAATGAAGAAATTGGAATACCAATTTCCTTGCTACAGGAAAAATAAAAACCAGAGAGTCAATCTCTCTCTGGTTTTCATCTTTGGTAGGCGTTAAAGGAGATAGGAGATTCTAAAATTGGCGTTTTTTACATTCGTTTGCCAGTATAATGAGAGACTGGGTTTGTTGCGTCTGTCCATTAACTTGCGCTTTCGCATGTTTTGGACGAGTCCACGTATGGTTAAATAATTCAGAACGACGATCTAAATGGTCACGGTAGCTCATCTTTATCACCTCGTGTAGGAAGTTAATTTAGTTTGTTACTGTACTACTCTTCCTGCTGATTTGCAGCACGCATACGTTCTTGTGGGTGCGTGTTAATGGTGCCGTTAGGTCTTTTCGAAGCAAAGCGTGATTTCGCTTTCGGTTGACCATCGATTTTGCTGTTATTTTTCGACTCAGACCAAAATTCGGCTTGTTTACCCATTGCGAACGCCCTCCTCATCATCAGTTGATACCTCTTTAAGAAGTATCACTTATAGAATGTGCAAAATAGAAGAAACTATCCTTTAGAAATTAAAGGATAAATAGGTAAAAGGAGAATAGAACATGAATGATATGTTTGAAACATTAACGAAAGAATTATTAGATAAGAATGACCACCTTTCTTACGCACAAGCTCGTGCATGGGTTGAATTACTGTGGGAAGACTTCCAAACAACTTATGCTAAATCAGGTCGTTATCAAGGTGAGGAAATGACTGAACAAGTGGTACGAACATGGATTAATAATCATGGAGGGCGCCTTCATGAAATGCGTACAAATAATCCGAAGTATAGCCATTTAATCAATCAAGAAGATCATTTGAAACATTAAAAAAAGCGACTTAGGTCGCTTTTTTTAATGGGGAAGCAATTCCAGTTTTTTTCGAAGTTTTTCTTCACTGAAAATCCATCCTGTATATGAACTAATAATATTAAAATTTTGATCGAGCTGAACGATTGCGACGAATGGATAATAATCTTTACTTCGATACCGTAAATCAATAAACCGAACTTCATAATAGTTATCATAATCGAAAATATCCCAGCGATATACAGGCGAGAAAGATAAGAAAGCAGATATATTTTCATCTCGCACAGCAGCTTGCATAATGGCGGTATTCGGGAACGGTACGCGATTAAATTTATCGTATACAAGGATGTTACCGCGGTGCCATCTTGCGACGTAGTAATGTTCAGTTGTAACGATGGCTAAATGATAATGATAAAATTTGTAAGAAGGAGAGATAATTATTTTCTCTACATTTTTGAAACGTTTGTATACTACACTTTTAATATTTCGATGCATCATAATACGACCGATGTAGTAAACAAACATTAATATATACGCTGCTAAAGCAGTATAGCCTTTATGTGCTCCGACAAGCATACAGGCAATAGCGAGTATATGGATAAAGAAAATGACAGTATCAAACGTATTAATTATACCGAGCGCTACCCATTTTTTTGTGAAGGGCCTTAATGCCTGTGTACCATAGGCATTGAAAATATCCACAAAGACATGAAGAAAGACGGCAATAAATGACCAAAGTAGTAGATGCAGATATGGAGCGTCTGAAAAGAAGGCGAAAGAGATGCCACTTATAAGGAGTGACCAAAGAATCACTGCAGGAATGGAATGAGTAATCCCGCGATGATTTCTTATATATTTAGCGTTATTACGCAATTTTAAAACTGTATCGATGTCAGGAATATTGGAACCGGCAATTGTTGCAAGCATCACTGCTTGTGGCCCAATATCACTTTGTGCTATAGCTGGATCTAATGTTGCCAAACTTCCTAGAGTAACGCCCATAACAAGGTGAGTGGCTGTGTCCATAGAAATCCACCTCCGTTTTTTATTAATGTAACTCTTTTTATTCGATACCTCAAGTCCTTTGCCTTCTATTTCCTATGTCATCTTACTTAAATTTTTTCCTAAAATCTTTATAATAGTACGTATATGCAAAAAAAATGAGGGGGATCAAGTTTGACACTTGAAATATTAAATGAATTTAACATAGAACAGTTTCAAAATGATTTAATTGGTTGGTTTGAAAAAGAACAACGTGATTTACCGTGGCGAAAAAATAAAGATCCATACCGTGTTTGGGTTTCGGAAATTATGTTACAGCAAACAAGGGTAGAGGCTGTAAAACCATATTACGCAAATTTTATGGGGAAGTTTCCTACGCTTGAAGCGCTAGCAACTGCTGATGATGAAGAAGTATTAAAAGCATGGGAAGGCTTAGGTTATTATTCTAGAGCACGAAATTTACATGCTGCAGTAAAAGAGGTAAAAGAAGTATACGGCGGGACAGTACCGAACGATGTAAAGAAAATTGAAAAATTAAAAGGAGTGGGACCATATACAAAAGGTGCCATTTTAAGCATTGCATATGGCATACCAGAGCCAGCGGTTGATGGAAATGTTATGCGCGTATTATCTCGTATTTTATCAGTGTGGGATGATATTGCAAAACCGAAGACGAGAAAAGTTTTTGAAGAGATTGTGCGTGAAATTATTTCGAAAGAAAATCCATCTTATTTTAACCAAGGTTTGATGGAATTAGGGGCATTAATTTGTATTCCGAAAAATCCATCTTGTTTACTTTGTCCTGTACGTGAACATTGCAGAGGCTATGCTGAGGGTGTCCAAAAAGAACTACCAGTGAAGAGTAAAGCGAAAGCACCTACAATGGTACCGCTCGTTGCAGGAGTACTTCAAACTGAAGATGGCCGTTACGTAATTAATAAACGCCCAAGTACGGGATTACTGGCTAATATGTGGGAGTTCCCGAATATTGAACTCGGTGAAGGTATTCGTAATCAGAAACAACAACTTACGGATTATATGAAGGAGAGCTTTGATCTCTCTGTTTCAATTGATGAATACGCGATGAATGTACAGCATACTTTTACACATCGTACTTGGGATATATTCATATTTTACGGAAAAGTAACAGGTAATATTGTCGAAACAGATACATTGAAATTTGTATCGAAAAAAGCGTTTGAACAGTTACCTTTCTCGAAATCACACCGTACAATTTACGAAAAGTGTGTTGAGAAAATTACAATGCAATAAAGTGAAACTTTAATCAGTGGGGTTTTCTTCATCCCCCACTAATTATTAGTCTTCACCAATCGAGCTTTTACGGGCAGCCCGACCTCTACCTAACTTCTTTGCTTTCGCTGCATTTTGAGGTGGGGGTCTTACTGCCCGGCGAATAGCGGGATAAATGATAAAAAACGTGTTCTAGAATTTTAGAACACGTTTTTTATTGGAGAAAATTTGTATTTTGAGGCTGAAAATGCATGCTTTTATAATCCGCCCCGTGACTCAATTTCTTTCACAATTTCTTTATATATCGTTTGTCCCTCTACATTTAGATAAGGCATGATTTGCTGGAATGAATGATGAAAGTGAGCTAATTCATCTTCTTTCCATTCACTTTTTGAAATCATCGTTAGTGCAGTCATATCACGGCCATTGTACATATTTCCACCTCCATCATCTGTAGTTTGAATGAGTAATAAGAGATATATGCGGAATTTTTTAAAAGAAAATTACGGATAACTATTAGGTGAATTGGTTACATTATTGATTGTGGAGGTGAGAAAGATGAGTAAAAAACAACAAGGTTATAATAAGGCAACTTCTGGTGCTAGCATTCAAAGTACAAATGCTAGCTATGGTACAGAGTTTGCAACTGAAACGAATGTACAAGCAGTAAAACAAGCAAACGCACAATCAGAGGCACAGAAAGCACAAGCTTCTAGTGCTCAAAGTGCAAATGCTAGTTATGGCACAGAGTTTGCAACTGAAACAGATGTGCATGCAGTGAAAAAACAAAATGCACAATCAGCTGCAAAACAATCACAATCTTCTAGCTCAAATCAGTAATGAAGGAAAAACACTTCTCCGTTCGAGAGAAGTGTTTTCTTTGTGTGTGTCACTGTAATGAAAATAAAAGGAACGACATAACTTCTAATAAGTCAACAAATGTAGTCAAAGGAGAAAGAAGTTCACGATTAGAAATATGTAATAGGAATTATAACTGGCGAATGAATCAAAAGGGGGTAAGTGATGAACGATTTTGATAAGTTGGTAGGAGAGCAGTTGGAAACAATGGATGAGCTTTTAAAGTTACAATCACATTTAGAGAAGTATCAGCAAATTGAAATGAGTGGAAGGGATACGTACGATAAAAAAGAATTGCATTTTATCCGTCAAGAAATATACAGAACAGAAATAGCATTAAAACTTTTGCATGAAAAATTTGAGCAGCAAACGAGTAATGTGATTCAATCTTTTGAAACCGAAAAAATAATTTAAAATTAAAGGTGAGATATGTTGTTGATTTTAGAGGGAAAGTCCTTTCTTAAACAGAGATGAGAGGGACTTTTCTTTTTGTTATATCTTCGTTTAATCTTCTGAAATACGTATTGCTAATTCATAGGAAATTTACCTTTATTAAAAGGGTTGGTGATGTGGTATTCAATGATACAAACTTCATTATATTCCTCATGGAAACAAGTGTCCTATCGCTTTAGTTTTAAAATTTTGACAAAAAAGTTATAATAGAAAAAAAGTGAATGCAGTTCAAGGGGTAGTTAAGACAACTTAAGAAGGGCATTTGCAGTTGAAAGAAGGGAGCATATATGGGATTTCCCAAAGAAGGAGAAAAGGTGCAAATACATAGTTATAAACATAATGGCTCCATTCATAGAATGTGGGAAGAAACAACAATTTTAAAAGGGACACAGAGTCTTGTGATCGGAGCGAATGATCGTACAGTAGTTACAGAATCAGATGGCCGAACATGGATTACTCGTGAACCAGCAATTTGTTATTTTCATGCAAACTATTGGTTTAATGTGATTGGAATGCTAAGGGAAGAGGGAGTATATTATTATTGTAATTTAAGCTCTCCTTTTGCATATGATTCTGAGGCATTAAAGTATATTGATTACGATTTAGATATTAAAGTGTATCCAGATATGACATATACACTTTTAGATGAAGATGAGTATGAAAAGCATAGTCAAATCATGCAATATCCACCTGTTATTGATACAATTTTAAAACGAAATGTAGCGCATTTAACACAGTGGATTCATCAAAGAAAAGGTCCATTTGCACCTGATTTCGTAGATATGTGGTACGAGAGATATTTAATGTACAGAAATTAAAACAAACCTGCAGGGGACTTCCCGGCAGGTTTGTCCTATTAGAGGGGGGATTACGTGCAGGGTATAAAAAGATATTTACAATTTGTTAAACCATATCGATGGCTCATTGCTATTACGATTATTATTGGTCTTGTTAAGTTCGGTATCCCGCTTATTATGCCGTGGTTATTAAAGTATATTATTGATGATGTTATTCAGGGCGTGGGCTCGCTTCAAGAAAAAACGTCCCAATTAATAACCGCAATTGGGATTGCTTTTTTTATTTTTGCAGTATTAAGGCCACCGGTAGAATATTATCGTCAATATTTCGCGCAGCGTATTGCAAATACAATACTATACGATTTAAGAAAACATATTTTTGGTCACTTGCAAAAATTGAGCTTACGTTATTATTCGAATACAAAAACAGGAGAGATTATTTCACGTGTAATTCATGATGTAGAACAAACGAAGGACTTTGTAATTACTGGTCTCATGAATGTTTGGTTAGATACTGCGACAATTGTTATTGCCATTATTGTGATGTTTTCTATGAATATAAAATTAACCTTTGTTGCTTTATTAATCTTACCGATTTATGTAGTTGCAGTGAAATATTTTTTCGGGCGTCTTCGAAAATTGACGAAAGAGCGCTCACAGGCGTTAGCAACAATGCAAGGGTATTTACATGAACGTATTCAAGGAATGCAAGTGACACGTAGTTTTGCATTAGAAGAGTATGAAAGAGGGCAGTTTGAAAAGAGAAATAATGAGTTTTTAACGAAAGCACTAACTCATACGAATTGGACGGCGAGAACGTTTTCGACAGTGAATACGTTAACGGATTTAGGACCGTTACTTGTTATTGGTTTTGCAGCATATGAAGTAATTCAAGGCTCGTTAACACTCGGGACTATGGTTGCCTTTGTTGGATATATGGATAGTCTATATAGTCCACTTCGTCGCCTCGTTAATTCATCTACAACATTAACGCAGTCTTTCGCTTCGATGGATCGAGTGTTTGAATTATTAGATGAAAAATACGATATTGTTAATGTGCCAAATGCGGTACAAACTAAAAAGTTAAATGGCGAAGTTATATTTGATAATGTTTCTTTTCGTTATAATGCGGATGAAAAAGAAATATTGCATAATCTGTCATTAACTATGCGCCCGGGAGAGAAGGTGGCGCTTGTAGGAGCGAGTGGTGGAGGAAAGTCGTCTCTTGCTAGTTTAATTCCGCGCTTCTATGATGTTTCTGAAGGCGCAGTTTATGTAGATGGGATAGATGTAAGAAAGTATGATATGAGAAATTTGCGTAGTAATATTGGAATTGTACTACAAGATAATTTATTATTTAGTGATACAATCGGTGCTAACATTTTATACGGAAATCCGAAAGCTACAAAGGAGGCAGTGGTTTCGGCTGCCCGAGCTGCGCAAATTCATGATTTTATTACAGAGTTGCCAGATGGTTATGATACTGTCGTTGGGGAACGTGGTGTGAAATTATCTGGTGGACAAAGACAGCGTGTAGCAATCGCACGAGTTTTTCTAAAGAATCCATCGTTACTTATATTAGATGAAGCAACTTCAGCTCTAGATTTAGAGAATGAACGATATATTCAAGAGGCACTGCAAATGTTAGCTGCAGATCGAACAACAATTATTATTGCGCATCGATTAGCGACGATTACGCATGTTGATACAATTATTTACGTTGAAGATGGTGAAATAAAAGAAAAGGGTTCTCATGAAGAGTTAATGAAAAAAAGAGGATTTTATTACAATTTATATCAGCTTCAGCATATAACAGAAACAGCTCCTTTAGCGTAAAAGGAGCTGTTTTTTATTCGTCTTCTTTTTTATCGTCGATTTTGAGTTCTGTTTCTGGTTTATGGTATGTGTAGAAGCTATCCACAAGTAAATCTAAATGCTCTACTTCTTCACTATAGTTAATAATTGCAGAAATAAGAGGGAAGAGATGCAGCCATGTTTTATATGCTTCCTCATCATCTTTGTTTTGATAATCCATAAAGATATCAATTAATTCTTGTTTACCTGTTTCAACTTCATCAAGCATTTCAACGGATTGTTGTTTCTTTGCTTTACCAATAAATTTTAATAAAACTTGTTCATGATAATGCGTTAATGAGTCAAGTTCGTTTTGGATAGATTCCTGAAATTCTTCTGGCATATAGCGCAGCTCATTTTCAGTACGATGTAATGATTTTAACGTACTTAAAGCACGGCTTGTTGTCGCTAGCATTTGTCTGAATAAAACGAGCTTACGAATTTTTGCGAATTGTATTTTTTTCGTGTAGCTTCTTTCTTCTTTATACAGCAAATAGTAATGGTTTAGTTTAATCATTTTTTCTTTCATACGATCAATATCAGTTTTTAACGTTGTAAAATCAGAAGCTTGCCTGCTGTTCATACGAATCCATTTCACAATTTCCTCTGTATTATCAACGATGCGATGGTAAAGTTTTGTTTCATATTTTGGCGGCATAAATACTAAATTTACAAGTGAAGCCGCAATAATTCCGGTCATAATTGTCGCAAATCGAAGTAAGGCAAAACTAAAGAAGTCTTCGCCTTGATACTCCATAATGGCGATAACTGTTACTAAAGCGATTGATATTGTGTTTTCTAAACGTAATTGTAGTGTAAGAGCAATTACTAATATACATGTTAATCCAATAATAAAAGGATTATGTCCAAAAGCAGTAGCAAATACGATAGCGAATACGGCACCAATTACGTTTGCTTGAATTTGCTCAAGAGCAGTTAAATACGAGCGGTATACAGACGGTTGAACAGCGAATATAGCTGAGATTCCGGCAAATACTGGACTCGGTAATTGAAGTAAAATACAAGCAAATAAAGCTAATGTAATGGCAATACCCGTTTTTAAAATGCGAGCACCAAGTTTCATACCCTTATTAATATCCTTTCTCTTGTCATAATGAATGTACAACATGATACTATACATTCATTACAATATGTTAGCAAGTGATATTTTAGTGACATTCAAAAGAAATTAAGATTCATTTATACTTTTTCCTAATTCTTTTTAAACATCAATTTTTAGTGAAAAAACCTGCTGAATTTCAGCAGGTTTCAAATTGTTACTATAGATTACTATGAGAAGTGTACTTCGTCAATTTTTTCTTAAAAATGAAAATTAGGCATATCACTCTGTTGAGATAGACGGATCAGCCTGCTCTTTTTTCGGAATAATTTCAAAAAACTGATGCTGAATATCATCGAGTAACGGTGTTAACAAAGCGACTTCCTCGTATTGCTCATGCTCATTTAATACACGAATATAGTCTAGTAATAATTCAGTCACATCTTGCCTGCCATTTGTACTAATTGGTTGTAATGTAACATTTGCCCCTTTTGCGATTCTTCGTTTTAAGGCCTGTTCTGTTAAACCTAAGTTTGAATCATGACGTAAATAAACAACACCACCAGTCATGCCGGCACAAATCCATGGACCAGGATCTCCTAAAACAAGAGCGCGACCATTTGTCATATATTCAAAAGCAAATCCTTTTATATTAGAATATACTCCGATATTTCCTTGTTCTTTTTCGCGGAGTGGTTTTGTAATTCTGCCTCCAATTATCATATCTGCTCCAGAAAGGCGAATGCCAGCGCGAGCGTCGGCGTTACCTTGCACGTATAGTGCTCCTTTTTGCGCACCGTATCCAAATCCTTTTCCTACAGAACCGTTATAATAGCCTCCATCTTTTCCTTTTGCTTTCGTTATATAAATACCACCGCCAAAGGAAGTTTTGCCGATACCATCTTGTGCACCGCCATTTACATGTATAAATAAGTTTTCGCTATTGTAAGCGCCTAATCCGTTTCCAGGAACAGAGCCATTTGTATACTTTAATGTAAGTGGTTCAAGCTTTGTGTCTTCGTATAATTTACTACGAACGCGATAACAAGATTCTAAACCGCCCATAACTCGTTGTTCTACACCAACTCCTACTAATTCTTTTGAGTGAGGAGAATGAGCTGTTTCAAATTGTTTTTCTTGTACAGATACTGTTGTTGTAACAGTTGAATTTTCTATCGTTTGCAGTAAATTACATAATTCTAACAAATCTTGGCCTCGAACTTGTTCTAATAAATCGGAACGCCCGACAATTTCTTGTAAATTTGTATAACCGAGCTGCCCTGTTAACTGTTTCAGTTCTATACCGAAAGTAGTGAATAGGTTTAAGAGCCCCGCAACTGCACTTTCTAATTCGCGAGGGACAAAGCGGCGTAATCCATGTTCTTTCGCTTGAGCTTCAGATTCAATTTGTGTTGCAATTCCAACATGACAAGTATCTAGATGGCAACCACGGCAAGTTGTACAGCCGATTGCAATCATTGATAATGTACCAAATCCAATTCGGTTT
The DNA here is from genome assembly GCF_018332515.1 of Bacillus hominis. GTDB lineage: Bacteria > Bacillota > Bacilli > Bacillales > Bacillaceae_G > Bacillus_A > Bacillus_A hominis. The sequence continues at coordinate 9,217 of NZ_BOQD01000045.1, read as the reverse complement.
GCTCCAAGAAGCATGATTTTTAAGGCGTCATTTACACTTCGAATACCACCATCTGCCCAAACTTCTACTTTATGTCTCATACCTGCTTCTAGTAACGCATTGTGAGCAGCTTTAACACCGATTTCTACAGGAAGACCTACATGTTGCAATGCGTGAATACGTGCAGCGCCTGTTCCACCATCAAATCCGCTAATGTTAATAAAATCAGCACCAGCTTTTGCGATACCAACAGCAATTGTTCCGATGTTAGGAACGACAGGAACTTTTACAGCTACTTTTGCAAGTTGATTAGCCGTTTTAATTTCTGTAATCATTTGAGCTAAATCCTCAATTGAATAAATATCATGGTTGTTAGAAGGTGAAATTAAATCCGATCCAATTGTAGCGTTTCGTGCTTCAGCAATTTTTGCGGTTACTTTGGAACCTGGTAAATGTCCGCCTTCACCAGGTTTTGCGCCTTGACCGATTTTTATTTCAATTAAGTTTGATGAATTTAGTAGTTCCGCGTTTACTCCAAATCGGCCAGATGCAACTTGTTGCCCGCGTGTATGTGGGTATTTACCAATCATATCTTTAATTTCGCCGCCTTCACCGTTCAAACTAATCATATTTAGTTGATCCGCAGCTTCTGCATATGCACGAAAGGCGATTTCATTTTGGGAACCGAATGACATGGAACTAATAATAAACGGTAGATCGTGATTTTGAATGTTAATAGAAACTTCTTCAGTAGGAACGACGTGCTTCGTTTGTTTTGTTTGAACAAGGTGTCTAATTGCAATCGGATTATTGTTTTCTAACTCACTTAACTTTTCGCGGTAATCATCATAAGAGTTTCCTTTTGCGACATCACCAATTGCTTTCCAAATCCGCGGGAATATATGAAATGATTTTCTCATTCTAACTTTTGGATTGTTATAATCAATCGCACGAATTTTTGCATCTTCAGTAAGTGATTCAAGTGAAAAAGCTAAACCATTTGAACCGAAGAAGTTTGTAATTTGTAATATATTTGCGATTTCCTCATGTAATCCAATAGAGGAGAAGAGGCGACCATACCCGCGTAATTCATGAATTCCAATCGTTGAAATTACTTTCTCTAGTCCTTTATTAAGTGCGGTATACAAATTAGTAATTGGTGCTTTTGTTCCATCATTTACAGTTGCGAACAATAAATATGGATTAATACCGTCTGCCCCTAATCCGTATAGCGTGACGATATCGTGTAAGGAGCGAAGGGCACCAGAACGTATAACGAGAGAGCATTTCCGGCGTAATTTATTTTCAGTTAATGCTTGATGTACTTTGGCAGTAACTAAATGTGGATCAATCCATAATAGTTCATTTTGATGAGAGTTAGCGTCATCTAATAATAATAGGGAAGCCCCATTTTTAACGGCTGCTATCGCTTCGGAACTAATTCGATTTAATGCGCTTTGTAAAGTTTCTGATGGACTAAATGTAACAGGAATTGTAGATACAGAGCTATGAGTAATGAATAGCTGTATAAGTTGTTCGTACGTAATCGTGTGTAAGTCTGCCGCGATAGATTGAGCTAAATTTCCTTCTAAAATAATGGGTGAAAGCATCTCGATTACAAATGGTTGTTTAGAGTTATCTAATAAACTCGGACGCTCTCCGAGTACAGTACGTGTGGAGAAGTGTTCGACTTCTCTATCACGATCGATTGCTGGATTGGTAACAACGGCTACACTTTCCTTAATGAAATCAGCAATATTTCGTCTATCTGTATCAAGTGCGGCAAGTGGTGAGTCATGCCCAAGTGACCGAATTGGTTCGACGCCTTTTGTCGCCATCTGTTCAAGGAGTTGAATATGTTCTCGATCCCAGCCGAAAGCGACGTATTGCTTCGTTTCAACTTGAACAGAATCACATAATCCCTGGGTTTCTTTCGTTTTAGGGATAGATAAGTTTACATGATAGTTGGTAACATCGATTCGTTTCTTAAAACGGTTGTATACTTCAATTTGATAATTATTGTATTCATAGAGAACGAGTTCATCTTGTTCATTCCATTTTAATCCAACTTTTTCTCCAGGAGCGAGTGGTTTTGGTTCTGCTACATATTCAGTTGGTGATACAACTCCAGGTTCAGAAGAGAAAATATAAGAGCTCTCTGTCTCTACTTTCCATACTGGTCGTAGTCCAAGGGAATCAACGCTGAAAACAGCTTCATCTTTAAAACGGGAAATGATGCCAGCTGGCCCTTGTGCAAAATGACCCCATGCTTCACGTATATACGTATATAAATCTTGTAAATGTGTTTCATAAAGTTTAATTTCATTAATAATTGGTGGAAATAATATATCCATTGCTTCAAATAAACTGTAGTTATACTGAACGAGAAGGGTTTCTAAGGTGCGGTTTAAATCTTGGGAATCGCTGCCTCCGGCAGTAAGTGGTACATTAATCATTTCAGCTTGATCGCGTAATTTTGCAATCGTGTTAATTTCACCATTATGTCCGAGAATACTAAATGGTTGTACACGAAAAAAATTAGATAACGTATTAGTAGAATAGCGATTATGTCCTAGTGTCATAGTTGAAGCGATAAGTGGGTGTTGTAAATCATTGTAATAAGCAACGAGTGTATCACCAGCGCCGAGAACTTTATATACGACATGTTCATGACTTAATGAGGCAACATGAATTGCTTCATTTTCTTCGATTTTTATTGTTACAGAAAATAATGTTTGTTCCATATTTTTAACTTCACTTTCGGCGATAAGGGCAATTTGCCAAAATAAAGGTTCTTCTTGTTTACCAAGAGGACCGAGTGCATCTGAGTTTATTACATCATCATTTTCGAGAACAATTGTAAAGTTTTCATTGTTTAGTTGCGTACGAATGTAATCTTTTAACTCAGCAATGTTTTCTTTTTTGTTTAGAAAAAAATGTCCAACGATAAAGTGGGGATGATCCACAATCGTTGGATTATATCCGCTACTTTTCAGTTTTTCATTCCAAAGTGCTTTTGGCATGTCGATATGAATTCCGATACCATCTCCTTCGCCATTAATGAAACCAGCTCTATGATTCATTTTGACTAGTGATTGTATACAAAGATCGATGTTTTCTTTGGTAGGAATTCTTCGTTTTTCCATAACGGAAACGATTCCACACGCATCATGTTCTGCATTTTTATAATTCCGAAATAAAGACGGTGTCCATTTATTTTTTTTATTGAGCATCCGTCAATCCCCCCTCTGGAAAATGAATTTTGAATAATCTTACTATTTAAGGCGTGAACTGCCTTGTATACAGGGATAGTAAGGATATAAAAGAATATAAAACAGATAATTATGAATAATTATACTATTAATAAGGGATTTATGAAATAGAAAAAAGGAAAAAAGAAAGGTTGCTTTCTTTTTTCCTTTTAATTACAGGGGTTATTTATTGTCTGCTAAAGCAGCAAATGCTCTGCCAACAGCTTCAATTGTATATTCAATATCTTCTTTTGTATGTTCTGTCGTTAAGAACCATGCTTCATATTTAGAAGGTGCTAAATTAATACCTTCTTGAAGCATCAGCTTGAAGAATCTCCCGAACATTTCACCATCTGTATTTTGGGCTGCATCGTAATCTTCAATTGTATTTGTCGTGAAGTATACAGTTAATGCACCTTTTAGACGGTTTACTGTAATGTCGATGTTATGTTTTGTAGCTTGTTCTAAAATTCCTTTTTCAAGCATTGCGCCAAGTGCATCTAATTTCTCGTATACGCCTTCTTGTTGAAGTACTTCTAGGCAGGCAATACCTGATGCCATAGACGCAGGGTTCCCAGCCATTGTACCAGCTTGGTATGCAGGGCCGAGCGGAGCAACTTGTTCCATAATTTCTTTCTTACCACCGTAAGCACCAATTGGAAGTCCGCCGCCGATAACTTTACCAAGTGCTGTTAAATCTGGTGTTACGCCAAGTAAGTCTTGAGCACCACCGTACATAAAGCGGAAAGCAGTAATAACTTCATCATAAATTACTAGTGCGCCAGCTTCGTGAACAAGTTCATTTACTTTTTCGAGGAAGCCAGGTTTTGGCTCTACAATACCGAAGTTTCCAACGATCGGTTCTACAAGGATAGCTGCTACTTCATGGCCCCATTTATCTAACGCTTCTTTTAAAGTTTCTACATTATTAAATGGAATAGTAATAACTTCTTGGGCAATACTTTGTGGCACACCAGCTGAATCAGGAATTCCAAGAGTAGAAGGACCAGAGCCAGCTGCTACAAGTACTAAATCGGAATGACCGTGGTAACAACCGGCGAATTTCATAATTTTTGTGCGGCCCGTGTAAGCGCGAGCGACACGAATGGTTGTCATAACGGATTCTGTACCAGAGTTAACGAAGCGGACTTTATCTAAAGCAGGCATTGCTTCTTTTAACATTTTTGCGAATTTTACTTCTAATGCTGTTGGAGTACCGTATAGTACACCGTTTTCAGCCGCTGTTTTAATTGCTTCTGTTACGTGTGGGTGAGCATGTCCAGTAATAATAGGGCCATACGCTGCTAAATAGTCGATATATTTATTTCCATCTACATCCCAGAAATAAGCACCTTTCCCGCGTTCCATTGCAACAGGGGAACCGCCTCCAACTGCTTTAAAAGAGCGAGAAGGACTATTAACACCACCAACGATATGTTCTAAAGCTTCTTTATGTAACGCTTCTGATTTCGTGAAATTCACTACAATTCATCTCCTTACAAAAATCTATGTATTATTCTAACATGTTTTTTGAAAAGACGTATTGTTTGTGATAGAAGGAGCAGTTGGGTAAACTATTCGTTGTGACATTTAGGAAGGGGGTCCGATTATGAAATCGGTAATTGAGGTACAAGGGTTACGTAAAGAGTTTACAGCCTATTCAAGTCGTCCGGGCTTAAAGGGTGCGTTTCGCGATTTATTAAATCGTAATTATAAAATAGTACCAGCAGTAAATGATGTTTCTTTTACTGTAAAGCAAGGTGAAATGGTTGGTTATATTGGTGAGAATGGTGCTGGTAAATCAACGACGATTAAAATGCTTACAGGGATTTTGACTCCGACATCAGGACAAATTACAGTGAATGGAATGAATCCACACAAACAGAGAGAAGAATTTGTAAGAACAATTGGTGTTGTGTTTGGCCAGCGTTCGCAGCTTTGGTGGGATATCGCTGTACAAGAATCGTTTCGATTACTCAAAAAAGTGTACGGTGTATCAGACGCTCAGTATAAGGAGCATATGGAGCATGTGATTGAAACGTTAGATATCGGTCCTTTATTAGATAAACCGGTACGAAAGTTATCTCTTGGTCAAAGGATGCGTTGTGAATTAGCAGCAGCATTAATTCATAATCCGCCGTTATTATTTTTAGATGAGCCAACAATTGGGCTGGACGTTCTTGTGAAATTGAAAATAAGAGAATTCTTAAAAGAGATGAATGAACGTTATAAAACAACAATTTTATTAACGACACATGATATTACTGATATTGAAGCTTTATGTGAACGCGTTATCATGCTTGATGAAGGAAATATTATGTATGACGGTTCTTTAAATAACCTTCGCACACAGTGGGGAGCAGAAAAGGAAATACATTTTCAGTTTGTTGCTCCAGTTTCATACCAGGAGTTATCAATGGTTATGCCAGATAGTCATGTCGTTTGGTCAAAAGCGAAAGAAGAAAACGCATGGGTTGCAAAAATACCGAATGAAGAAGTTATCATTTCTATGCTGATTTCTAAAGTAGTACAAGCCTTTCAAATTAAAGATTTGAAAATTAACGAAGTGTCTACAGAGGAAATTATTCGTAACATTTATGAAGAAGGTATTATGCATGGGTAAGTATATTGAGATGATTCGGATTCGCTTTTTAATGATGCTTGCTTATCGTACAAATTATTACAGCGGGATTTTAATTTATACGATTAACATTGGTGCGTATTATTTTTTATGGCAAGCAATTTATAGTGGGAAAGAGAATATTGAAAGTTTATCTATTTCACAAATGACTACGTATATTGCGATCGCATGGATGGCACGCGCTTTTTATTTCAATAATATAGATAGAGAAATTGCGATGGAAATTCAAGAAGGACGTGTGGCGGTAGAGCTAATTCGTCCGTACAACTATTTAGGTATGAAAGTTATGCAAGGGCTTGGAGAAGGGATATTTCGTTTTGCTTTCTTTTCAATTCCGGGTATGGTTATTGTTACGTTATTATTTTCATTACAAATTACAACGAATTTTCAAACGTGGCTATATTTCTTCTTATCTTTAATATTTAGTTTTATCATTAATACACAAATAAATTTAATGACAGGAATGCTTACATTCTTCTTATTTAATAATAGTGGAATTATGTATGCGAAACGTGTTGTTATCGATTTATTTTCTGGTTTATTATTACCGATTAGTTTTTATCCGTTATGGGCCCAAAAAGCAATGGTGTTTTTACCGTTTCAAGCAATTAGTTATATTCCGAGTATGATTTTCTCTGAAGGTATACAAGGAAGTAAGTTATATGAAGCTTTATTATTTCAAGTGATTTGGGCAATTATACTTATTATTCCAATTGTACTGATGTGGAAAACGGCGAGAAAACGTCTAATCGTACAAGGGGGATGACGAGATGATATATATAAAATTATTTTTGCAATATGCAAGTCAATATATAAAAACAAAATTGGAGTATCGTGGCGATTTTATCGTCGGATTACTTTCAGATTTATCACTACAAGCTGTTAATTTAATCTTCATTCTCGTTGTGTTTGGGCATACCCAAGCACTAAAAGGGTGGAGCCGAGAAGAAGTGATCTTTATTTATGGTTTCTTTTTAGTACCGTTTGCCATTTTTTCAGCTTTCTTTAATATATGGGACTTTAATGATCGTTACATTATTAAAGGGGAAATGGACCGTATATTAACGAGACCGATTCATAGTTTATTTCAAATTATATTAGAAAGAATGGAACTTGAATCTTTAATTGGAGCTATTACGGGGATTATTGTGATGGGTTATGCAGCAATGGAGCTGCAATTATCTTTTTACTGGTATGATTTCTTCTTATTCCTATTCATGGTAGCGGGAGGGGCACTGGTATATGGCGGGATATTTATTACGCTTGCAAGTCTTGGCTTTTGGTCGGATGCGAAAAGTTCCATTATGCCGCTTATGTATAACATAGGGAATTATGGACGCTACCCTGTTGATATTTATAACCGTGTTATTCGCTTTGTTTTAACGTTTGTTTTACCGTTTGCATTTGTTGGGGTATATCCAGCAGCATACTTTTTAAGAAAAACAGAGTGGAATAGCTATGCTTTCGCAACGCCAATTGTTGGTGTTATCTGTTTTACTATTGCAATTACCCTATGGAATCAAGGGGTTAAACGATATCGTGGCGCAGGAAATTAATTATAGAAGCATGTTCGTTTCTAAGGGATAAATCAGCTATAGTCCTCATACATATAAAATGAGGTGGAGGACATGTTATGGGGATTTATTCTATTAATTGCAGCAATTGCTATTTTGAGAAGTGTCCAATTATTATGGAGTTCATATTCAAATTCCAATCGTTTCTTTTCGCTGTACAATTTAGCTACGTTGTTTTTAATTTATACAACGGTACTGATTGCGTTTGGATTAAGTTATGTTGTGCTAGAGGAAATGGGTTTTGCAGTTTTGAAAGAAGATGGGGATAGGCTAAGTGCTCATTCCTTTCAACTTGTTGAAATATGTTTATATTTTAGCGCGGTTACTTTATTGTCCGTTGGATATGGTGATATAGCTCCGATTGGAATCGGAAGATGGATTGCAATTGGAGAAGCGCTAATTGGATATACATTACCGTTTGCCTTTGTGGTAAGGACTGTAATGGACAATGAAAAATAAGGTAGCATTTGTTATAGTAATAGAAAAGAAAAGGAGTGATAACAATGATCACAGTAGGAGAAATAGCACCGGAATTCACATTAGAGGGAAGTACCGGAGAACAAATTCGCTTAGCTGACTTCCGAGGTAAAAATGTAGTTCTATATTTTTACCCGAAAGATATGACTCCAGGATGTACAACTGAAGCATGTGATTTTCGTGATGCATACGGATTATTTCAAGAGAAGGACACGATCATCCTTGGTGTAAGTCCTGATTCTGTGAACAGACATATGAAATTCATCGAGAAGCATGAGCTTCCATTTGTACTTTTAGTAGATGAAGATCATAAAGTAGCAGAATTGTACGATGTTTGGAAGTTAAAAAAGAACTTTGGGAAAGAGTACATGGGAATCGAGCGTTCTACATTCCTTATCAATAAAGATGGTGAACTTGTAAAAGAATGGCGTAAAGTGAAAGTGAAAGGACATATTGAGGACGTTCTTTCTTATATAAAGTGAAATTTTAATCAGGAGGTGTCTATCTCCACTGATTATTAGCCCGCAAATAGCGGGATAAAATACATCCATATTAATGAGGAGAAAAAATACATATGTAAGGCATGCGTCTATACATATTTTCTTGCGATACATAAAGTGAAAGTGTAGGGCATACCTCCTCAGATGATAGTATTCCAAGTGCGATTATGTCGCACTTTTTTCTATGTAAATGTATAGGAAATGGGGGAAGATACATAAGAATAAGGCTATATACAAAAATAAACCACATACTTATAGTAGAAATATTGACGATTTATAAGAAAAAGAGTACACTCTTTATAAGAATTATAAAATAATAATCCGTATAGAATCGGGGTGCATGACGGTGGTCAAAGAAGAATTAAAAGAAGCGCTAGAAATGCTGAAAAATACGGGTGTACGCATTACTCCACAGCGTCATGCTATTTTAGAGTACCTTGTGGAATCTATGACGCACCCAACAGCGGATGACATTTATAAAGCATTAGAAGGCAAGTTTCCAAATATGAGTGTTGCAACTGTCTATAACAACTTACGTGTGTTTAAAGAAGTTGGGCTTGTAAAGGAATTAACTTATGGAGACGCTTCAAGTAGATTTGATTATGTTACAAGTCAACATTATCATGTGATTTGCGAAAAATGTGGTAAAATTGTTGATTTTCCTTATGGAGGCTTGGAACTGCTTGAAGAGGAAGCTGCGAAAACGACAGGCTTCGTTATTAATAGTCATCGCTTAGAAATTTATGGCGTTTGTCCAGAGTGTCATAAGGCGTAATATATAATAAAGAAAGAGGG
>NZ_BOQD01000044.1 GCF_018332515.1 Bacillus hominis | reverse complement strand
ACTGCCCGTTAATGCCCGATTGGTGAAGGCTAATAATCAGTGGAGGATGGACAAAACCCCCACTGATTAAAGTTTCACTTTATCTATAAGAAGAAAACTAAGCTGTTTCTTGTTGTTTTCGTTACACATTCTAAACTATTTAGTTACTTCACAGTAGATTCTCTTTTTTTATATAACATACTACTCATAATGAAATAGTAACTTAAAAATGAAAACAGTTTACTTTACTTTTCTTCTTATTGTACAACAGAGTATTCATTCATGCATTGTTATTTGTTCACAAATTCGATATAATTTGATTGAGTAAAGTCAAAATATTTTATTAATATAAATTTTTATGATTAGGGGATATTTCAACAGAAAAGGGGTAATCCATCATGAAACACCTCGTAATACTGGGTGGGGGCTACGGTGGAATGAGAATTCTGCAGCGGCTACTTCCGAGCAACCAACTTCCAGATGATGTACAAGTGACATTAATCGACAAAGTACCATATCATTGCTTCAAAACTGAATATTATGCATTAGTGGCAGGTACAATTTCAGAAACACATATTCGCATACCGTTTCCAGAGCACCCACGTCTTAATATTCAATACGGCACAATCACAAATATTGATCTTGAAACAAAAGCCGTTCATCTCGATGGCGGTGAAACAATCCAATATGATGATTTAATTATCGGACTTGGCTGTGAAGATAAATATCATAACGTTCCTGGGGCGAAGGAATATACACATAGCCTACAATCGATTGAACAAACACGTAAGACATATGAACAATTAAATAGCCTAGAACCAAATGCAACAGTAGCTGTCGTTGGAGCTGGCTTAAGTGGCGTTGAAGTAGCAAGTGAACTTCGCGAGAGCCGTTCTGATTTAAAAATCTATTTATTTGATCGAAAAGATAGAATTTTATTCCCATATCCAGAGAAATTAAGTAGATACGTAGAAGAATGGTTTGTAAAGCATAAAGTTACTATTATACGAAACTCTAACATTACAAAAGTGGAGCCAAATATTGTGTACAACCACGATGAACCACTTGAATGCGATGCAATCGTCTGGACAGCTGGTATTCAAGCAAATGAAGTTGTTCGAAACCTTCCAGTTGAACAAGATGGTAGCGGAAGGGTTGTTTTAACTAAATATCACAATATTCCGAATAATGAGCATGTTTATGTAGTCGGAGATTGTGCAGCACTTCCACACGCACCATCGGCACAGCTTGCTGAAGGTCAAGGAGAACAAATTGTCCAAATATTATTAAAACGTTGGAACAATGAACCTCTTCCTGATGAACTACCTGTTATTAAATTAAAAGGTGTTCTCGGTTCCCTCGGCAAAAAACACGGATTTGGTTTACTAGCAAACCAACCATTAATGGGGCGTGTACCGAGATTATTAAAATCCGGTCTTCTTTGGATGTACAAATATCATAACGGTTAATACTTTAAAGGCTGTCTACTATGTAGGCAGCCTCTTTTCATCAGTTGAAAAAATATTTTTCTATAAAAATAAATTATCAGAAATATTTTTTTCAATATTGATTCGTAAAATTTCATATTAAAAACTATTGATGAAAAGTATCTGCTATTTGTAAGTTGTTTTTATTATTTCCTTTAGAACCGAATTCATTCGGTCCTATTTTTTATGTGATAAATACTTTGATAGAAGACATTACATTTCACTTATGAACTTAACGAAACTAAACGATCGAATAGAAGCGAAGAAGAAAGAATTGATCTATCTTGTTGAAAAGTATGGATTCACTCATAATAAAGTGATTTCGTTCAGCCAAGAATTAGGTCGTTTACTTAACTTATTAATAGAAAACAAGACGAAGAAAAAACGTTGCTCTTTATAAGCCTTATCTTCTCTTTTTTGATACGATATAAAGTGAAACTTTAATCAGTGGGGGTTTTGTTCATCCCCCACTGATTATTAGCCTTCACCAATCGGGCTTTTACGGGCAGCCCGACCCCCACCTAACTTCTTTGCTTTCGCTGAATTTTAAGGTGGAGGTCTTACTGCCCGGTGAATAGCGGGATAACTAGAATCAGAAAGGAGCAATTTATGTTTATATTAAAAGATATTACATATAAAGATATACTTCACATTCCTTATTTACAGATTCAAAAAGAAAAAATCACTTGTATTATTGGTGAAAGCGGGAGTGGAAAGAGTACATTACTTCGCATGCTAAATGATTTACAATCTCCAACATCCGGTACAATTGAATATAACGGAAAACCAATTTCTGACTATCCTCCTATTCAATTACGCCGGGACGTAGTTATGCTTGGACAAACTCCACCTATTTTTGATGGAACAGTTAAAGACAATCTATTAATGGGACTTCGCCTTTCCGAAAAGGAATTTCCAAATGATAGTATCCTACAGAACGCATTACACACTGTTAACTTAGACAAACAATTAGAAGATAATGCCTCCTCTTTATCAGGCGGTGAAAAACAAAGGCTTTCTTTTGCTCGCATCATACTCATGGATCCGCCCGTCTATTTATTAGATGAACCAACTTCGGCATTAGATAGTGATACAGAACGCCGCGTTATGAAGGAATTCACTATACTGGCAAAAGAAAAGAAAAAAACAGTCATCTTCATCACGCATTCACAAAAACTTCCAGAAGAAATCGCAGACGATATTATTGAAATTAGTAAAACAAACGGTGCAACTAGAAAGGAAGTGCTCTCAGTTGAAGGGCGTTATTGAACTCCAAATTTGGCAACTTGCCGCTGCATATATTTTCATTCTTATTTTAATTGGGCTTGTAAAATTAAAAGGAATACCTCGCGAGAAACAAATTGCGATCGCAACATTCCGTATGACCATTCAGCTCGTACTTGTTGCCTATGTTCTTACATACGTATTTGAAAATAGTAATCCGTTTTATACAATAGCTCTCATTACTTCTATTACTACATTTGCGATTTTCAATATTTATAAACGAGTTAATATTCCGATGTCAAAAGAACTAAAACGAGTAGCCGCTCTTTCTATGGTTGCTGGATCAATCGGGCCATTGCTACTCTTTATCTTTGTCATTATCGGACACAACCCTTGGTATGCTCCGCAATATATCGTTCCTATTGCCGGCATGTTAATCGGTAATGCTATGACCGGTATTTGCCTCGGGGCAAACACCTTTTTAAACAGTATGAAATCTCAAAGAGATCATATTGAAGGTGCCCTTATGCTCGGCGCAACACCAAAAGAAGCAACTGCTCCTCTCATTCGAGATGCTTTCGATTCTGCTATTTTACCAACAATCAATTCCATGGTCGGAATGGGAATTATAAGCCTACCCGGCATGATGACTGGTCAAATATTATCCGGCGTATCACCATTTACAGCGATTCAATATCAAATCGCCATCATACTCGGTATTTCAGGGAGTACCGCTTTCGCTGTCATTATCTTCTTACAGCTTGGATATAAAACATTCTTTAATAAGCGGTGTCAGTTGAAAGAGGTTGAAGTGCGTTCATAACGTTAGGAGTGAACTATAGTAACTGGTACACCGTTCACGGTAAACGAAATTATATCGACTTACCGACAAAAACTTCCCAAAAATAAAAAGGGAGGCTATTCGCCTCCCTTTTTTACTTACGCCTTCTTAACGAACTGTGATTTTAACTTCATAGCTCCGAAACCGTCGATTTTGCAATCAATATCGTGATCTCCTTCAACTAGACGAATACTCTTTACTTTCGTACCAATCTTCACAACTGAAGAAGTTCCTTTTACTTTTAAATCTTTAATTACAGTAACAGCATCGCCATCTTGAAGAACGTTTCCGTTCGCATCTTTTACAACTTTTGTACCATCATTACTTTCAGCTTCCGCTTCTTTGCCCCACTCATGTGCACATTCTGGACATACGAAAAGAACGCCATCCTCGTACGTATATTCTGAATTACACTTTGGACAATTTGGTAAAGTAGCCATAAATTCATTTCCTCCGTTCATTATTTATACGTAAAAATTAAATGTAATTTTTACATCTCGATAAATAAAATTTGTATAGCATTTCTTTATACTGCCATAGTCTCACGTTATTGACAAGCCTACCTCAAATTCTCATTTTTTATTGTATTTTACAAAATTTCAATTAGTATGCCGTTTTTTATGTCTTCCCCAATAAACAAAAGAAGGACCTTCATAAGGTCCTTCTTTTCAAAATTAACGAGTTCTCTCTAGAAATCCCAACTATTTTCCTCAATGTAAATTTGATACTCTTCTAATTCTTCGTCACTTAACTTCTTATTGTTTTCATATACTTCTTGCCATTCAAAGTAATCTTCACTGAAATAAACAGCAAATTTAATTTTTAAGTTTTTCTTCTCTGTATAGTCATAACCAGTAAACTCTACTACGTCATAATCTTTTTCTTTCTTTACGAACTTCCAAGTTGGATTATCAGTCATAACCTCTAAAGTAAATCCTTCATCACTTGAACGAACAACATTTTTAATATTTGGTTCAGTTGGTAAAAGGGAGAGTCCGAACATAGCTCCACCAAATACTATCCCCACTATAACTTGTAAACCAATCATACCAGCAACACTAGCGCCACCCTTGGATTGTAAGTAATACGCCTTCTCATGATCAGGCATATCTTCTGCCTTATGTAAAACACGAACAGCATGCTTATAATATAAACGGTTTCCTTGCCATCCAGTAAATATCATCATTCCTAATTGAAGAACTAAACTAAATGTTAAATAAATCCCATCTGGAATATCTATAAAAGGAGTTACAACTATACTAGGTACCGCCAATAATGTAAGTATAATAAATAACTTATACATTTTACGATGAGCTAACCAAAAAGATGGGAAGAAAAAGGCTACCCAATTCCATGTATTCCCTTGCGCTGGATTTTCTACTTTGCCCCATTTAAAGTCATAATAAGCTGTATTCTTTTGAACAACTTTATGTAATTCTTGTGGAGAAATTGTTTCTTGTAAAACTGTGTCCTTCACATACATCATCCTTCTCTTATTTCTAACTTTATTGTATATCTATAAAAAGAAGGAATCTAATAAAAAATAGCCATATTTAGTGAAAATGAACCGAAATCGAATATATTCCGACAATTCCTATTTTTATATTCCATTTTACTATCAATTATATTAGAATGCTTATATACAAAACTTTTAATACACCATGTTAATTATTTTCTTAATTTATATAAAAAAAGAACCCTTTAGCGGATCCCTTTTTTACAATAACCTTATTATAAGAGCACTACTTACCTTAATAACTCCCTAATTTCCTCTATATTTAAATCAGTAAACTTCGCGATATCTTCAATCGGCATCCCTTTCTCATACATCCCACGAATTAACTGTATTTTCCCTTTTTCGATTCCTCTTTTAAGTCCTTCCTGTTCTGCATGCGCAAATTTCGCAGCCTCATCCATTAGTACTTTTTCTCTGGCGTCATATGCTTGCCTGAAAGAGGAATCTTGACTCATATCTTCCCATTTATTCATCGCTTTTTGTAACATTGGGTCTTGGCTCATCGCAATATCCTCCAATAGTTCTGTCAATTGTTCATCTTCATTCGCCGATAACAATAACAACCAGCGTACAAATGCATCTTCCCAAGGATTTATTTTTTCTGCTTTCCACTGCCTCATTAATTTTGGGATCTCGACAACATGAATTTCTATGTCATCACTTAATATTCTTTGCTGTTTCCTATTCCAAAGAACCCCCGTTGTATGAAACTCACCATACTCAGGAAACATATTGAAATTCAATAAGTTCACAGTAATTGTTTTACAAAGTGCACTATATGCCATCCCTTTTTGCAGTTGAGATGTATATAATTTTCCCCACTAGTATAAACTTCGTTTTATCATATGATGATTATTATTCAACTGAATCTCCACATTAACCTTTGTACCCGTATTTAATGTAGCTAAAACATCTAAAATCGATAATTTATCGTCCTCATATTGACGATGTAAATGAGGATCCTCTAGTTGTAATGAAGCAATTGGTGATTCCAAAGATTCCTGTAACATCGCATTCAAAAATGTAATAAGAATATCTTCGCTACCACTTGTACCAAATAATTGTTTAAACGCAAAATCAATACGTAAATTAACTAATTTCTTGGACATGTGTCTTTTCACCTGCTTATTTTATTTATAGTTTCATTTTACATAACAAAAACGAAAGTAAGCAAATAAGAACTTGAAATAATAAAGAAAAAAAGAGCTCTAATTAGAGCCCTTTTTCATCACCACACAACTATTCCACATTTCCTTTCACTTTCTCAATAACATCTTCTATACGTTCCGCTATACATTCCGGCTCCCAATCTCCTTCACCGTGCATAGCTGTATAAACTGGACAATTCTCATCATTACTATCTACAAAGATTGGATCTCCCAGATATGAATCTATCCCAATTACAATCCATCCATCTTTCCAATCTCCTTCTTCATTCCCGATTAAACTTTGACCTTCATCATCAAAGCTATAACCAAGTTGTCCTTCTTCTATTTCTTCACTTTTAAATAATCCTATCGTCATCGGTTCAAATTCATACTCTAATTCAATTTCATTATCCTCAGCACGATCTACATATGCTAAAAGTTGTTTAATTTTATTGTGGTTAATCATAATATTTTCTCCATTCTATCTTTTAAAAATTTAACTCTATTCTCTTTAAAATCCTTTTGAAGATATACAAGAAACTTCAACAAGTCTTCTTTAGTATTTACATGATCAAGATATTCAGCTATCTCTATATTTTATTCCTCTCTCTATCGCTCATCATTTAAACTAACTATAATATATGAAATAAGATTCTTAAAACTATTATTTGAGGTGATCCAATATGAAGACTACAATTTGGGCAGAAGATGACTATTTAAAACTAGCACCCATTAATGACGAACTAATAAAAAAAGCAGAAGAAGTACTGAACGTAAAGCTTCCAGAATCGTACATAAACCTTCTAAAAGAACAAAATGGAGGAACGCTTCGCCTTGATGCTCACCCTACTTCAGAGCCAAATTCTTGGGCGGATGACCACGTTAATGTTTCTGGCTTATATGGCATTTCTTTTGATGAAAATGAATCTAGTATTTTAGAGAGCCGCTATTTAATTCAGGAGTGGGAAATGCCTAAGAATCTCGTACTTTTATCTGGGGACGGACATACGTGGATTGCATTAGATTATCGAAATGTTGCTGAAAACCCTCCAGTTATATTTATTGATAATGAGTTTGAGGAAATCATTGAATTGGCATCTAACTTTGAAAGCTTCTTACAAAACTTAACTACTTACGATTATGATGAAGAGTAAACCTCTCTCTAAAGGAGTACGCAATAGTGCAAGATTTCATTATCAATTTACACACTGCTTTAAAACCACTTGGATTTAAGAAAAAAAGACATACATTTTTCAAAGCTGATAATGGATTTTATAAGCTTATCAATATACAAAATAGCCAGTATGGAGACGATTTCTATATAAATATCAGAATTCATCCAATCGGTCTCCCGCAGCTTATAACGGGCGAATTACACATAAAGTGAAACTTTAATCAGTGGAGGCTTTTGTCCATTCCCCACTGATTATTAGTTGAACCAATCGGGCTTTTACGGGCAGTTGGTCTCTCACCTAACTCCCTCGCATTTGCCGAATTTTGAGGTAGAAGCCTTACTGCCCGTTAATGCGGGATAAAAGAAAACAGCTCAATATTCGATTGCATTCTACAAACGAGAATAGATCCTATAAACATTAAAAAGAACCGTCTATTGCATAATGTTTCACATGAAACTATCCATCGTTAAAGCCATCCCATGAACTTTCATGTGAAAAATCTGGATAATGCGCCACACTAATTGCACTCTCAATCGAATTAAAAATGCACCCTTTCCATAGCTGTTCTTTACTTATATGAAATTTATATTTACTCATTCTCTTCCCCCGCGTACATATTTTTTTATATTATCTTTCGACTTCTCATTCCTTGTAAAGTTCTTTTTCATTATCTAAAAATAGTAAAAGCACCCTTCGTATAAAGGATGCTTTTACTATTCACCTACCACTTCTCCCTGCACTCCTCAATCAAACACAGCAAGTACCGCTTCGTCATATCAGCCCGTCTCCAACTAGAGAGCTTTCGCTTTTCTCCTGGATTATGCCGCATTCGCTCTACTTCTCTTAATAAAGGCTCCCACTTATGAGAGTAAAGCTCCAACATATATTGCAATCCTCTATCTTTTGAGACGATTGTTTTATTCTCTAGCGTATATAAAATACGTCCCATTGTAACGACAGCTGATTCTACCCATTCTTCTATGAAAAATAAATAGGGACGCTTCGCTTTTTCACTCCAGTAATGTTCTACGTTGTATTTCATTGTATTTACTACATCGTCCCATTGTATTTGAAACGGGAGATTTTCTACTTCTTTCCCGGTAACTGTAATACCTTGATTTTTCAAAGTCCACCATGTGACTGCATTAATGTCCCAATAACCAACATCCGCTTTCCCCTCTGCACAATATACATACTCGTCCATTTCATCATTGTATTTTCCTAAATCAGCAAGCGGAATATACATACCGTCCATTCTTTTACCTAACGTACTTTTCCTAAGTTTTTTATGCAGTTCTATAATTTGCTGTTTTTCAGCTTCATTCACGTAATCACTTATTACCGTAACAAAGTCAACATCGCTCGTTTCTATATGAAATGCTCCTAGCGCGATTGATCCGTAAATGTATACCCCGACTATTTTTTCATCCGAAAAAATTTCTTTTAATTCTGCGATGTACTGCTCCATTAACTGTTTCACTTCTCCTGGTAAAGCATGTTTTATTCCATTCTCCACATCTATCCCTCCAATAAAAAAAGCCTTCGCAAATTCGCAAAGGCTTCCTGATTTATAAATATTTCTCGATTTCTTCGTAAACATCCTTCAAACGAGGATTTCCTTCTCCAACAATTTCTCCATTCACAAGAACGACTGGATAAAATAAATCTTCCTCCACTACTCGCTCTGCGAATGCTTTTTTATCTTCATCTTCTTGTTCTTCTTGAAAATCAATATACTCAAACTGAAATTTATTTTCTTGTCCTTCATATTTACGACCAATCGCCGCTTGTAACCACTCAAACGTTTCTGTTGAAGATGGCATTCCAACGCAGCTCGCACAAATTACTTTCGTCCCATACACTTGAACATTAACCATTTCTTCTCCCCCACTTCTTGTTCTAACAGTATATTCAGATGTCTTACTACATAAGCACATCATTTTACAAACTTATTCCATACCCCTATACTGAAAAAACACGTTGTAAACATGATAAAATATTTCGACAATAAAACAAGAACAGAAAAAATAGATTTTCCCCTCTATCTTGATTATAATAAAACTGATGAAAGGAGTCGATAAAAATGGAAAACCCACATATGCAAGAACAAGTACTAGAAGTATTAGATAAATTACGTCCGTTCTTACTTCGTGATGGCGGTGACGTTGAATTAGTAGATATTGAAGAAGGTATCGTAAAACTACGCCTTATGGGTGCATGCGGAAGCTGCCCAAGTTCTACAATCACGCTAAAAGCTGGTATCGAACGCGCACTACTTGAAGAAGTACCAGGCGTTATTGAAGTAGAACAAGTATTTTAAATTAAAAGCGGCGGTGGCTCGTTCAGCTCTGATTGGCTAAGGTTCTTTCGCATAAAAGGCGCTTTTTGCCTTCTTATGCGGAAGGTTCTTAGACACGAAGAGCTAGCCACCAGAGCTGGATAATATTAAAAGCAGAAGCGGCTCGTTCAGAACAGAAGGTCATTGGAGCTCCTGACGAAGAGGCGCTTTTTGCCTCACAGGAGGGCGCGAAATGTCCGACTGTTCTAGCCGCTGGAGCTAGATAATATCTAAAAGCGGAAGCGGCTCGTTTAAAGCTACTTCTAAGAAAAGAGGCCAATATTGGTCTCTTTTCTGTATATGTAAAACTAAACTACTAATTCTCCTCAAAAAAACACCTTTCCTAAAAGGAATTCCCTCCCACAGCGAAGAAATATATATTTCACCATTTTTAACACACAAAAACATAATTGGAAATTATTATTAAAAAATGCGATAATTAATTATATGGTGTATCGTTCACAGAAATGGAAGTATAGGGGGACAGCTCATGCCAAAAATCAAAAATATCTCTTCTACAATTCAAGAATTAGAACAAAAGAAAGAATATTTATTAAGCCTTTCACCAGTTATTCCAACATGGAATACAAACTATCAGCCTTTATTTAAAGAAATCCACCAAGGATTATTAAAAAAGGTAAATGAAAAGATCGAAAAACACTATGTCATAATAAATATATGTTCAAATACAAAAGTCAGCGTATAAATTTCATACAAAACGTGTGTATTTCCACAAAATTGTAATATTTTAACCGAATGTCCCAACTTTTATAAGACATCATTTGCTATCATATTATAGTACATACCTTTGGGATATTTTTTATACAGTGAGATATAGGCTTCTTCTATGTATAAAAAAGAGACCTCAATTGGTCTCTTTTTTATACTTTTAAGATAGCCAATCTAATTGCCTAATGCCTAACTTATCAACTGGTAAACGAAATGACTCGTAAAAATGCTTCATAAATTGCTCAGTGCGCTTCACATCGTGTAAAATGATTTCTAAACGGGCCCTATATATGCTTTTTTGTTCTTCATTTCCTGTTTGATAATATCGTTCAACCGTTTCAAAGTAGTGAAGCGGGAACAGGAGCCTTGCGAATAATAAGCGCCAACCAAATGAAGAGAGCGAATAATTACGTTCATAATCTGTAATAAATTGAACTACCGTTTGCTCCCAGTCTTTCTTTTTTTCTATCATCATATATCGAATACATTCTGCTATGTCCCTACTTGGGTGATCATATACCCAATCAAAAGGAAGTTTTAAGCGCTTCGTTTGATGCCATAATAGAGGTGTAAATCGTTCTTGGCAAATTGTTGCTGCGTCAGTTATTTGTGGTGTATCGTCCATTTCTGTATCGACAACATATTGAATTGCATTTTCTGCAACTCCTAAGTAATACGGGAAGGATTCAATAAACAATTGATCGAATACGTCTGAAGGATGGTTCATCACTTGCGATTGCCAAAACCTTTCTAATTGGTCGAGCCTTTTTTCCCATAATGCTTTCCATTCACCAATGCGGCTTAATTGCTCAACTTCTTCCGGAAAGAATGCACCACGTTTATGGAATATAGAAAGCTCGCTTCCTAATGATGTAGCATGTCGCTCTAACATACGCATACCTTTTAATAAGCAATAATTTTTTTCTTCTATCTCACTTACATAGTAGCCGTGTATAGTCGGAACGAAAGTCGAAACAGTTATATCCCCTTGCTGGTTCATATAATCACTGAGCTTTTTCATCTCTACAAGTACTTCTTCCTCCATTTCTCCAATTGGAACAAGTACATAAATTTTATTGCGAATCCAAAAGCTTTTATAGGGGCCAAGAGGGATTAATTCTTTAACATGTATGTGATAATGCTCATAAATATGCTGAATCATCGTAGTCGCCACCTATGGTTTTTCTTTATATATATGAGCTTGTGCTCGCCTTTCATTCCTATGCACATGATAAAGCAACGAAACGTATACAAATACTAAAAAGAAAAAAAGGTGATAAATATGAAAGAATCAAATCAACTACAAGAAAGAGCATTACAACTATTAAAAGAACGCGGTGTAACAATTGACGATATTGCTGAACTTGTTCATTTTCTTCAAAAGAAATACCATTCAAATTTAGAGATGTCAGAATGTCGCTATAACGTTGAGCGTGTACTATCAAAACGAGAAGTACAAAACGCACTTATTACAGGCATTGAACTTGATGTCCTTGCTGAAAAAGGACTATTAAGTCAACCGTTACAAGATATCGTAAAACGCGATGAAGGACTATATGGAATCGATGAAGTTATCGCACTTTCTATCGTTAACGTGTACGGTTCTATCGGTTTCACGAACTTTGGATATATTGATAAATTAAAACCAGGCATTTTAGAATACTTAAATGATAAATCAACTGGAAAGGTGCACACATTCCTTGATGATATCGTTGGCGGGATCGCTGCCGCTGCTTCAAGTCGTTTAGCGCACCGAGCTGAGCATTCAGAGTAACGTGTCTAGGCCGTCAGTTTCATACTGACGGCCTTTCATATTCCATAAGCATGAACTCTCTTCCACGGCTCAAAAAAAGAGGTCCTACTTGAAATCCAATGTTTTTATATAAGCTAATCGCTCTCTTATTGAATGTCGCTACACTCAGTCGAAACATTTTCGAATTCAATTCCTCAGTAGCAAATGCTATTCCCGCTTGAAAAAACATTTCCCCCATCCCTTTCCCAGTTAAATCTGGCTTCATTCCAAGTCCGATATCTACTACATCGTCTCCCCTATATAAATTGGCATCTCTTCCGCCCGGAACTTGTGCATTTTCTCCAAAACAAAAATAGCCGATGAATTCTCCCTTATCGTTACAACAGCCATAATAGGTCCCGTCCAGCAACTCTTCTATTACTTCAGCCCCTCCTGAGAAACTATATAAATTATACGGCTCCTCGTACGTCCACATAGTTATCTCCATCGCTTCTTCTTCTGTTAACTTATGTACATCCATCCCTCTCGCTCCTTATCAAATATTTTATATATGTACTCATTCATTTTTCACATCCAGTTTCCCTTTAATCGTAATATGCATAATTACATACGCACATCCATTTAAAAAATGCTAAAATTTATTTGAATCGCTGTTGTTACACTTCTTGATTAAGAAAGACTGTTAACCGGAAAATTAACGTCTTATCAAACTCAAGCAATTGGCACATTTTGTCATCATGAAAGACACTCGAAAGAGTGTCTTTTTTTCTATACCGGAGCAGGACCTGCTCATTTACAAAATAAACACATAAAGTAATATAACTCTTTACACGCACTATTCCCTTTCTATACGTTGCGGTGTTCGTTGCAACAGATTCGGATAATAAAAAAGCACTCCAGCCAGAGTGCTTTTTACTTTCAAATAAGGAGGTTACATATATGGATAGTACTCTCGTATTTAACTTTGGCATTGGTATTGTCATCATTTTATTTGTCTTCTTTGTACTTTGTATGAGCGGGGTATAGAAAGGTGATTTTTAACGTCTTTATTTTAGAAATAAAAAAACAGGCAACCTTTCCCGGTTACCTGCCTTTCATTACATCTTCTCAATCCACTCCGTCAAGTTATGCACAACTTGCGTCGGTTGTACTTCATATTCTGTTAACTTCTCCACAGTTGTTACTCCCGTGTGGACAAGAAGAGTATGCATGCCAGCATTTACTCCCGCTAAAATATCCGTATCGTAGTTATCCCCAACCATTAATGCCTCATCTTTTCCTATGCCAAGCACTTTTAACGCTTGTTCCATAATGATTGATTCTGGTTTTCCGATAAAGATTGGCTCCACACCTGTTGATACTGTAACAACTGATGTTAATGAACCGTTACCTGGTAATAATCCGCGCTCAGTCGGAATGGCAATATCCCCATTTGTTGAAATAAACGTCGCACCGTTACGCACAGCAAGACACGCTTTTGCTAATTTTTCATATGTGATGTCGCGATCTAAACCAACAACGACGAAATCAGGGTTTTCATCCACAAGTTCAAATCCTTTTTCCACAAGTGCATCGTGTAAGCCTTCTTCACCAATCATGTATACAGTTGCATCTTGTTTACGCTCATAAATAAAGTTCGCTGTAGCCATACTCGTTGTGAATACTTGCTCCGCTTTCGCTGGAATATCGAAACGAACAAGTTTTTCTGCAACTTGTTCTGGTTTACGAGTTGAGTTATTCGTAACGAATAAATACGGAATGCCGCGCTCTCCTAATGCTTTTACGAAGTCGCTTGCTTCTTCAATTTGCTCTTCACCACGATACATCGTACCGTCCAAGTCAATTAAATAACCTTTATACATCGATTATGTCTCTCCTTCTATGTTAACGTTCTCACCTATCATACCACTCTTATATTAACCCCTTTTTCAAAAGAAAAAAACGCTTTACCTTAAAGCGTCCCATAACGTTCATTTTTTCTCTTTTATTTGGTACGAACAATTACAATCGCCCACGCACATGTTCGTTAACGCTTTCACATTTGCACCTGCAAATAACCGCTTGTACATATCTTTTTCATCTTCACACACTTGCGGGAATTTCTCCGCTATTTCCTTTAACGGACAGTTTTGCTTTTCAAGTATGAAAGAGCGTTCCCCATCTCTCTTTATTTGAACCATATAACCATTTTTCTCTTGCATAGCAGCTATTTCCTGTACTTTATACGCTAAATTACTTTGATTACTTATCTTCTTTTGCAACTGCTCTTCCATTCGTTTCGTTCTCGCTTGTAAAACGTAACGAAGTGCTTTTTCATCGTCCATTCGAGCTAAATCATCTAGCATTTCAATAGCAAACTGCTTATATTCTTTCGGGAATGTATCTTCTCCCTTTTGACTTAATCCATACAAATATGTTGGTCGTCCAACATGCTGCCTTAACATCTTTGAATAAATTAGCTCATCTTTCTCAAGATTACTTAAATGCCTTCGAATTGCCATTTCCGTAATTTCTAAAGCTTCGGCTAATTCTGCTACAGTATGCTCACCCTTTACCTTCAATAATTGTACAATCTCTTCTTTCGTAGTACGTGCTTCCCCCATATTTCACCCTTCTCCCTTTTCTCTCTCATATACAATATAAGATCCCCAAAGGAATCTCCGGGGATCTTATAAGCATAATTATTCTGGTACAAATGCAGATACAGGTCCTAATTCCTTTTCTAAATAACTACGAATATTCGCTGGGTATTTCTCTACCACTGCGATATTTTTTTGAATCGTCTTATATAATTCATCATGATTCATTTGAATATAATCTTGCGTAAGCATTTTTCGAAGAAGAATAATTTCTTTCATTCCTACTCCTTCTTCTGCACTTATCACTCGCTCGTCCATTAAAATATCGATAATATCTTCGTAACTTCCTGGATCGCGCATAATAAATCCATCAATCATCGCATTTCCTACATCTAATACACAATCAATAATTAGATGGGCTATGCGCTCTAATGCATAAAATTCAAACTCGGTTTCATAGATCTTCTTCTCTTGAAATGTATTTGTTGCTCGTTCTAAACATACTAGCATTTGTTCTATTTTCTTTCTGTCTACGAAGTACATTCATGTCACCTACCTGGAAATTAAAGCATTTACATTTTAATTGTAACGCTTTCTTCTGAAAAAATCGACAATTTTTCGAATTCACCTTTTCTCCGTTATTTGTTATAGTTATATCTGTATGATTTTTGAAATTGGAGGAATGCAATCTTGGAACGTGAACTCGCACTAGAAATTGTCCGTGTAACAGAAGCAGCAGCATTAGCATCCGCACAGTGGATGGGCCGCGGAAAGAAAAACGAAGCAGATGATGCAGCAACTACAGCTATGCGTGATATGTTCGATTCAGTAAACATGGCAGGTACTGTTGTAATTGGTGAAGGAGAACTTGATGAAGCACCGATGTTGTATATTGGTGAAGAACTAGGAACAGGTAACGGTCCAGAAGTAGATATCGCCGTTGACCCATTAGAAGGTACAAACATCGTTGCGAAAGGCCTTGCAAATGCAATGGCAGTTATCGCAATCGCAGATAAAGGAAACCTTCTTCATGCTCCGGATATGTACATGGAAAAGATCGCGGTTGGTCCAAAAGCAGCTGGTAAAATTAGCTTAGATGATCCAATTGAAAAAACAATTGAAATTGTAGCAGAAGCAAACAATAAAAAAATTCGTGACCTAACGGTTATCGTGCAAGAACGTGAACGTCATCAAGATATTATTGACCGTGTTCGTGCAAAAGGTGCACGCGTAAAACTATTTGGTGATGGCGATGTTGGTGCATCAATCGCTACAGCTTTACCTGGAACAGGTATCGACTTATTCGTAGGTGTTGGCGGAGCTCCAGAAGGCGTTATTTCTGCAGCAGCACTAAAATGCCTTGAAGGTGAAATGCAAGCGCGCTTAGTTCCAATGAACGAAGAAGAAGAAGCTCGTTGTCGTGAAATGGGATTAGAAGATCCTCGTCAACTTCTTATGTTAGATGACTTAGTATCTGGTGATGACGCAATCTTCTCAGCAACAGGTGTATCTGCTGGTGAATTATTAGACGGCGTAAAATTCCTTGGCGGAGATTTAGCTGAAACATATTCTATCGTTATGCGTTACAAAACAAGAACGGTACGATTTATTAAAACACACCACCATTTAGACCATAAACCACACTTAAACTTAGATATTTAATAAAGGAGCCATGTGTATGGAAGAACGTTTCTTTCTGTACGACGATACAGTCGCTACAAAAACTCGTTTCGTTAGCTTTATGGGGGAAAATGAGCGTCATGATTTAGCGCTTCTATACTCCGATCGTCATTACGGTAAAACGATAGTCCTTGATATGCAGAGCAACAAATTTGCTATCATCGGTCCTGACGATTTAAACGAACCAGGCTACTTAGAGCACGCATTTTCTATGTCTGAAGAAAATGCAGAAGAATTACGCTCATTTTTATTTGAACTTATATAATTTATCTCAAACACCAGCTATTTTAGCTGGTGTTTTTTCGTTGTAAATATTTCTAATTTTCAATCTCCTATATTATAATTAAGAATAAATAGAAGGAACGTCAAAGTATAGGTAGTTTCTTCGGCCTTTTTCCTGTTTTAATTTTCCGTAAATAAGTAATTATAGAAGAACATTTCAACGTGTTGCTTGAAATGTTCTGTAACAAACCTTATATACTTATTATCATATGCAGTTGCAAAGTTTATGGACATGTTCTTATCTTATTTTTATTGCTAGAAATGCATTAAATGAATGCTGCTGGAAATCAAAAAACAAGGGAATGAAACGTATGTCACAGACCCTAACAGTGAAAGTGAAATTGATTCCAACAAAAGGACAAATCCGTTTATTAGAACAAAGTAGTCAAGAATATATTAAAGTTATAAATACACTTGTATCAGAAATGGTTGAAGTAAAGAAAAGTACGAAAAAAAGTACAAAAGATATTGAAGCAAATATCCCAAGTGCAGTGAAGAATCAAGCGATTAACGACGCGAAAAGTTTGTTTGCTACAAAAGTAAAGAAAAGCCATTATAAAATTATCCCAATTCTAAAGAGGCCTGTTTGTGTATGGAACAATCAAAACTATTCATTTGACCCTACTCATATTTCAATCCCGTTTAAAGTAAATGGAAAGTCGACTCGTGTAAAAATCCGAGCTTTATTAAGCGATAAAAACAATCGTAATCTGAATCTGTTAAAACATAAATTAGGTACACTTCGCATCACAAAGAAATCGAATAAGTGGATAGCCCAAATATCTGTCACACTTCCTATCAATAAAAGGACAGGAACGAAAATTTTAGGCGTAGACTTAGGTCTCAAGGTCCCCGCGGTAGCAATCACAGATGATGATAAGGTTCGTTTCTTTGGGAGTGGTAGGCACAATAAATATAAGAAGCGTAAGTTTCGTAGTGTTCGTAAGAAGTTAGGAAAAGACAAAAAAGTGAAAGCCATTCGGCGAATGGCTAATAAAGAGCAAAGATGGATGCAAGATAAAGATCACAAAATAAGTCGTGCGATTATTAATTTTGCGATTGCAAATCATATTTCTGTCATTCGATTAGAACAACTAACGAATATAAGACAGACGGCAAGAACAAGCCGTAAAAACGAAAAAAACCTACACACTTGGTCATTTTATCGTTTGTCACAATTTATTGCCTATAAAGCAATGATAGCTGGTATTCAAATTGAATATGTGAATCCAGCTTATACAAGTCAAAGTTGTCCGAAATGTGCTAAAAAGAATAAGGCTCGAGATAGAAAATATAAGTGTCCATGTGGGTTTAAGACACATCGTGATATCGTTGGAGCGATGAATATTCGCTATGCAACTGTGATTGATGGTAACAGTCAATCAGCCTAAGCACCTTTATGGTCTGGTTTAGGAGGGGCAATGAGATGCCCTTGTCTTGAAGGCTGTTCAAAACAGAAATGGATTGCGAACGCTTAGTCATTCAAGAATCCCACCCGTAAATCCGTAAGAATTCGGGCTTGCGACTTTAGTCGTGGGAGTCTCAAGTTCCTTTGCCACTAATATAAGAGGTGAAGGAAAATGCAGAAAGTACAACTTTCTTGGAGTTTATATGAAAATCAGCAAAACACAATCGAAAAGTATTGTAAAAATTGCAGACGCACTACCCTATTTACTGACACGAATATTCGTAGGCATAACGCCAATGGAAAAAACATATACCGCTTTGCCATTTATAAATGCCCGAAAGATCATACGTGGAATCAAAAACTTCGTATTTATAAATCATTTACTGATCATGTTGAAACTGTTGATATGGCTCTGCAAGATCAAACGGAAGCAAGTACTACCATTTCCATTACACAATGCAAAGAAAGTGGTATAGCCGAAATAACAATCGTATTAGACATCGTTTTTGGTTCCCACCGGATTGATAAAATGTTATCCACATATATTTCAGATTGGAGCCGTACACTCATTGTGGATAAAATTAAAAATGGGGATATTCAATTGAACGGACAACAAATGAAACCAAACACACTACTTTCTGAAGGGGATTCTATTTCGATTTATTTATAAGGGGGAGTCTCATGCTAAACGTGAGAAAAGGTACGATGGATTTATTAGACGAATTAGATGAAATGTATACGGAATGCAAAAAAGCGCTCTTACAAAAGCAAATTTACCAATGGGATGACTCATATCCAGCTCGAGAACATACTTCCTATCACTTAAAACAAGGTGAACTCTACTGCCTATTTGAGCATGATTCACTCGTTGGTGCTGTCGTATTAAACGAATGGCAATCTCCCGAATACGCACTTATTGATTGGTCAGAAACAAACGGTCGCTTTCTTATCGTCCATTCTTTCGTCATCCACCCTTTCGCGCAAGGAAAAGGCTATAGCAAAGTACTTTTATCCTTTTGGGAAAGCGAAGCAAGACGGATAGGCTACAAAGGAATACGCCTAGATTGTTTTACAGGTAATCCGGTTTCATTAAGCCTTTATGAAAAAAATAATTATATTTGCCGAGGTGCTGTTTATTTCAAAAGTAAACAGCCTCCTCATAATTGGTACAACTGCTATGAAAAAATCCTCTTACAATCGTAAGAGGATTTTTTCATTTCTTCACTTTTCGTAATACGAAGTGTGCACAACCGAAGTTACAGTACTCGTATAAATACTCTGATAAAGTACTAATTTTCGTATCATATGTTGAACGTTGATTACTATCATCAAAGAATCCGCGCAATCTAAGTTGCTCATAACCCCAGTCCCCAACGATATAATCATATTTATTTAAAATTTCTGCATAACGCTCTTTAAATGCTTCTTCACTAAAACCGTCACGAAAGTTTTTAATTACTTCGTACTGAACATTATTAATGCTCACCGTAGTATGAATCTCTTGCTTTTGCTCCATCATTAACTTCCTCTCTAAGCATTCTTCTTTTTATCGTATCACAAAGCATAACAACCAACAATTTCAAATACAAAAAATTGCAAATTAGTACATGCTATGGAGAAGGAGGTGATACATCGTGAAAAAACAAATTGTACTTTCCCTTCTCACTCTTTCCTTATTTGCAGGCTGCCAATCAACGAATAAAGCCGAAATGGAACGCGAAGAAGGAAGCCGTGTTCTTGTTTCCAACAAAAATGACATGTATCATACGGAAAACACAAATACAAGGCTCACGAGAGTCGGCTATTCATCTAAACAAAAGCATGAAGTATCTAACAAACAAGTAGGAGCCATTAACCGTGAGAAAGTAGCTGAAATGATTACGAGCATGACAGTCAAACTTCCTGACGTTACAAATGCTGCTACACTCGTTACCGATGATGAAGTATTCGTCGTATATCGTGCAAACACAACGGATCAGAAACTTGTAGCAGATCAAGTATATAAAACTGCCTTGTCCATCGTCCCTCGCTATTATAAAGCATATGTATCAACAAACCAAAAGTTGATTTCTCAAATTCAAGGCCTTCAATCTGGTAGCTTAAACGATAAAGAATATGAACAAAGTCTTGATATGTTAAAACGTGAAATGAGCGATAATCCTCATTTGAACAATACGGGGGATCAAACTTTAAATAATATGATAAAAAAATAAAAAGGTGGAGAAAACATCCACCTTTTTACTTTTTCTTACGATCCGCATAAACCTCCATCGCATCACACATAAACTGCGCTAAACCTTCACCAAACTTATCAATATTTTTCGTAAAGCGCTCATCAGCAACATACATTTGACCGAGTCCCTTAAAAGCCTCTAATGAATATTCACCAAAGTTTTGCAAGTAATCGTACCATACTCCAATTGCTGATTGCGCCTCTTTAGAATCAGGTGCTCCATTTCGAAGTGTTGCTAGCTTTCTGTAAATATTATTAAACTCCTCCTGTTTCTCTTTAGACATACCCTTCGCTGTTTTATTCGCTTTATCTACAGCCTCATCTCCCCATCGTTCACGTGCTTCTTCTTCGTACGGGTTATGACTAAAATCAAATCCTTCAAATTTCTCTTTATTCGTCATTTCAATCTCTCCTTTTGTATGCTGAATTGTTTTATTAATCGTCGCTATCACTTTATCCAATCTAGCCCGCTTTTCAAGAAGCATTTTCTTATGAAGCTGTAATGCCTCTTCACGGTCGAATGAAGGACTCATAATAATTTCCTTAATCTTCTTTAAAGGGAAGCCAAGCTCTTTAAAAAATAAAATTTGCTGTAGTGTTTCTAAATTTTCATTGGAATACAGACGATATCCAGACTCTGTCGTCTCATCCGGGGTTAACAACCCAATTTCATCGTAATGATGCAGTGTGCGCACACTAATTCCAACTAAATTAGCTACTTCTTTTACCCTCATTGTCATGCGTATCTCCCCCTTAATACATACGATAAAGTATGACGCAACGTTAGAGTCAATAAGTAAATTCATTTATCTCTAAAAGTTTCATCTCCACTATATTTCATGCATAATAGATATGTACATATATTAGAAAGCGGTGAAAGTATGGTTTCAAATACTGTAATTGCCAGCATCATAATTCAACTCGTTGTTTCGGTTCTGGTCCCAATTATTGTACTCGTTTATTTCCGTAAGAAATATAATATTAATTGGAAAATAGTTGGCGTTGGTGTCCTTATCTTTATCGGATTTACCCAAATTCTCGAAACACCATTCCAATTATTCATGCGTGGCAATCCCACAACAGCTGAATTTTTAAAGAACCCATTTATCTTTTCGATTTTCGGCGGACTAACTGCTGGTATTTTTGAAGAACTAGGTCGTTTCGTTGCCTTTTACTACTTACTGAAAAAATATCGAGATTATAAAGATGGTCTTGCGTACGGAATTGGACACGGCGGTATTGAATCGATTTTAGTCGGCGGATTCGCTGGGCTCCAAACTCTTACCTTTGCAACATCTATTAACAATGGTAGCTTCGCTCAAATGGTTGAACAATACCCACAGTTGAGCCATATCAAGGACTTGTTAATAGAGCAACCTGCCTACTTATACTTATTCGGTAGCTTAGAAAGAATTATGGCACTCGTTCTGCAAATTGCTTTCACAATGCTTGTCGTATACGCGGTAAAACAAAAGAAATACATTTTCCTCGCATACGCTATACTATTCCACGCACTTGTAGACTTTTTCGCAGCACTTTACCAAACAAAAATGATTAACATCTTTGTCGCAGAAGGAACTACTCTTCTCTTCGCGGTTGGTGGTTTCATTCTTATTCGTAAAATGAAAGAGAAATTAGTGAGTGTACCAGAGTAAAAAATAACCCACCAATTGGTGGGTTATTTTTTATACGGATTTTCGTAGTGATGATAACTTTTCCCCCCTCGCAGCTCCCTCTTTGTTTCTGCATCTATAACTATATACTTATGAAACTCATCTACTTCATCTTGAGAAAAGGAACCAAAAAAATAAACTTGGCGATCTGGATGAACAAACGAATCTTGAATCACCACTCTACTACGACAGCCGACAGCTGTTTTTTGTCGGAAGGTAAATTCTGCATCTTGTACTTCTTTCCATAAAATTTTCTTTCGAACACTATACGTCGCATTTTTGTATTCCTTATAGACCTTCTTATCTAACTGTTCATAAAATAGATTTTCATTCACAAAAGATTTATTTTGATTGCTCGGATATTCTAATTTTTGATTTGATTGTGCATATGCTGTGGACAATTGTATGAGAAAACAAATACTGAATACAATGCATATCATTTTTTTCATAATTGCACCTCAATTTTTTACCACGCTATTTGCGGCCAGTAACTGCCCGATTGGTGAAGGCTAATAATCAGTGGACAAATCCCCCACTGATTAAAGTTTCACTTTATTATCCACATTACTTTTCCACATACTTAGATTACTATTCCGTTTCCAATAAAAAGGAATTTTTTCAACATTTGTCGAAGTATATATCGTCAACTTGAAAGATGGGGATGAAATATGAAGAAAATTATTGTAATCAGGCATTGTTCAGCAACTGGACAAGAGCGTAATGCCGAATTAACAAACGTAGGAAAAGATCAAGCAAACAGCCTTGCTACATTCCTCTTAGAAAATCATCTACAAATAGATCATATTATTTCAAGCCCATTTGTCCGTGCTATCGATTCTATTCGGCCATATGCCCTCCAAGCTAATTTATCGATCCAAGAAGATGAACGGCTAGCAGAACGCATATTAAGCACTGTTTCAATGGATGATTGGCTTCAAAAACTAGAATACACTTTTACCAATATAGATATTGCCTTTTCGGGCGGAGAGTCAACAAAACAAGCAACAGACCGTGCTATCTCACTTATCCAAGAAGTTTTAAAACTAGACCATGACACAACATTACTCTTGACACACGGCAACTTACTCACATTAATTTTAAAGCACTTTGATCATACTATTGGCTTTGATAAATGGAAAACTTTAACGAACCCTGATATTTATGAAATTACACTTGATGAACAATCTGTCATAAAACGATTGTGGGAAGCGCCATCCAAGTAATATCTCTTTCCAATACATTCAGTTGACACCGCGAGAAGATATGGTAGAGCTGCAGTAAAACATAGAGAGGGGTATCATTCAACATGTACGAAGACGTACTTTCTTTACTACATAAAACAAATGCTTCTTATGAAAAGTTTGAACACGAGCCAGTACTTGACTATGAAACAGACCGTATTGTTCGTGAAAGACTTGGTTTACAGGGCACTCCAAGTAAAAGCTTGTTTTTAAAATCAAAATCTGGGGCTTATTACGTATTTTTCACGTTAGAAGGAACTCGCCTCAACCGAGGAGAGATGAAAGAAATAACAGGAGAAAGCTTATCTCTCTGTTCTCCTGATGAGCTAAGAGAAGAGACTGGTTGCACGCCAGGATGTGTAGCACCTTTCGGTTATTCACAAGATGTAACGATTATTGTGGACAGTTCAATCTATACTTACAAGAAAGTTTTAATTACACCTGGTGTACCTGAATTTACAATTGAATTATCCACAGAGGAATTAAAAAAGATTTTATCAACATGTCCAAATACCGTTTTAGCGTACACAAAAAAAGAGAGCTAATGATTAGCTCTCTTTTTTCATTATTTCGCTTCTGCTGTTTTTTCTTTCGCAGAACGTACTTGCTCGTCCGCATGGTAAGAAGAACGCACAAGTGGGCCAGCTTCACAGTGGCTAAATCCTTTGCTAAGTGCAATTTCTTTAAGCTCTGCAAATTCTGCTGGTGGATAATATTTAAGAACTGGTAAATGCTTCTTAGATGGTTGTAGGTATTGTCCAAGAGTTAAAATATCCACATTGTTTGCACGTAAGTCATCCATTGCCTCAATTAAATCTTCTCTTGTTTCACCTAAGCCCACCATAATGCTCGATTTAGTTGGAATATCAGGCTGCATTTCTTTTGCTCGACGTAAAAACTCTAATGAACGGTCATATTTTGCTCTAGCGCGAACTCGGTTAGATAATCGACGTACTGTTTCAATGTTATGGTTCAAAATATCTGGTTTTGCATCCATTAACATTTTTAAGTTTTCTTCTACCCCACCCATATCAGATGGTAATACTTCGATTGACGTAAATGGATTTTTGCGACGAACAGCGCGTACTGTTTCAGCAAAAACAGCTGCTCCGCCATCCTTTAAATCATCACGTGCAACCGCTGTTATAACAACGTGCTTTAAGCCCATTTGTACTACAGAATCTGCTACGCGTTCTGGTTCTTGTAAATCAAGCTCAGTTGGCAAGCCTGTTTTAACCGCACAAAAACGACAAGCACGTGTACAAACCGCACCTAAGATCATAAATGTTGCTGTTTTCCTTACAGCCCAGCACTCATGAATATTCGGACATTTCGCCTCTTCACAAACTGTATGAAGATTTTTAGAACGCATCATTTTCTTTAAGCCTGTATAGTTTTCATTCGTGTTTAACTTAATTTTCAACCATTCGGGCTTGCGCTTATACTCTGTTTGTTTTGTCATGGTTATCAACTCCGCACAATATGAAATATTTTACCGTGTTCGCTTCTTTCAATGTAACATATCTATTCTAACGTATGAAAGCGATTTGCTCAAATGAAGATTCTAAGATTTTTTCCAATCGTTCCCTATAATGAAATACTCCGTATATCCCACACTAAAAAGAGTGATGTTGTGAAAGGAGTCTATTTCATGCTTCGAAAAATTTCTCTTTTGCTTTCGATTTGCTTTCTTCTCCACCAAAACATCGCTTACGGTGAAGATAATCAGCAAAGCATATATGATAAGCGCATGGCACTATATAAAGAAACCGAGCAATCTTCAGGCATTCCATGGTATTACTTAGCTGCAATGGATCAGTATGAAAGAAATATACGGAGCGTAAGAAAGGATATTCCGAAAAAGCCGGATGCTATCATTTCCCTTTATTTCAAACCAGAAATGTGGGCTGGACCTGTTAATAGTAACGATACTCTCCCCCACACCATTTCTCTATTTGGCGGAATGGGTTTAGATGGTGACAAAGATGGATTTGCAAATGCAAATAACGACCGTGATCTTCTGCATACAGCAGCAACTATTTTAAAGAAACAAGGAACGTCAGAAGACCGTATTAACATTATGCTTTGGGAATATTATAGACGTGCAAAAACTGTTGAGTTAATTACAGAATACGCCCAAATTTATAAACATTATGGCCGCATTAATTTAGAAGGAAATGCTTTCCCTCTCCCGATTCGCAGTGACAATAGCTATCGTAGTACTTTTGGTGCTGGTAGAAGTTTTGGCGGCAGGAGGGTTCATGAAGGAACCGATATTTTTGCTGGATATGGCGTACCAGTACGATCAACTTGCTATGGCGTTATTGAAACGAAAGGATGGAATCGTCTTGGTGGATGGCGCATTGGTATTCGTGATCTTCATAATAATTACCACTATTACGCTCATTTAGGCGGGTTCTCTAAAGAAATACAGCTCGGCCAAATTGTCGAGCCGGGAAAAGTAATCGGATTTGTCGGTAGTACCGGCTACGGTCCTCCTGGTACAGCTGGAAAGTTCCCACCACACTTACACTTTGGAATGTATAAAGACAACGGCTATACAGAATGGGCTTTCGATCCATACATGCATTTAAGCCTTTGGGAACGAAAAGAACGAGCAAATACAAAACGATAACCGTAGCGAATTGCTACGGTTATTTTTTATCTGGTACAACAACTCCGCCACTTCCGTAATAAGTAGGTACTTCACCTTGAACAATGCGCGTCGCAATCGGAATGTTTTGCTTCACCGTAATTTCTTTCGTGCGTAACGGAATCATAACTTGTAACGTCACTTCCACTTCCATAATAATTTTGATCGCTGTATTATTAATTCCTTGTGGCTCAACTAACTGTTTAATATCCGTATTCACATGACCAATTGGCGTAAAATTAATCGGAATATCCGGTCCTATATTACCAAGAAGCGCATTATCGGTTATGCGCCCAAAAGGAACTGACATAGATACCCCATTCTCTTCAAAAATACCAAGTGCTTTCGTATCCCCTTTTTCTACTTGTTGTAAATATTTCTCTATGTATGCAGTAGTCGATGTTAATATTTCATTTACTTGTTTTGTATTTAAATCAATTGTAGATACTTTCCCGTTCCTATCCGTTTGTACTTTCATTAATGAATCTACATCAAACCCTTCATTAATTCTATCTTTTACCGCTTTCGTCATAACTGCTGTGGCCATTTTATGCGTCTCTGTTTCCCCATACTTAATTAACGTTGGCTGAATACTTTTATTTACAATCCATAACCCCTGAACTACCATTACGATAAAAATGATAAACGAAATAAGCAGTATATACCGAAAGGAAATCGGTCCCCTTCGAAACCGCGAATTTTTCGAACGAAATATGCTCATAAGAAAACCCTCCTTCTTATATTATTTCTATGCAAGAAGGAGGGGCGATATATGCTTATCTCATTTTTAATAATGCTTCTTTTCCGATTGTTCCGGCCTTAATGCCTAAAGCTTCGGCTTCAATCGTTACTGATTCCAGCGGCGCTTCAAGAAGTTGTTCAATCGTTCTTACGCCAACCGCACGGCCAGCAATAATTCCTCGATCTCCTAACTTCTCATTTAAAAGACCTATATCTAATGCACCGCACATAATATATCCTTTATCGCTCATTACAGCTAGCAAATTTGTCTTTGGAAGTTTGACGCTAACGGCAATAAACGTATAGTTATCAATTATAATAGGCTCTACATTAACCATAGTTCACACTCCTCTCTTTCTTATCTGTATGACAAGAGAAAAATGAGTGTTACACGTTAACTAGCCTATAGTTTGACGGAAAATGTATGAGTTATCAACATGTCTGTTAACACATCTCTAAGTAGTTCTGGCATATAATATTGCTTATGAGAAAGTGTGGATAGCTCTGGGTATAAGTATCCAAACGTAAACATATCAATCGTTCCTACCGTATATATACGATCTAACTCCAGTGATTTCCCGTTAATCAATACATCTTCCAGTAAAATTTTATTCCCAGGAATCGTATCTGGAATCACTTCTAAACCATCGTAAATCATTTTCCCCATTACTTTTCCACGAAATCCGAATCCTTTCACCTCAAGATTCTCCATATTCGGACGGCGTGCTTTCAAAATAACTTCTCTTAACGTCTTCCCTGGCACTTTTAATAGACATGGATTAATTGGATGTGGACAAATTCGATGAATATCTCCGCGCGTCACAACGCCTTCATTTAATCCCTCAAGTAGTACACCAGCGTTCACCATTCCAATATCTGCATTACACCACTCTTTAAGCGCACTTGCCAACATATGAGAAAACGTCGTCTCCTTAAACCAATCAACCGGCAATGATTCTTTTAAATGAACGACAGGCTCAGCCATTATCTGTTTACTTTCTTCCTGCAGCATTTCAATTGTGGATAACGGCTCGCTATAAGCACCTAACCGTTCTGTCTTAATCGCTCTACCGTCTTTTTTCAACAGTCTCTTCGTCTCTTTATCCACAGTAAGCTGAACGTGACCAACGTAATGTCCCCACTTTTCACAACAGCAAAGCAAGGTATCATTTACAAGAACGCCGCGCTCAAATAAATGATGCGTATGTGCACCTAAAATAACATCTATATCATAATGCTCCGCCATATACTCATCCATACTTTTTCCAAGATGAGAAAGCACAACCGTAATATGAGCTGTATCCTTAACTTCTTCTAAAATAGACTCTAAATGGATGATTGGATCTTCAATATGCCAATCTAACATATGATAAAACTCTGGATAAGCTACCGTTAACCCAATAAAGGCAACCGTAATCCCATCTGTCGTTGTATGTAATTTATAAGGCTGCGCCCACGCCGGACGTACACCTTCTTTTTCAAATAAATTCGCTACAAGCACCTCAAACCCAGCATCATCATATAGACGATTCAAATGCTCTTTCGCTAACGTAATTCCTTCATTATTTCCGATCGTTACATAATCATATAACGCCTCATTTAATAACCTCGTATTCCCAAGTCCATTTGTCGCTTCCGAAATACTATGAAAACGATCCACATGATCGCCAATATCCACAGTTAAAACAGTCTCTCCCGCTGCCTGTCTTCGCTTTTTCTCACCTAGTACAAACCGAGAAATTTGCGGCCAATTTTCAAAATGACTATGTATATCGTTTGTATGATAAAGGTGGATGATCGTTTCTTTATTTATATTCAGAGAAAAAACCTCCTCTCAGTTCCTTACTGCCATTTACGCTACACGTACGCAATAATCCTGTAAATACTTTTCGTCTTTTCTTGCTATTTTACATTGTACTCGCATTATGAGAAAAAGCCAAAGATTGCCCTTTTAATATGGAAAACTTTATTTTTTCTAATCTGTGGATAAGGTGGATACGATTTAGATTCGGGGTATATGGCCTGTTCTTCCTGTCGTAAGTTGTTGATAAATCGATATATCAAAAAAATCGTTGATATATTTAGCTGAACACCAACCCGGGTATACGCCCCCGACCACCCCAAGCCGAATCCAGACTAGCTTACACAACACAAAAAAGCACCCTGCTATGCAGGGCGCTTTCTTCATACATATATTATCCAGTTCCAGCGGCTAGAATGTTCGGTGGCTTCACTTTTTCCTATGAGGCAAAAAGCGCCTCTACGTCAGAAGCTCCATCCCCCTCACATTCTGAACGAGCCGCTTCCACTTTAAATATTGTCCAGCT
The DNA here is from genome assembly GCF_018332515.1 of Bacillus hominis. GTDB lineage: Bacteria > Bacillota > Bacilli > Bacillales > Bacillaceae_G > Bacillus_A > Bacillus_A hominis. Next base: position 5,176 of record NZ_BOQD01000044.1, on the reverse strand, counting down.
TCGCCTCCTAGACCCTCATGTCTAAGAACCTTCCGCACCAGAAGATAAAAAGCATCTTCTGTGCGAAAGAACCTTAGCCAACGGGTCTGAACAGTCGGCTCCGCATTTCTATTTAACCAATAGAACCTTCCATCTCAAACTTGATTAGGCGGTTCATTTCAACTGCGTATTCCATTGGAAGTTCGCGAGTGAATGGCTCGATGAAGCCCATTACGATCATTTCTGTAGCTTCTTGCTCAGAAATACCGCGGCTCATTAGGTAGAATAATTGTTCTTCTGATACTTTAGATACTTTCGCTTCGTGCTCAAGTGAAACGTAATCATTTTTGATTTCGTTATAAGGAATTGTATCAGATGTAGATTGGTTATCCATGATTAACGTATCACACTCGATGTTAGAGCGAGAGTTTTTCGCTTTTGGTCCGAATTGTACGATACCACGGTAAGTTACTTTACCACCATGCTTCGCAATCGATTTAGAAACGATTGTTGAAGATGTGTTTGGTGCTAAGTGAATCATTTTCGCACCAGCATCTTGGTGTTGGCCTTTACCAGCAATCGCGATAGATAATGTTAAACCACGAGCGCCTTCGCCTTTTAAGATAACTGCTGGGTATTTCATCGTTAATTTAGATCCGATGTTACCGTCAATCCATTCCATCGTTGCGTTTTCTTCACAAACCGCACGTTTTGTAACTAGGTTGTATACGTTGTTCGCCCAGTTTTGGATTGTTGTATAACGGCAATATGCATCTTTTTTAATGATGATTTCTACTACCGCACTGTGAAGTGAGTTAGTCGTGTAAACAGGTGCTGTACAACCTTCTACGTAGTGTACGTGTGCGCCTTCGTCTACGATGATAAGCGTACGCTCGAATTGTCCCATATTTTCAGAGTTAATACGGAAATACGCTTGAAGTGGTGTATCAACTTTAATACCTTTTGGAACGTAGATGAATGATCCACCAGACCAAACTGCAGAGTTTAATGCAGAGAATTTGTTGTCTGTTGGTGGGATTACTTTTCCGAAATGCTCACGGAAAATATCTTCGTTCTCTTTTAATGCGCTATCTGTATCTTTGAAGACGATTCCTAGATCTTCTAGGTCTTCTTTCATGTTGTGGTATACAACTTCAGATTCGTACTGTGCAGATACACCAGCTAAATATTTTTGCTCAGCTTCAGGAATACCTAATTTATCAAATGTAGCTTTAATTTCCTCAGGTACTTCATCCCAAGACTTCTCAGATTTCTCAGATGGTTTTACGTAGTACGTAATTTCATCGAAATCTAAGTCGTTTAAGTCGCCGCCCCATTGTGGCATTGGCATTTCATAGAACTTATCCAGTGATTTTAAACGGAAGTCTAACATCCACTGTGGTTCTTCTTTCATACGTGAAATCTCTTCAACGATTTCTTTTGTTAAACCGCGTCCAGCACGGAAAATCGAAACGTCTTTGTCTTTGAAACCATATTTATAATCGCCGATATCTGGCAGTTGCTTCGCCATGTTGGTGTGTCCCTCCTTAGATAACCTCGTTTTTAGGAACCTTTAACATTACTTATCTTCGTTTAAGCCCTTTTCTAACGCTTTCCACGCTAATGTTGCACATTTAATACGTGCAGGGAACTTGCATACGCCTTGTAATGCTTCAATATCTCCTAAATCGATGCTGTCATCGTACTCTTTTCCTAGCATCATGTCAGAGAAAATTTTCGAAAGCTGAAGTGCTTCTTCGATTTTCTTTCCTTTTACTGCCTGTGTCATCATCGAAGCTGAAGACATTGAGATGGAACATCCTTCGCCTTCAAACTTCGCCTCTTGTACAATACCCTCTTCTACTTTCATCGTAAGTTGAATACGATCGCCGCAAGTTGGATTGTTCAAGTTAACGGTAACACTATCTTCTAACACGCCATGGTTACGAGGATTTTTATAATGATCCATAATAACTTGACGATATAACGTATCTAAATTATTAAATGACATTTGTGAAATACTCCTTTGTCTTGATTAGCGATTCAACAAATGTATCAATTTCTTCTTTTGTATTATATAAATAGAAGCTCGCACGTGCTGTTGAAGAAGCTTTTAGCCACTTCATAAGCGGTTGTGCACAGTGGTGTCCTGCGCGAACCGCAATGCCTTCTACATCTAATACAGTTGCTACATCGTGAGGATGTACGTCTTCAATATTAAATGTAACAAGACCAGCGCGATGCTTTGGACCATAAATTGTAACGCCATCTACTTCTGATAGTCTTTCTAAAGCGTATTGCGCTAATTCATGCTCATGCTTTTCAATATTATGAAGACCGATTTCTTCTAGGAAATCAATTGCCGCACCAAGTCCGATTGCATTACCGATAATCGGTGTACCTGCTTCAAACTTCCACGGAAGCTCTTTCCAAGTAGATTCTTGTAAATCTACGAAATCAATCATTTCACCGCCAAATTCAATTGGCTCCATATTGTTTAGCAATTCTTTCTTACCATATAATACGCCGATACCTGTAGGTCCGCACATCTTATGAGCAGATAATGCGTAGAAATCACAGTTTAAATCTTGTACATCCACTTTCATGTGAGGTGTACTTTGTGCACCGTCAACGACCATAATTGCGCCATTTTCGTGTGCGATTGCTCCGATTTCTTTTACAGGGTTAATCGTTCCAAGTACGTTTGATACTTGCATAATAGAAACGATTTTTGTATTCGGTGTAACAGTTTGACGAACATCTTCTAAAGAAATTGTACCGTCTGGTTGAAGCGGAAGGTATTTCAAAGTTGCGCCAGTTTTCTTCGCAACTTGTTGCCACGGAATGATGTTACTATGGTGTTCCATGTAAGAAATAACGATTTCATCGCCTTCTTTTACATTTTCAAGACCATAGCTAGCCGCTACTGTATTTAATGCAGTTGTCGTTCCGCGCGTGAAAATAATCTCTTCCATTGATTTCGCGTTAATAAACTTGCGAACTTTCTCACGTGCACCTTCATACGCGTCGGTAGCCTTCGTACCGAGCGTATGAACACCGCGATGCACGTTAGAATTATATTCTTTATAGTAACGTTCTAACGTTTCAATGACTTGAATTGGTTTTTGAGAAGTTGCTGCACTATCGAAATAAACAAGTTGTTTGCCGTTCACTTTTTGATCAAGAATTGGAAACTGTTTGCGTATTTCATGAATATTCATTAGCGAACTTTCCTTTCAATTACCTCAACAAGCTGTGCTTTTACTCCTTCAATTGGAAGCTCATTTACTACAGGTGCTAAGAATCCATGGATGACTAAACGCTCTGCTTCGCGTTTTGGAATACCACGGCTCATCAAGTAGTATAATTGGTACGGATCTACGCGGCCTACTGAAGCTGCGTGACCTGCCATTACATCATCTTCATCAATTAGAAGAATTGGGTTTGCATCACCACGTGCTTTTTCATCTAACATAAGAACGCGAGAAGATTGTTGTGCATTTGATTTAGATGCACCGTGTTCAATCTTACCAATTCCGTTAAAGATAGATGTTGCACTATCTTTTTGTACACCGTGTTTTAAGATCCAACCTTCAGAGTGTTTACCGAAGTGAACAACTTTAGTTGTAAAGTTTTGTGTTTGGTTACCACGGCCAATTGTTACTGTTTTCGTATCAGCATATGATCCGTCGCCCATTAAGTTCGTAACGTTCTCTGAGATTGTGTTTCCGTCATTCATAAGACCTAGAGCCCAATCAATGCGGCCGTCGCGTCCTACTACTCCGCGGCGGTTAACGTAAGTTGTTACGTCTTTTGCTAATAAATCAACCGCACCGAATTTCACTTGTGCGCCTTGTTCCACGATTACTTCTGCTACGATATTTGCAATACCTTTAGCATTTTCATTTGCAACGTAGTTTTCAACATAAGTTGCAGTACTGTTCGCATCAGCTACGAATAATACGTGGTTATATACGTTAGCTTCTTCGCCGTCTACTAAGAATACAGCTTGAAGTGGTGTTTCAAGAACAACGTTTTTCGGAACATATACGAATGCACCGCCGTTGATTAATGCAGCATGAAGTGCAGTTAGACGATGCTCGTCTACTTTCACGCCATCTTTCATTAAATACTTTTGTAATAATTCAGCATGCTCAGTTGCTGCTGTTACGATATCTGTGAAAATAACACCTTTTTCTTTTGCTTCGTCTGCTAAAGAAACGAATGCAGTTGTACCAGTACGTTGTACTAATACGCTGTTATTTTCATCGATTAAGTTTTTCACTGCTTCTGGAAGCTCTGTTAAAGAACTTACAGGCTCTTGCTTAGCAGCGTCGCCTTTTCCGATAAAGTCCCATTTGTCAATTTTCGTTTTATCAGGCGTTGGCATTGGAAGTTCAGTTGCTTGTGCAAGAGCTTGTAAGCGGAACTCAGTCAACCAAGCAGCTTCGTTTACTTCGCTTGCGCGCTGACGGATTGTTTCTTGATCGAAAGGTAATGTACCGATTGTCATGTTTATGCTCCTCTCTTACGCTTCTTGCTCTGCTGTTTCGTCTTCAATACCTAATTCTTTTTTAATCCAGTCGTAACCTTCAGCTTCTAGACGTTGTGCAAGCTCAGGGCCACCAGATTTAACGATACGACCGTTCATCATAACGTGAACGAAGTCTGGAGTGATGTAGTTTAATAAACGTTGGTAATGCGTAATCATTAGGCAACCGAACTCTTCGCCGCGCATTTGGTTAATACCTTTAGATACAACTTTTAATGCATCGATATCAAGACCTGAGTCGATTTCGTCTAAGATTGCAATTTTTGGCTCGATCATCATTAATTGAAGAATCTCGTTACGTTTTTTCTCACCGCCAGAGAAACCTTCGTTTAAGTAACGTTGTGCCATTTCTGGATCCATTTCTAGGAATTCCATGTTTTTATCTAATGTACGGATAAATTTCATAAGAGAAATTTCTTCGCCTTCTTCACGACGTGCATTAATTGCAGAACGTAAGAAGTCAGCGTTTGTTACTCCGCTAATTTCACTTGGATATTGCATTGCTAGGAATAGACCTGCTTGTGCGCGCTCGTCTACTTCCATTTCTAATACATCTTCACCGTCGATGATGATGCTACCTTCTGTTACTTCATACTTTGGGTGACCCATAATTGCAGAAGATAAAGTTGATTTACCTGTTCCGTT